>JAGSYU010000025.1 GCA_018262575.1 Pseudomonadota bacterium | reverse complement strand
TCGAAGTCCACCATATCTGCCGGCCTTTCCCGAACGGATCTTCCGCTCTCTGTCACATCGCCCGCGCCTTAGCCAGTGGGTGAGGCCCCCGGCCGACTGGTCGTCCGCCTTCCGCATGCCTCAAGCAAGGCTGCAGGCACTCCTCCGAGTGCGCATCGTATCCGTCGCACCCCCGGTTCGAACACCAAGCGGCATGTGAGGATTTTGCCCGCACCGTGCCAAGGGCAAGTTCGCCAAAGGCATCACGACCGCCCATGTCGGTCTCGAGGTTGCCGGTGGCGCCAAGGCCATGGTCAAAGCGCCAGACGGACTCGTCGCCCTCGGCGGATCGGCGGCGCGGGGCCGCAGCCATCAAGGTATCATGCCTGCCTATGGACTCGCATGCGGAGCCATGATTCTTCAAACCGGCTGCGTAACGTGCATCCGAAGCCCTGCCTCCTAGGCCCGCCGTCGCCTCTTGCGGCCCAGGAACCCCGGCAGCCGCATCGGCCAAGTGACGATACGGTCCTGCCACTCATCCACGGGCCAGTCCTGCTCGCGCACCGTCTTGCCGCGCACCGACACGCCGGCCCGATGGACGCTGTCCGGATCGCCGGAGACGAGCGGATGCCAGTCGTAGAGGTCGCGCCCCTCGGCGACGAGGCGATAGCCGCATGTCGTCGGTAGCCAGGTAAGCGTGCGAACCTCGCGCGGCGTCAGGCGGACACATTCCGGCACCTTTTCGGAGCGATGCGCGTAATCGCCGCAGCGACAGCTTTCGCCATCGAGCAGCGAGCAACCAACGTCGGTGTAGACGATGCGGCCGGTGTCCTCGTCCTCGAGCTTGTTGAGGCAGCAGCGGGCGCAGCCGTCGCACAGGCTTTCCCACTCGGCGTCGGTCATTTCCTCGAGGCTTTTGGTGCGCCAGAAAGGCAGGCCTTGGTCTTTGCCGGTATCGTCTGCCATCTTTTTCTCTGCGATCTGGTAACCGGGGCCGGAAAAGGTTAGTTTTCAGCTTCCGAACATTCCTAACGCTTGGGCCGTACCGTGCCGGAATTCAAGAGCAATCCGCGCTGGCGCCTCTGGCTCCTCAGAATCGACGCCTTTGTCGATTCGGCTGCCTGGAACGCTTCGCAGGGTTTCTCGCGTTTTTGGGGTAGTCTCGTCGACTATTCCGGGCTGATCCGCATGCGCGGCTGGAAGCGCGCGCTGTTCGAACTGGCGTCCGAGGGAACCACGCTCGGCGCTGCCGGCTCCATCGTTTTGCTGCTGTTCGCCATTCCGGCCTTCAAGGCGACGGAGGGCGACTGGCGGGCGCGCGGCGACTATGCCGTCACCTTCGAGGACAAAGCCGGCGCCCTCATCGGCCGGCGAGGTATGTTCCTCGACGACAGCGTGCCGCTCTCGGCGATGCCGCCCTATCTCATCGAGGCAACGCTGGCCACCGAGGACCGGCGCTTCTACGACCATTTTGGCATCGACCCGCTTGGCACCTTCCGCGCCATCGTATCGAATGCCAGGGCCGGTGGTGTCGTACAGGGCGGCTCGACAATCACCCAGCAGCTCGCCAAGAACCTGTTCCTCAGCAACGAGCGCACTCTCCAGCGCAAAATCAACGAGGCCTATCTGGCCCTCTGGCTCGAGGCGCAGCTTTCCAAGGACGAGATCCTTAAGCTCTATCTCGACCGTGCCTATATGGGCGGCGGCACGCACGGCGTCGCGGCGGCCTCGGAATTCTATTTCGGCAAGTCGGTCAAGACGCTGACACTGGCCGAGGCGGCCATGCTGTCGGGCCTGTACAAGGCGCCAACCAAATATTCGCCCAACAACAACATCGCCGCCGCTCGCGCCCGCGCCAACCAGGTACTGTCCAACCTCGTCGAGGCCGGCTTCATGACCGAGGCGCAGGTGGCTTCCGCCCGCCGCAACCCGTCAACGCCGGTGCCCTCGGCGAACGGCAACGCGCCGGATTGGTTCCTCGACTGGGCCTTCGAGGAAGTGAAGCGCATTGCCCCGCCCGGTGATCGCACCATCACCGTCCGGACCACGCTCGACCCGGCCATCCAGAAGACAGCCGATACGGCGATCGCCGACAGCCTTCGGCAATATGGCCAACAATACAGGGTGAAGCAGGCGGCGACCGTCGTGCAGAGCCTCGACGGGGCCGTTCGCGCCATGGTCGGCGGCAGCGATTACGGCGAGAGCCTGTTCAACCGTGCCGTCTATGCGCTGCGCCAGCCCGGCTCGTCGTTCAAGCCTTTCGTCTACGCCACGGCCTTCATGAACGGCTACGCGCCGGACGACATGATTTCCGACGCGCCGATCACCATCGGCAACTGGAGCCCGCGCAACTATGGCCGCTCCTATTCGGGGCGCATTTCACTGCGTACGGCCATCGCCAAATCGATCAATACCGTGCCGGTGCGGCTGGCCGAGAGCTTTGGGCGCGGCAAGATCGTCGATACGGCGCACAAGCTCGGCATCCGCACGGAGCTGAAGATCACTCGCGCCCTGCCGCTCGGGGTGGCTGAGGTCACCGCGCTCGACATGGTCGGCGCCTATACGGGCTTTGCCACCGGCGGCGTCAAGGCGACGCCCTACGCCATCGAGTGGACCAAGACTCGGGCCGGCGTCGTCACCTACGACCGGGCGCGCGACGAACCTCCGCCCGAACAGGTCCTGCCCGAGGAGATCGCCTACGAGATGAATAGCGTGCTGTCGGGCGTGGTGAACGCCGGTACCGGTGGCAAGGCGAAGTTTCCTGGCCAGATGCAGGCCGGCAAGACGGGGACGACGCAGGCCTACCGCGATGCTTGGTTCGTTGGCTACACCGGCTGGTACGCGGCCTCTGTCTGGTTTGGCAACGACGACTACACATCCACGGCCAACATGACCGGCGGCAGCTTGCCCGCCATAACCTGGCACGCCATCATGGAACCGGTCCATGCCGGCCTCGCCTTCAAGCCGATCCCGGGGGTACCGGTACCGGCCGATCTGGTCACCTCAATCGGCAAGCCCACGGCGGTGGCCGCGGCTCCATCCGGGAGTACCGTTTCGCCACAGTCGCTCACGCCGGCAGCGGTGGCGGTGATCCGGGACGTCGGCGCCAGTATGCGTGCCCGCGCTCCGGAGGCCAAGGCTCGGGAGGCGGCCCTCGATCCGGCGACCGCCGCCGAGCCGCTCGCCCTCGCAACGCCGTCTGTGTCCGGGCGATCGAACATCCTTCTCAACGGCCTTTCGCTGCTCGGTGCATCCGACGCGGCTCCTCGCTGACCCGGTCGTGCCCGTGCTATCCATCCTCCGCTTCATCCTGATTACGCTTGCCGGCATTCTCCTCGGCCTCGCCTCGGCGTGGTGGGCGGTCGGCAGTCTCCGTTTCGACAGCGCCCGCAGCATTGGCCAGTGGTCCATGCTGGACGACGGCGCCAAGACCAACCCCTATGAGGCGGCGCGGGCCGCCCGGCGTGGTGGTGGCGGTCTCGGGCCAAGCGAAGGCATCGAACTCATCACCGAGGTGGATGCCGACAACAAGCCACTCGATGCGGCTTGTGCCTATCTCGTCGCAGGCCCGATGCCCCAGGGTGTGCTGTGGACCTTGACCGTTTCCGATCGAGACGGCCGTCTTCCCCGCAATCCGGCCCGCCGTTTCGGCTTCACCTCGCTCGACGCCATGACGTTCGAGTCGACGCGGCAGGTTCGCATATCGATCGGGCATGCTGTCCGGCCCGGCGACTTCGTCGCGACCAGCGGCCTTTCCAGTCTCCGTCTGACGCTGCGCCTCTACTCGCCGACCCTCGCCGCGCGGGCGCCAAGCGGCGACCAGCTGCCATCGGTGACCTCCCTGGGCTGTCAGGAAGGGGACGCATCATGATCGACACTGGCCTCCGCTGGTTCGCTGCCATGCTCTGTGTCGCCGGCCTCACGCACATCGGCGCGGTCCTTCTCGCCCCTGGCCATTCACGCGACCTGGCCTTTACCGGCGTCGATACGACCGCCGCGGACGGCAAGCTCGTGCGGGTCGACGACGGCAACACCGTCGCCGATCTGGACCCTGCTTTCCTGAATGCCATCTGCCGCTTCGATGCCGACACAGGGCCGATGCGGCTCTCTGGCGCCATGCCCGGTACCTACTGGTCAATCGCGGCGATGTCGGACGACGGCCGGATTCTTGCGACCCTGTCCCGAGAAGACCTGCGTAGCGCCCATATCGATCTGCTGGTCGGCCGCACCGCCGCGCTGGACGCTGCCCGCCAGTCGGCAGGTATCGATTCGATCGAGACGATGTCGTTGCCGGTCGATACCGGATTCGTGCTGGTCCGCCTGTTTGCCGGTGATCTCGACGGGCGCGGTCGCGCCGAAACGGCCCTTTCAGGACTTGAATGCCGGCCAGCGCTCGTCGACTGAGGCTTATTTCTGCAAGACCGGCTCGTCGAAGGGATCGGGCGTGCTCATGAGACGAGAGTGCCTCCCCAGTCCGCGCGGTATTGCAGTCCGGATCGACGGCGCCCCGACGCATTTCGAGAAGACCAGCGTATCGTAGGCGCGGTTGGCGGCAAGCAACTGGCTGGAGGGAGCCTCTACCTGGAAGTGATCGATGGCGTATCGGTAAGACGCCGCCCGATAGCCCAGCGCCTGCCAGACCCAGGCGATGGTCTCCTCATTCTCCCATACTCGCGCCTCGGCCCCCTCGTGCAGCCCGGCCTCGACAAGGCGCTGCCGCCTGAGCGCTCCGAGCCGCTCGACGTCGGCTCGTCGCACGCGGGCGGCCACCTGACAGAACGGCGGGATCAACGCGGTATCGGCGCCAGCGTCATCAATGACGCGAGCCCATAGCGTCTCCGTGGAAACGCGGCCATCCGACAGGAGATGGCGGTGGTAACGGCCGCGATCGTAGGCCGGCGCAACAAGCGGCAGCGCGATCTCCGGGAACATGGCGACGATCTCGGGCGACATGGCATCGCCCCCCTTCAAGATCGGCAGGATGCGCGTTCGTTCGCCTTCGACCAGCGTGTCGAGCCACCAGTCACGGACGTGGGGCGCCCGCACGAAGGCCCAGGCGCGATTGCGCAACTCAATCTCGTCGTCGGTCAGGGGAAAGCCGGAAACAGGCTCCTTGCGGACCTGCGACGCCACCAAGCTGCCGGCCGTCGGCAACAGCGTATCGTGCAGGAAGGAGGGTTCGGCCCGTCCGAAATCACCGGTCGGCCTGCCGCAGGCGGTAACCGTGATTATCACCAGAGCCAGAACTCCGCCGGCTCTCCAGTCACCAAAACGCGCGGCCACAGTGTTTCTCCGGTCATTCTGACCGTGAGTCTTCAGGATTCGCGAGACTCGCGCAAGCCCACCAGGTCAGAACGGTGAAACTACTTCACGCCGACGCCGGTCGGGCGCGGAGCGCCGTCCGGCTTCCTGACCATTCGCCGCTTCGGCGATCGAGGCAAAACCCGGACGTCACGATCGTCGCCAGCGCGGGCCGGCAGGACGGTCACTTCACAGAACCCGTATGTCGGATTCCGGCGCGCACGAAGTGGCGGCGAACCGAAAGCTATAACCTCACCCACGGCACCCTCCAAGGCCGGAACGACTCGCGGGAACAACGTGCCTGGACGCCCATCGTCCGCATGCACTTTCACATCGTAAAACCATCATTCAGCCCTCAGAGTTAACAAATGGTTTACGATTTGGGCGGCATTCTCAGCATACGCGGCCGCTGACACTTATTGCCGGATTCGGCGGGCGAAATCCTCGTGTTTGGGATGACTTTGAAATGACGTCGCCCCCCTTTTCAAGTGGCATTTTTGGCCTCGTCAAGGGTAGCGACGGGGCGCGATCCCGGTCTCTTCTGAAAGACGCGACTGAACTCTACGTGTCGGAACCGGGGCATACTCGTTCCGAGATCGCCATGTACGAAGAGCTCACGGTGCAACTCCTCAAGGTGACGGCACTGCAGGATCGCATCCGCATCGCCACGCTGCTCGCCGACTTCGACGAGGTTCCCGCCTCGGTCACGCGCGCGCTGCTGCACGACATCTTCCCGGTTTCCTCGGTGATGCTCGAAAAGGCGAAAAGCATTTCCGAAGGACAGTTGCTCGCGCTGGTTAGCACCGCCTCGCCGAGCCATCTCGAAATGATTGCCGCGCGGAAGACTCTTCAGCCATCCGTGGTGGAGGCACTGCTCGGCCGCATGCGCGCCGAAGACCTCACCGCGCTCGCCGCCAACCCGAGTATAACCCTCTCCCCGAGCGCCATTCGTCATCTGGTGGAAAACGCCCACGGCAATCCACGGCTGGCCCGGCAGATTGCCGCCCGCATGGACGACGTACAGGACACCGACTTGATCGACCTGTTCCTCGATCTCGATGGCCGCGGTCGCCGCCGCGTCATCCAGGCGCTTGAGATCGCCGCGCTTCGGGAGTTCGCCGCTCGCCGGCCGCTGCCGCGCGTGCCGATGCCCGACCCGGACAAGGTCGCGACGCTCGCCCGTGCCTGCTTGCAGCGCAACACCGAGGCGATGTCGCGCATTCTGTCGGATCTCACCGGCCTCGATGCCGCCTTTCTGGTTCGATTGCTTGCTGATTCCGGCGGCGAACCGCTGTCGATCTGCCTCAAGGCCGCCGGGGTCGACACCGGCATTGCCACGCGCGTCATCCTGTTTTCCGGCGTCGATGACACGCGCAACTACTTCGACGTCAAGCGGCTCGTCGATCTCTACGAGATGGTGTCGCTTCGTTCGGCACTGCTGCTCGTCGACCGTTGGCGCGGCGCGCTCCCCTCGGCCAAGCGGCCGCCGGTCCACGTTGCGCAGACCCAAGCGGGCACGCCCGTTCGCGCGACGGCATCCGACATCGGGCGCAGCGAAAAACCGGTCGAAATGCCGTCTGTCAGGCGCGACCGCGCCTGAACGGGCGCTATCGATCTTCCCCGTCGATTCCGGCGTCGCTTTGTTGAACGTCTTCCGCTTTCGAAGGGCCGCCTGCGATTTCACCCGACGCTGCGGAACGGCCGTCGGGTAGCGGCAGCCCATACGGAGACGGGCGATTCTCCAATGCAAGTTCCACTTGTTTTCATTTTTGAAGCGCTGTAATGAGATGGCCGATAGCAGATCATGGGTTTGTTGCGGTTTTGCAGGTAGAATTTGCTTAAAAATTCTCCGCTGCCGGAACAGTTAACAAGACGCAACAGAAATAACCAGTTGCAAGCAGGACAGGTACCAAGATGAGCGAGATGGAAGACGACCTGACGATAATCGACCTTGCCGCGCATATCGTCGCCGCCTATGTCGGCAACAATTCCGTTCCGGCCCCGGAACTGCCGAACCTAATCTACGACGTCGTAGGCGCTCTCAATCGCGTGCAGGGCGGCGCTCCGCAGGAAGTCGAAGCTGAGCCGGTTCGCCCGGCCGTTCCGGTGAAGAAGTCGGTCACCAACGACTACATCATCTGCCTTGAGGACGGTAAGAAGTTCAAGTCGCTCAAGCGTCACCTGCGCACCCACTACAACATGTCTCCGGAAGAATACCGCGAGAAGTGGAGCCTGCCGGCTGACTACCCGATGGTTGCCCCCAACTACGCGGCGGCCCGCTCGGACCTCGCCAAGAAGATGGGCCTCGGCCAGCAGCGTCGTCGCACCCGCTGATTGATTGTTGCCTGACAGATCGTGACGAGCCCGGCCAAATGGCCGGGCTTTTCTTTTTTCATGTTCCGTGCCACCGGCGATCACGCGCCGTCTGCTCCGACGGAAGATGCCCTGTCGGGTGCTGATCTGATCAGACGTTTGACTGGCGGCGCGGCGGGTAGCCTGCCCGCGGTTTGGCCCGACATCAGGCTCTGGCATCCCGAGCGATCTTGCCCAAACGCTCGACCATCGACCTCAGGCCGTTCGAGCGCTGCGGGGTCAGGTGTTCACGCAGGTTCAGTTCGTTGAAGATCGCCTCGGGGTCGATCGACAGCACCTCTGAAACGCGTTTGCCCGAGTAGGTGGCGTGGAGGATGGCGATCAGCCCCTTTACGATCAGCGCGTCGGAATCGCCGAGGAAGGTCAGCACAGGATCGACCTTGTCGCCGGAAAGCTGCGGCTTGAGCCACACCTGGCTGACGCAGCCGCGCACCTTGTTGTCCTCGCTGTAGTCGCCTTCGGCGAGCGGCTCCAACTCCTTGCCGAGCTCGATCACGTAGCGATAGCGATCTTCCCAGTCGTCGAGAAGCGAGAAATTCTCCCGGATTTCGTCGAGGGTCGTCGCCACGTTCCGTCTCCATGTCTGTCGCGCCGGCCCGGTATAGACCGCAGACGACGGCAAAGAAAGAGACCGCCGGACCCAAGGGTCGCGGCGGTCGGAGGTTCCCGGCGAACAGGGGCCGCCGGGCAGGGAAACAATGAAGATCGGCGCGCGGCCGGTGCGGCTGGATCAGATGTCTTGCGGCGCCCTGCCCGGCTCGTGCCAGGCCGGAGCGAGATCGTTTGCGGTCAGCGTGCCGTGGTCGACCCCAGCCTTGTCGGCGAGAGAACTGTCGATGAATTCGTAGACCATGCGGGCGCCGGTCTGGGCCTTCAGCAGGAAGGTTGTGGCGACGCGGCCGCCAATGTCGCAAGCGGTCGGATTTCGGCCGCAGAAACCGCTCATGTCGGACAAGGTCGCCTGGGCGGCACTCGCTGCCTCCAGCGCGCCGATCGGCTGCAACTTGGCGGTCTCAGCCTGCTGCTCGGCCGAGTGATCGACCGGTATGAGGAAGATGACGACGGACAGCCAGAATGCCGTCCTCAGGAGAAACATCATGTGACAATTCCCTGTTGTTCATCACCCGTGGCGGGTGTCCGGATCTTTCGCGGCCGAAGCCGTCGCTGTCCGTTCGATGACCCCGGTCTAGCAGGGACGTTTTAGAATCGAATTAGGCCCATCATTCAAATTGCAGGGAAATTCGACGAAAATTTGAGTCCAATTTTATCGATCGGTCTCTCCCGCACCAAGGTGGAACGAATTCGCTAGGTTTATCGCGGGTTTCCGGGTCCCGGACCAGAGTGTTCACCCACGCTTAACCGTGAATTCGATCTTTTCGACCAAATCGCCTTTTGAGGGCGTCTCACCCCCTCGCGCAATGCACCCCATCAACATTCCATAAAGGGGCGCATGGCACCGTGGTGTCAGAAAAGACAAATGGCCCGTCCCCGAAGCCAACTCCGGCTACACCCGGAAAATCTTCGGAAATTCAGGGCCGGCATGTCGGCGGCACCCTTCGCGACTCTCGCGATGGTTGCCGACCCACCTGCGATGGGGATGCGTGTTGCGTAACTGTGAGCTCAGAGCCGCGCTGGAGCGCTCGTTCGACCACCTCGTGCACAGCTCGGTGGCCGACGATCCGGTTGAGGTCGACAGGCACAGAGGATTCATCGGTTCCCATCTCGTCAGCGGTTTTGCCGCTTTCGGCCTCATTCCGCTGGCGCTTGCCGTCGACGCGTCATCGGCCGGCTTCACGGCCACTGCCCTTTCCATCCTTGGGCTGGAGATTCTCGTCGCGCTGTTCGTCTCTCGCACCGGCCGCCTGGCGCAGGGCTACCTTCTGTCAGCCGCCATCCTGACCAGCCTGGCCATCTGGGTAGCGCTGCATACCGGAGGCCTCGGCTCGTTTGCCGTCGTCTGGTTCGCCATCGCGCCCATCGAGGCAGCGCTGTCCGGCCGGCGGGCTACCATAACCGGTGCGGCGGCGATCAGCGGCGCTGGCTTCCTGCTGACGGCCATCCTCACCGCCACCGGCGATGCCGGCCGCACCATGGCCTTTGCCGGCGACAGCACGACCATGAGTTTTCTCGCCAGCGTTGTTGCCCTTGGCTATGCCTCCGGCGTCGCCGTTGGCATCGAGCGGCGCGAGCGCGCCACCTCGCTGTCCATGTCCCGCCAGGAGCAACGCTACCGTCTGCTCGCCGAGGCGATGAGCGACCTCGTCACCTGCCACAACCCTTCCGGTGACGTCACTTTCGCCTCCCCGGCCGCCATGCGTCTGCTGTCGGTGCGGCCCACCGACCTCATCGCCGAGGGGTTGTTCCGCCGCGTCCACATCGGCGATCGCCCGGCCTATCTTTCCGCCATCTCCGTGGCGCTGCATCGGGGGGCCGCGCGCGTCGAGTACCGCCTTCGCTGCGGCGACGAGCAGGACACCGAAGGCTGGATCTGGGTCGAATCGCACATGCGCCATCTCGCCGATGAAAAGGGCGACGACGCCGTGGTGACCGTCACCCGCGACATTTCCGAACGCCGGCTGCATGAGGCCGAGCTTGAGCATCTGCGCGCCGATTCGGAGGCTGCCAACCTCGCCAAGACGCGCTTCCTGGCCAATATGAGTCACGAGTTGCGGACGCCGCTCAATGCCATCATCGGCTTCTCGGACATCCTGAATCAGGAACTGTTCGGCAAGTTCGAGTTCGACCGGCATCGGGAGTATTCCGGCCTTATCAAGGAATCCGGCGAGCACCTCTTGCAGGTGGTCAACGACATCCTCGATCTTTCGAAAATCGAGTGCGGGTCCTTTGACGTCAATCCGGAGGCCTTCCGCGTCGGTCCGCTGGTCGACCGCTGTCGCCAGATGATGATGCCGCTGGCCGAAAAGGCCGGCATCGTGCTCGTGTCCGACATTGAACCCAACCTGCCGGAGCTGATCGCCGATCCGCGCGCCTGCCGCCAGATCGTGCTCAACCTCCTGTCGAACGCCGTGAAATTCTCCAACCACGGCGGCCATGTGGTTTGCTCTGTCCGCCGTCAGGGACGCCGCATCGCCATCGCCGTGCGAGACAATGGCATCGGCATTGCCGAGAAAGATCTCTACCGCGTCGGCAGCCCGTTCTTTCAGGCGGAAACCGGTTACGACCGCAAGCAGGCCGGCACCGGCCTCGGGCTTTCGGTGGTGAAGGGCCTCGTGGCGTTGCACGGCGGCCAGGTGATGATCGACTCCGACCTCGGCAAGGGCACCACCGTCACCGTCCTGCTGCCGATGCAGCCGTCGCGCGACAGCGCCGAAACGATCTCCCGCGTTCTGGACGTCGACCAGATCCAGCGCGTGGCGAGGAGGGCCTGACACATGGCAGGACGCAAGACCCCCAGCAAAACGGGACTTGTCGCCCTTCTGTTTCGGGGCGCCCTCGGCAATCCAATGGCGACCGCCGGCGGCCTGATGCTGATGGCGACCGCCGGGGCGATCATGACCAACGCCCTGGTGTTGCAGCCGCGCGCCCACCCGGCGCCGCTGTTCGTCGGCACCCGCCCCATCGCGCCGGCCGACCCGGTCGTCATGCAACCGCCTGCGCTGCGCTCCGCCGACGGCTCCTCCGTCGGTGCCACCGATCAAAGCCTGATCGCCGATATCCAGCGGGGCCTCAAGGACTTCGGCTACTACAAGGGCACAATCGATGGCCTCGACGGTCCGCAGACATCGCAGGCCATCCTCGCCTTTGAGCGGGCCTTCCGCCTGACGCCGACCGGCGAGCCATCGAACAATGTCCTGCTCGCCATCCGGTCCGTGCGGCCCAAGACCAGCCTGAACGGGCAACCGCCGATCACCACCGATCCGCTCACCGTCGGCTCGCTGCCGGCGGCCCCCTCTGCGCCAGTGCCGCGGTCAAAGCCAAGCGCTTCGGCCAGTCAGCCCGCTGCCGTCGACACGCCAGCGGCCGCCCTTTCGATGGACGGCATCGGCGACCTCATCGCCTCGGCAGCGCCGGCCCGGACCGCGACAACGCCCCCTGCCGGCACCACGCCAACCACGGCTGCCGACACCAACCTCGCGCGCATTCAACGCTCGCTGTCGCAGCAGGGCTTCGGTCCGCTCGCCGTCGACGGCCTGATGTCGGCTGAGACGCGAGAGGCCATCAAGCGTTTCCAAGCCTACTATAACCAGCCGCAAAGCGGTGTCATCGACGAGGCCTTCGTCGCTCAGCTCGTCAAGGTCGGCGGTCTCTAGAGCATCGACCCAATCGAAGGATTGCGCGCCCGCAAGGGCCAGTTCGATTGGATCAAGGTATGCATAAACAATGGAAACGATTGTACGGCGCTCCAGGCGTCGTCACTCTTGCGTGTGTCTGCGCACGAGAGCATTTGCCGGCCAGGGCGAATTAACCGGGTGACGGGCGAATGCTCTATTCCTTTGCTTGAACAGTCGTTTTTCCATCAGGTTGTTACAATCCGATCGACGGGGACTTCCGGCAGGCCTTGCCCCCGACGCGGGCTCGTGGTTTGAACGGCAGGTTCCGCCTTCGAGCTTGGTCATGGTCCGTATCACCTCCGACTTCTTCGTCTCAGCCTATGTTCGCCGGCGCAACGACGCCGGTTTTTTCACGGCGGTGGTTCGCAAGGGCGCAGCGGAAGCCGGCGCGATTTTCGCCAAGGTGTCGCGCCTCGATGGTACCGCCGACCTCTACGGGCCGGCGCCTCAGGTCTATCTCGAGGACGTCGACCCGGCGATCGCCGGCGGTCGCGTGTTCGAAAAGCTACTGGCCGGTGCACCCGAGCCGGAAATCGACGCCCGCTTGCAGTCCGAGCGGCGCTTTGACAGCGACTGCTGGATCGTCGAGACCGAGGACCGACAGGGCAGCTCGGATCTCGATATCATCGGAACCTGATCGTTCGTCCGCGTGTTTGACTGTTGCCCCGTCGCCGCCTTTGGGGATATCCCTCCAGCCGTTTTGCAGTTTCCGGAGCGTCCATGACCGAGATGAAGCCCCCCTGCGCCGAGAAGCGGCCCGTCGTGACGACCTTTCACGATGTCGATCTCGTCGACGACTACGCATGGCTTCGTGCCGACAACTGGCAGGACGTCCTGCGCGACCCCGGCCTTCTCGATCCGGTCATCCGGGGCCACCTCGAAGCCGAGAACGCCTTCTGCGACGCCTACATGGCCGACACCGTCGCCCTGCAAGAGGCGCTGGTCGCGGAAATGCGCGCCCGCATCCTCGAGGATGACTCCTCGGTGCCGCTGCCGGACGGCCCCTATGCCTACGCCAGTCGCTATCTGACCGGTGCGCAACATCCTCGCCTCGTCCGCACGTTGCGCGACGGCGGCCCGGAGGAGCTGCTGCTTGACGCCGACGAACTCGCCCGTGGAAAGTCTTACTTCAGCCTGGGCGGCGCCAGTCATAGTCCCGACCACAAGCTGCTTGCCTATAGCGTCGATGACACCGGCTCGGAGTTCCATGTTGTCCGCGTCCGCAATCTCGACACCGACGTCGATCTGGCCGACGAGATTCCCAACACCGCTGGCGGTGTCGCCTGGGCAGCCGATTCCCGCTCGTTCTTCTACACCTTCATCAACGACAACCATCGCACGGAGAAGGTGCTGCGGCACGTGATCGGTACGCCGGTCTCCGAGGATGTCGTGGTCTACGTCGAGGAGGACTCCGGCTTCTTCTGCGGCGTCGACAAGACGCAATCGGGCCGCTTCATCGTCATCGATTCCCACGACCACCAGACCTCCGAGGTGCGCCTTATTGACGCCGAGGTACCGAACAGCCCGTTGCGCCTCGTCACGGCGCGCGAGAGGGAAGTCGAGTATTCGATCGAAGATGATGGCGACGATCGCGTCTACATCCTGACGAATGCCGATGGCGCCCAGGACTTCAAGATCGTCAATGCGCCGCTCAAGAACCCGGGCCGGGACAACTGGATCGACGTCGTCGCCCACGAGCCGGGCCGGCTCATCCTGTCGATGTCGATCTTTCGGGGGCGCATGGTGCGGCTCGAGCGGGTGGGCGGTCTGCCGCGCATCGTCATCCGCGAGCTCCAAAGTGGTCACGAACACGCCATCGCCTTCCCGGAGGAGGCCTATTCGCTCGGGCTGTCCGGCTCCTACGAGTTCGACACCAATGTCGTCCGTTTCACCTACTCCTCGCCGACCACACCGGCACAGGTCTACGACTACGAAATGGAAACCGGCGAGCGCTTCCTGAGGAAGACGCAAGAGGTGCCGTCCGGTCACGAGCCCTCCGACTACGTGACGCGCCGCGTCATGGCACCGGCGGCCGATGGTGAGACCGTGCCGGTCACCCTGCTCTATCGCGCCGACACGCCGCTCGATGGCTCGGCGCCTTGCCTGCTCTACGGCTACGGCGCCTATGGCATCGCCATTCCCGCCTCGTTTTCAACGCGCATCCTGTCGTTGGTGGATCGCGGCTTCGTCTACGCCATCGCCCATATCCGCGGTGGCAACGAGAAGGGCCATCGCTGGTACCTCGCCGGCAAGCGGGAGAACAAACCCAACACGTTCAAGGACTTCATCGCGGCTGCCCGCTACCTTTGCGCCGAAGGGTTCACGTCGGAGGGCCGGATCGTCGCCCACGGCGGTTCGGCCGGCGGTATGCTGATGGGCGCCGTCGCCAACCTGGCGCCAACGCTCTGGGGCGCCGTGATGGCCGCCGTCCCCTTCGTCGATGTGCTCAACACCATGCTTGATGCCACGCTGCCGCTCACCCCTCCCGAGTGGCCCGAGTGGGGCAATCCGCTCGACAGCATCGACGACTTCCAATTGATCGCCTCGTACAGCCCCTACGAAAACGTCATGACGCAGGACTACCCGCCGATGTTCGTGCTGGCCGGGCTCACCGACCCGCGCGTCACCTATTGGGAACCGGCGAAATGGGTCGCTCGCCTGAGGGCGCTCAAGACCGACTCCAATGTGCAGGTCCTGCACGTCAACATGGATGCGGGCCACGGTGGCGCCTCCGGCCGCTTCGACGAGTTGAAGGAAACGGCCCTTGAATATGCCTTCGCGCTAAAGGTGATGGGCAAGGCTAACTAATTCGATTTGCTAACCGAACGGCGCATGGGAGCCATGAATCCGACTCGTGACTCATTGTCGCCATCAGGAAAAGTAACTAAGTATTCCTCATGCGCCACCGCCGGGCGGCGATGCTCAGTTTTAGAACGCGCATTTTTCCTCGAGAGGAGATGACCATGGCTTTTGAGCTAAACGACCTTCCCTATGCCTATGACGCCCTTGGCCCCTACATGTCACGCGAGACGCTTGAGTATCATCACGACAAGCATCACCTCGCCTACGTGAACAACGGCAATAACCTGATCAAGGGAACCGAGTGGGAAGGCAAGAGCGTCGAAGAGGTCGTGAAGGGCTCCTTCGGCAAGAATCCCGCCGTCTTCAACAACGTTGCCCAGCATTACAACCATTTCTATTTCTGGCAGTGGATGAAGCCAAACGGTGGCGGCGCCATCCCCGGTGAGCTTCTCAAGAAGATCAACGAGGACCTCGGCGGCCTCGACAAGTTCCGCGCCGATTTCATCCAGGCCGGGATGACGCAGTTCGGTGCCGGCTGGGCCTGGCTGTCCGTGAAGGACGGCAAGCTCGCCATCTCTAAGACGCCGAACGGCGAGAACCCGCTGGTTGCCGGTGCCACGCCGCTGCTCGGCGTCGACGTGTGGGAGCATTCCTACTACATCGACTACCGCAACCTCCGGCAGAAGTATCTCGAAGCCTTCTTCGACAACCTGGTCAACTGGGAGTTCGTTGCCGAACTCTACGCCAAGGCCGGCTGATCAGAGCAGGTCGCTCGCCATTTGCGGCGACATACATTTCATCGGGGCTCCGGCACGTCCGGGGCCCCGTCTTTTTCGGCGATATCGGTTGTCCGGCGCAGCGCCAACCACTATCACTGTCGTGGTGGGGGCCGGAGTGTTTCGCATTCCGGAGTGTTGTTTGAAGTTGTGCAACGGTTGACGGGGCGCCATGCCTAAACTGACGGATTACCTCGCGCGGACGATTATCGTCGTCGACGACAGCCCTCGCTTTCGCCGCTTTGTGGCGGGGATGCTCACCGAGTTCGGCTTTGGCGACATCCACGAGTTTTCCGACACCCAGGACGCCTTCGACTTCCTGGCGAGCCAGCACGTTGACCTGGTGATGTCCGACCTCGGCATGGAGCCGATGGACGGGTTTGCCTTCGCTGACCGCATCCGCCACGGCGGCGCCATCATCAACCGCATGGTGCCGATCCTGCTGATGACCGGCCATGCCAGTCGGCAGAATGTGCAAAAGGCCGTGATGGCCGGTATTGACGAGATCGCCGTCAAGCCGATGTCGTCCAGCTATCTTGCCGATCGACTGCTGACGGTGTTCGGGCGGCCCCGCGTCTACGTGAAGACAGGGTCGGGCTATTTCGGTCCCGATCGCCGTCGCCGCAACGACCCCACCTATCGCGGACCAGAGCGTCGGTCCGGCCAGACAGCCGAGATCGTATCGGAAGAGCGGCTCCTGGCGTTGCGCGAAGCTGCCTCATTACGCAGCCGGGGCCTGCTGTCGGGCGCATCGGCCGACGCGTCGTCTCTGCCGGAAAATCCCGGTTTTGTCGTCACCCACATCGGCTTTCGCCAAAAGTCGAACGAGGCCGCCTATGGCGACCTCGCAGGAGGTCGCGCCACGCCGGTCATTCCCGTTGTGGTCAAGCGCTCACGGCGGCCCCGCGCCCCATCGCAGCCGTCGCGGGACGGCGGCTGACCGTCTCATCCGCCGCGGGAGCAGACGGCGGACCAGACCATGTATGTGTATTCGCTCTGCATATTGTAGAGCCAGTTGCGGCAGAGCTTTTCCGTTCTGAAGCAATAGCGTTCGGACGCATCCTCATATTTCATCCAGCCGCTATCAACTTCCTTGCGCCCGTGGAAATAGCCCTGCCAGAGGTTTCCGCCGCCGCCTGGACAGGCCAGGGGCTCGGTTGGCCTGGCGATGAAGGAAGCGGCCTCCGCCGGAACGGCGGTGCCAAGCGAAAGCGCGATTGCCAATCCAAAAGCCGTTGCCGTCCGCATGCCAGCCTCCTTGCGATATGTCCGGCGGCTCCACGCCGCCGGATCACATCCTCCTGAAATCCGCCGTTGCGACGGGATTTTCAAGAGGATAGCCGAGGAAATCGCGCCTCTCGTCAGGCGTGGGCATAGGCCCAGTAGAGTTCGCGGGCGCGGCGGGTGACCGGGCCGACCTGGAACTCGCGCGTCTCAAAGCGCAGGATCGGCGTCACCTTGCCGTAGTTGCCCGCCGCGAAGACCTCGTCGGCAGCGGCGAGATCCTCGGTTTTCAGCACGCATTCGCGCACGTCGAACCCATCGTTGCGCAGCAGCTGGATGATGCGGGACCGCGTTATGCCAGCCAGGAACACACCCGTGGCAGCCGGGGTCATCACCACGCCGTCCTTGGCGATGAACAGATTGGCCGTACCGAGTTCACAGACGTTGCCGAGCATGTCGAGCAGGACCGCGTTGTCGAAGCCCTTGGCCTTCGCCTCGAGCATGGCGCGACCGTTGTTGGGATAAAGGCAACCAGCCTTGGCGTTGACCAGCGCCGTCTCGGGCAGCGGCCGGCGGTAGCGTGTGGTGGTCACCGCGTAGCCCTCGTCGATCGAGGGGATGGGCGCCTCGTAAAGGCTGAGGCAGAACCGGGTCGATCCGGCTTCGGGCGGCACGCCCATGAAACCGCCGTCCTCGGCCCAGTACATCGGCCGGATGTAGAGCGCGGCGTCGCTGGAGAAGCGAGAGAAACCCTGGCGTGCCAGTGCTTCGATCTCCTCGGCCGGGTGCAAGGCGTCGAGGCCCATGGCGATCGCACTGCGGTTGACGCGCTGGCAGTGGAGGTCGAGATCGGGCGCCACGCCTTCAAAGTAACGGGCGCCGTCGAACACCGACGAGCCGAGCCAGGACGAATGCGTCCTGACGCCCATGATCTGCACGTTGCCTTCGTGCCATTTCCCGTCCAACCACGTCCAGGTCTGAGACCAAGCCACGATACTGTCCTTCCGTTTTTCGTTGCCGTCGAAGCCCCGTCGTCGCCGAACGCGGCGGCGCGGCAACGGCCAGATGAAAACCCGCCCCTCTGCAGGCTTTTCCGCATGTCTGTTTTGCCGGTTTCCAGATACCCGAATATATCCGATACCAAAGTTGCGAAAGCCGCTTGATTCACGAATCGGCGGCCGCGAGCGGAGACAGCGGCATGTACCATCCGATCTTCCTGTTCGATGCCTACGGCACGCTGTTCGACGTCCATTCCGCCGTTCGCCGGCACGCCGCCGAACTCGGGCCAGATGCGCAGCGGCTGTCCGAACTCTGGCGCGCCAAGCAGCTTGAGTATTCGTGGATCCGGTCGGCGACCGGGGCCTACAAGGATTTCTGGGCGCTGACCAAGGATGCGCTCGACGCCGCCTTTGCGGTCTACCCTCAGGTCGACCCGGATCTGCGCGAGACGCTGCTCGAGGCCTATCGTAGCTGCGACTGCTTTCCCGAGGTGCCGGCGGTGCTACGCGACCTGAAGATCGCCGGCACCCGCATCGCCATCCTGTCGAACGGCAGCCCGCTGATGCTCAATCGGGCGATCCGCGCTGCCGGTCTCGGCGACATCATCGACGACGTGCTGTCGGTGGACACGATCGGCTGCTACAAGCCAGACCCACGCGTTTACGAGATGGCGGCGACGCATTTCCGCGTCTTCCCGAGCGCCATTTCCTTCCAGTCGTCCAACCGCTGGGATGTGGCCGGGGGTTCGAAGTTCGGCTTCCGGACCGTCTGGATCAACCGTACCGGCGCGCTCGACGAATATCCCGACATGCGACCGGCGGCCGAATTGTCCGATCTCACCGGCCTGACGAAGCTCTGACGGGGCAATTGCCCCTTCGCCCGGGACAACGTAACCTCGTCTCACCAACGTCCTATCCGCCGGTTCCGGCAGGGTTTTCGGCAACGTCGGGCGAAGATCCCGCCGCGGCCTCAGTGGAGGCAGACATGACCGAGCTTCACGCACTCGCCGCGGCAATCGGCTTGGTGCGGACCTGGTGGGACATCGCTGGCCGGCAGCAAGACGTGGGCGACGAGGCGCTTGCCGCCATCGCCACCGCCCTCGGCTATCCGGCCGACAGCGCGACGGCCATCGCCCGCAGTCTTGCCCGGATCGAGGACGAGCGGCGGCGACCGCCGGCCCTCATTGTCGCCGATGTCGGCAGGCCCACGCCTCTGCCCTCCAGCCTTGCCCGCGCCGAGCTCATCGCCGAGGATGGCAGGAGCCACGCGCTGTCGATCGAGGGCGGCTACCTGCCAGCCATCGCCGATCCCGGCTATTACCGCCTCGCCATCGGTTCGCATGAGCTGACTCTCGCCGTCGCCCCGGCCCGCTGCCACGGCCTTGACGATCTCGGGACCCGTCGCGTCTGGGGACCATCGATCCAGATCCCGGCGCTTCGCGACCGTGTGCCGCAGCCGTTCGGTCATTTCGGCCATCTCGACGACGCGGTGGCCCGCTTTGCCGCCCGCGGCGCCGACGTGGTGATGATCAACCCCGTCCACGCCCTGTTCCCCGGCCATGGCATCGGCTTCAGTCCCTATTCGCCGTCGAGCCGGCTCTTCCTCAACGGCGCCATGGGCGACCCGGCGCTGGTCGGGCTGCCGCCGCTGCCGCCGGGCGAGGACGGTGGTCCGCTGATCAACTGGGAAGACGCTCTGCCGAAGCGCCTTGCCCAGCTCAGGACGGTGTTCGACGCCCTTACGCCCGAACTCCGGTCGCGCGTCGTCAACGACAGCCTTTCGGGCGGCGACGAGTTGCGCCGCCATGCCGTCTTCGACGCGCTCGACGTCCGCTTCCGGGCGCTCGGCCTTGACGGCTGGCGGGCATGGCCGGTGCCCTTCCATGATCCCGATGGCGCGGCGGTGCGGCAGTTCGCCGCCGAGAACCCCGACGAGATCACCTTCCATCTGTTTATCCAGTGGCTGGCCCACGAGAGCCTTGCCGCCGTGCAAAGCCACGCCAGGGCGGCGGGCATGGCCGTTGGACTCCTGGCCGACCTTGCCGTCGGCGTCCATACCGGCGGTAGCGATAGCTGGAGCCTGCGCGACCATCTGCTCGACGGCCTGACCATCGGTGCGCCACCCGATCCGCTTGGTCCGCTCGGGCAGAACTGGATGCTCACTACCTTCTCGCCGCGCGGGCTCGCTGACAGCGGCTACGCACCGTGGATCGCGACCCTCCGGTCAGCCCTCAGTCGGGCCGGCGGCCTCAGGATCGACCATGCCTTCGGCCTATCGCGCCTCTGGGTGATGCCGGAGGGGCGTTCGTCGAACGACGGTGCCTATCTCGTCTATCCCTTCCACGACCTCACCCGCCTCGCGGCGCTTGAGTCGCACCGGGCGAAGGCGCTGATCGTCGCCGAGGATCTCGGCACCAAGCCTGGCGGTTTCGCCGAAGCGATCGACGCCGAGGGCATGTTCGGGATGCGCGTGCTGTGGTTCGAGCGGGCAATCGACCACGGCTTCATCGGGCCGCGGGACTATCCGCCGGAAAGCGTCGCCATGACCGGCACGCACGACACCACCACCGTCGCCGGCTGGTGGACAGGTCGCGACCTCGACTGGGCCGACGACCTCGGCCGTCTTCCGGTCGATTCCAACCGCGAGCGGGAGGAAGAACGGCGAGCCTGGGACCGGGGCCTGCTATGGGCCACCTTCGGCGGCAGCGAGCCGCGGCCATCCCCCGACGAGCCGGCACCGGTGGTCGAGGCGGCGCTCCGCCACATCGGCCGGGCGCGTTCGCGCCTCGCCATCGCGCCCCTCGAGGACCTTCTGGCGCTCGAGGAGCAGCCCAACCTCCCCGGCACCATCAACGAGCACCCCAACTGGCGCCGCCGCATGGACGCCCCACTGGAAGACCTCCTCTCCGAGACCGACACGGCCCAACGCATCGACACGCTGGCGACGGCACGAAAAGAGTCGCTGGCAGAGGGTTGAAGCGACGCTTCGCGATGCGGCGTTCGGGCTGGCGCTCGTCAGCCCGAACAGGCATGCCTACTTCAGCAGGCTCCCCAGCACGCCGCGGATCAGCGCCCGGCCGAGCTGCGAGCCGACCTGGCTCGACACCGAGCGTACCACCGACTTGATGGCCGCTTCGGTCACCGTCTGCCGGCCGCCATAGCCGTAGGTATCGCGTCGATTCGCCCGTTCCTCGCTCGCCTCGCGGCGGCGGCGCTCGGCGCCGCTCTCATATTCGTCAAGGCGCGGCCGGTGAGCCGGCTCGTCGTAACGGGCCTCCGGCGTCGGCGCGCTTTCCTTGCTGCGGCCCCAGCCGAAATCGGGCACGCTGAAGCCGGGGCTTTCGCGCGTTGTCCGGGGCGAAGCGGCCGGCTCGTGCTGCTGCTGCACGCCGTTGGCGCGCGCCTTCAGCACCTCGAAGGCGGATTCGCGGTCCACCGACTCGTCGTAAAAACCGGCGAGCGGGCTCGCGGCGATCAGTGCCGCTCGCTCCTCATCCTTCAGCGGTCCGAGCCGCGACGACGGCGGCCGGACCAGCGTCCGCTGAACGATCGACGGCACCGCCTTACCTTCCAGCATGGAAACCAGCGCTTCGCCCTGCGCGAGCTCGGTGATCGCCGCGAACGTGTCGAAATCCGGATTGGGCCGGAAGGTCTCGGCCGCCACCTTCACCGCCTTCTGCTCGCGCGGGGTATAAGCGCGCAACGCATGCTGCACGCGATTGCCAAGCTGGGCCAACACGCTTTCCGGAATGTCGAGCGGGTTCTGCGTCACGAAATAGATGCCGACGCCCTTGGAGCGGATCAGCTTCACCACCTGCTCGACCTTATCGACCAGCGCCTTGGGCGCTTCGTCGAACAGCAGGTGAGCCTCATCAAAGAAGAAAACCAGCTTGGGCTTGTCGAGGTCGCCGACTTCCGGCAGGTCCTCGAACAGCTCCGACAGCAGCCACAAAAGGAAGGTGGCGTAAAGGCGCGGCGTCTGCATCAGCTTGTCGGCAGCCAGCACGTTGACGGCGCCACGGCCATCGCCGGTTACCTTCATCAGGTCGGAAATCTGCAGGCCTGGCTCGCCGAAGAAATGGTCGCCGCCTTGTTGCTCCAGCACCAGCAGTTGCCGCTGGATGGTGCCGACCGTCGCCTTGGCGACATTGCCGTAGCTCGCCCCCACCGCATCGGCATTCTCGGCGACATAGGCCAGCAGCGAGCGCAAGTCCTTGAGATCGAGCAGCAGCAGCCCCTCGTCGTCGGCCACCTTGAAGACGATGTTGAGCACGCCTTCCTGCGTCTCGTTGAGCTCGAGCAGGCGTGACAGCAGCAGCGGTCCCATTTCGGACACCGTGGTCCGAACCCGGTGTCCCTTCTCCCCGAACAGATCCCAGAATACGGCAGGCGCTGCCCTGAGCTGGTACTCGTCGGAAAAACCGATGGCACGTGCCCGTTCCTCGAGAAATTCCTTGGCCTCGCCGGGGGCGCCGATGCCCGAAAGATCGCCCTTCACGTCGGCGCAGAACACCGGTACGCCGGCATCCGACAGTCCCTCGGCCAGCACCTGCAGCGTCACCGTCTTGCCGGTACCGGTGGCGCCCGTGATGAGACCATGCCTGTTGGCGAGCTTCAGCGTCAGATATTCCGGCTTGGTGCTCGACCCTACGTAGACCTTGCCCTCTTCCAACATGCGCGAATCCTTCCCAACTGTCCCGGCGAACCTGAACCTGTTCTAACCCGGGGCATGGTCGCGCCTCAACGGCACCTATGGACGGAAGAGACATTTCCCCGTCCAGACCAAAAAAGGCCCGACGGCGAACCGGCGGGCCTCCATAGGATGACATCGAGGAACGCCGTCAGCCGGCGAGCGAGATTTGCCCGTAGCGCAATGCTTCGACGACGGCCTGGGTCTTGTTGGTGGCGTCAAGCTTCTCGCCGGCGTTCTGGAGATGGGCGTGGACGGTTCGCTGGGAGATATTGAGATTATCGGCGATATCCTGCGCCGTCATACCGAGCGCGGTCAACTCGAGGACACGCCGCTCGCGGGCCGACAGGTCACCGGGACGCGAGTCGATCAGATAGCCGAGCGCCCTCAGACGCCGGAAAGCCTGGTTGCACAGGAAGTCGAAGGCGACGAGGTCGAGTTCGGTCAGCGACAGAGCCTCACCCAGACCGATGACGGCCGCCTGATAGGGCGGGATCGAGGTGATCGGCACCGCCACGATGCGCGCCGACGCCTCGGGGCCGGCGGCGGCCACCAGATCGGAATGTCCAGAAATGCTGACGCCGTCGATCAGGCAGGGCCGATGGGCAATGCGGCAGCGCTCCAGCACCGGATCGCCCTTGTTGATGGTGATCAGCTGCCCACGCTCGGACCGGATATCCGGCCAGCGAATGTGGAGAACCAGCGGCTCCACCGGCCGGCCGGGCATTGGCAAGCCGGAGATCAGCACATGACTGGCGCCGTGCCCCAGCAGGCGGCGCTCAATGACTTCGAAAATCTTGTTCGCACTGGAATACGTACGGAGGCCAACTGCGTCAGCTAGGATATCGTCTGGCGTATTCATGTTTTCGCCCCTACCTCCAGCCACCGAAAGGTCGGTAGTCATGTCATGTGTCTGCGCGCTTCAGCGACCTTCTGCATGAAAACGCATGACCGACCAAACAGGTTCCTTCTAAAGCACATTTGCAGTCAGATAAAGGCTTTGGTGTCGAATGCGGACAATATCCAACGAATTGCTATCCCCTCCGCCTCAAAAAAGACGAACCCGACTCTTTTATCCTATTTATCTTTTCCAAAAAACTTGGGCCACCGGCCGGCAGGACGGAATCATGACAGATTTTTCGGAAACTGAACGAGTATCAACTTGAGTGTTGAAATTTATCGATTGATGATCCGAATATTTTGAATGTATTCACCTAGAAACAAATCAACGGGTCATAGCCGTGGCCCGATTTAGATTAACCACCTAAAATTAATCCAGCTTGATGCGTCGCCGACCACTCCCAATGATTACGTAATGTCGTTCTACCACCCTGAATTTTAATGTGGATTGGCTTAGGAATGCCTGCCAGGCGGCCAAAACTCGCTCCTGACCATTCCGGGACGCGGCAGAAATGTTTGGCTGGACGATTTTATTAGGTGGTTTTACGTAATAGCTGCGGTGGGGGTGTCCACCACCGTTGCACCTGTTTTGCGGCATTTCCAACACATGCAGATGGAGGCCCCTTTGGGCTCGTCGCGGTGGCTACGAATGGACTATATAGTGCCCACCTCACGTGGAGATACTGATGTCCGTTACCGCTGTCCTTTCCCGAGTCGACGCCGACTTCCCAAAGAGCCTCGACCGCCTGTTCGACTTCCTGCGCATTCCCTCGATCTCGGCCGATCCGGCCTACAAGGACGACTGCGCCCGCGCTGCAGCGTGGTTGGTGGGTGAACTGACCGCGCTCGGCTTTGACGCCTCGGTGCGGCCAACGCCGAAACACCCCATGGTGGTGGGGCACTATACCAAGGCCGGCGCCGGCAAGCCGCACGTCCTGTTCTACGCCCACTACGATGTCCAGCCGGTCGATCCGCTGGACCTGTGGGACTCGCCGCCCTTCGAGCCGGTGGTGAAGACGCTGGCCGACAGCAGCGAGCGCATCCTGGCCCGCGGCGCCCAGGACGACAAAGGGCAGCTGATGACCTTCCTCGAGGCCTGTCGGGCGCTGATCGCCGAGACCGGCACGCTGCCGGTCAACGTCACCTTTTTCTCGGAGGGCGAGGAGGAGTCGGGGTCACCGTCGATGATCCCCTTCCTCGAGGCAAACCGGGAAGAACTCTCCGTCGACGTGGCGCTCGTCTGCGATACCGAGATGTGGGACCGCAAGACGCCGGCCGTCACCACCATGCTGCGCGGCCTCGTCGGCGAGGAGATCTCGCTGCGCGGTGCCAGCCACGACTTGCATTCCGGCGCTTTCGGTGGCGCGGCGCTCAACCCGCTGCACGTGCTGACGAAGATCCTCGGCGGCCTGCATGACGACACCGGTCGCGTCACCGTTCCCGGCTTCTACGACGGCGTCGCCGACATCTCACCCGAGCTGCGGGCCAACTGGGACAACCTCGGCTTCGACGCCACAGCCTTCCTCGGCGGAGCGGGGCTGACGACGCCGGCTGGCGAGGTCGACCGGACGGTGCTCGAGAAGATCTGGTCGCGGCCGACCTGCGAGATCAACGGACTGGCCGGCGGCTATGCCGGCCCCGGCTTCAAGACGGTGCTGCCGGCCACCGCCGAGGCCAAGGTGTCGTTCCGCCTGGTCGCCGGGCAGGACCCGCAGCAGATCCGCGCCGCCTTCCGCCAGTATGTCACTGACCGGTTGCCGCCCGATGCCAAGATCGAGTTTCGCGAGCACGGCGGCAGCCCGGCCGTCCACCTCGCTCTCGATGGTGAGGCGATGGCCAAGGCGCGCGCCGCGCTCGAAGCCGAATGGGGCAAGGCACCGGCGTTGGTCGGCTCCGGCGGTTCCATCCCGGTGGTCGGACACTTCAAGTCGATCCTCGGCATGGACAGCCTGATGATCGGCTTCGGCCTCGACGACGACCGCATCCATTCGCCCAACGAGAAATACGAGGTGTCGAGCTACCACGGCGGCATCCGGTCCTGGGTCCGCGTGCTCGACGCACTCGCCGTCTGAGGTGACCGACGCGACGCTGGCGAAGGTTCCGCCAGCGTCGCCTGCAGACGGCAACCGATGCCCTGGCTCAGCCCCGGCTTTTCGCCTGATGAGTGGTTGAATCGGTCTATTGCGCATTGACGAGGGAATTGCATAGCCTTACTGAGTGAAAAAAATCATTTGGAAGGCTGCACCCCTCAATGAAGATCACCCTGCGGACGGTTGCTGAGGCGGCTGGCGTCAGCGTGGCGACGGTCGACCGCGTGCTGAACAGGCGCGACGGCGTGCGTTCGGTGACCATCGATAAGGTGGAGAGCGCCATCCGACAGCTCGGATACGCGCCATCAAGCCTCGCCGGCCGTGTCCAGCCGGGCACCAGCCGCTTCGCCTTTGTGCTGCCGCGCGGCCATAATCCCTTCTTTGAAGCGCTCGAGTCGACGATCCAACGCCTCTGCGACTGGATACCCTACAAGGGCGCCGGCTTTGACATCCGCCATGTCGACGTGTTCGACGGCGAGGTCCTCGCCGACGCGTTGAGGGATATTCGGCAGGAAAACTATGCCGGCGTCGCCGTGGCTGCCCTCGACCACCCCGCCGTGCGCGAGGCGATCAACGCATTGAAGGCTGATGGTGTCGCGGTGGTGACGCTGGTGTCAGACGTTCCCAGCTCGCGCCGCGACCGCTTCATCGGCATCGACAATACCGCCGCCGGCCGCACTGCGGGGTCGCTGATCGGCCGCTTCCTGCCGAACCACGCCGGCAAGGTAGCGCTGGTGGCCGGCTCGCTGGCGCTGCGCGACCATGCCGAGCGTCGGTTCGGCTTCGAGCAGGTGATCGCCCAGGATTTTCCGGGCGTCCAGGTCATAGCGTTGCGCGAGGGGCGCGACGACCCGGCCCGCGTTCACAAGCTGGTCGAGGATCTCTTGCGCCAGCACACCGACCTCGCCGGCATCTACAACGCGGGCGCCGGCAATGCCGGCGTTATCTCGGCGCTCGAGGCGAGCGGCCGGGCGCGCGAGATCATCTACATCGCCCATGAGCTCATCGAGGAGAACCGCGAAGCGCTGGTGAGAGGGACCATCGACGCGGTGATCAACCAGGACCCCGGCCACGAAGTGCGCTCGGCGGCCCGCGTGCTGCTGTCGCTGACGTCGGACTGGCAGATCATCGACGAGCAGGAGCGCATCCGCATCGACATCTTCCTGCGCGACAATCTCCTGTAGCGCCGGACCTGAAACAAGCCGGATCTCAATTAAGCCAGATCTTGAACAAGATTGGGAGGAAGACCATGACCACCTATCTCGGCCTCGACATCGGCACATCGTCGGTGAAGGCCGTTCTCGTCGGTGACGGCGAGAAGATCATCGCCACCGCCTCCGCCTCGCTCGAGGTGTCGAGGCCTCATGCCGGCTGGTCCGAGCAGGACGGCAACAGCTGGATCGCCGCGACGCAAGACGCCATCGACCAGTTGAAGGTGAGCCACCCCAAGGAGCTCTCCGCCGTGGCTGGCATCGGTCTTTCCGGTCAGATGCACGGTGCGACGCTGCTCGACAAGGCCGACAAGCCGCTCCGTCCGGCCATCCTGTGGAACGACGTGCGCTCGGCCGCCGAATGCGGCGAGCTCGAGGCCCGCTGCCCCGGGCTGCGCGCCATTGCCGGCAACATTGCCATGCCTGGCTTCACGGCGCCGAAGCTCGCCTGGGTAAAAAAGCACGAGCCGGAGATTTTCGCCAAGACAACCAAAGTGTTGCTGCCGAAAGACTTCGTCCGTCTCTGGCTGACCGGCGACTACGTGTCCGACATGTCGGACGCCGCCGGTACGCTGTGGCTCGACGTCGGCAAGCGCGCCTGGTCGAAAGAATTGCTGGCTGCCACCGATCTCACGCTCGACCACATGCCGCGCCTTGTCGAAGGCACGGAATCCTCGGGGGATCTGCGCGCCGAATTGGTCTCTCGCTGGGGGCTTGCCAAGGCGCCGGTGGTGGCCGGCGGCGGTGGCGACAACGCGGCGAGCGCCGTCGGCATGGGCGCCGTCAAGCCCGGTGCCGCCTTTGCTTCGCTTGGCACGTCGGGCGTGCTGTTCGTGTCCAACGCATCCTTCTCGCCCAACACCGAGGGCGCCGTGCACGCCTTCTGCCACGCCGTTCCCGGCACCTGGCACCAGATGGGCGTCATCCTGTCGGCCACCGACAGTCTGCAGTGGTTGTCGCATCTCCTCGATACGCCAGCACCAGAGCTGACAAAGGGGCTCGACCCGAAGCCCGCCAAGCCGTCGCCGGTGACTTTCCTGCCGTATCTGTCTGGCGAGCGCACGCCGCACAATGATGCTGCCGCCCGCGGCGTGTTCGTCGGTTTGAGCCACACCTCCGGCCGCGCCGAGCTGACGCAGGCGGTGCTGGAGGGTGTTGCCTTCGCCTTCCGCGACTGTCTGCGCGTGCTCAACGACGCCGGCACCGACATCGATCGCGCCTTCGCGGTCGGTGGTGGTTCGCGCTCGGAAGCCTGGCTGCAGATCATGGCAGCGGTGCTCGACCGGCCGCTCGACATCACCGCCGAGGGTGATTACGGCGGTGGCTTCGGTGCCGCTCGCCTCGGCCGCATTGCCGCCACCGGCGATGATCCTTTCGAGACGCTGACGCCGCCGCCGATCGCCCGCACCGTCGAGCCGGACAAGGCGCTCGTTGCCGCCTATGCCGACCGCTACGCCAAATATCGCGCGCTCTACCCGGCCGTTCGGAACGCGCTCGCCTGACCCTTTCGTTCGTAGAAAAGTTTAAGTGAGAGGAAAGACATGACCCATCCGTTCTGGGGCAATATCAAGCCCGTCAAATATGAGGGCCCGGAAAGCCGCAACCTGCTCGCCTTCCGCTATTACAACAAGGATCAGGTCGTTCTCGGCAAGCGAATGGAAGACCATCTGCGTTTCGCCATCGCCTACTGGCATTCGTTTGCCTGGGGCGGCGGCGACCCGTTCGGTAACGGCACCTTCCTGCGTCCGTGGTTCAACGGCTCGGACGAGCTGGAGCTGGCCAAGGTGAAGGCTGACGTCGCCTTCGACCTGTTCCAGTTGCTCGACGTTCCCTTCTACTGCTTCCATGATCGCGATATCGCGCCGGAAGGCAAGACACTCGCCGAGTCCAACAAGAACGTCCGTGCCATCGCCGAGATCTTCGCCAAGAAGCAGGAAGAAACGGGCATCAAGCTGCTCTGGGGCACGGCCAACCTGTTCTCCAACCGTCGCTTCATGGGTGGCGCCGCCTCCAACCCAGATCCGGACGTGTTCGCCTATTCGGCGGCACAGGTGAAGAACGTCTTCGACGTCACCAAGGAACTCGGCGGCCAGAACTACGTGCTGTGGGGCGGCCGCGAGGGCTACGAGACGCTGCTCAACACCGACCTCAAGCAGGAGCAGGACCAGCTCGGTCGCTTCCTGACCATGGTCGTCGACTACAAGCACAAGATCGGCTTCAAGGGCGGCATCCTGATCGAGCCGAAGCCGAAGGAGCCGACCAAGCACCAGTATGACTTCGACGTCGCCACGGTGTTCTCCTTCCTCAAGGCCTATGGCCTCGAGAAGGAAGTCAAGGTCAACATCGAGCAGAACCACGCCATCCTGGCCGGTCACAGCTTCGAGCACGAGCTGGCGCTCGCCAACGCCCTCGGCATCTTCGGCTCGGTCGATCTCAACCGCGGTGATGACCGCCTCGGCTGGGACACCGACCAGTTCGGCATGAACGTGCCCGAGCTGACGCTGGCCATGTTGGAGATCATCAAGGCGGGCGGCTTCACCACCGGTGGCCTCAACTTCGACGCCAAGGTTCGCCGCCAGTCGCTCGACCCTGAGGATCTGGTCATCGCCCATGCCGCGTCGATGGACGCCGCCGCCAAGGCGCTGCTCAACGCCGCCGCCATCATCGAGGACGGGCGTCTCGCCAAGAACCTCGAGCAGCGCTACGCGGGCTGGAAGGGCGCCGAAGGCCAGGCCATCCTCGCCGGCAAGCGTACGCTCGAAGATCTCACGGATTATGTTGCCAAGAACAACATCAATCCTGAGCCGAAGAGCGGCAAGCAGGAGCAGCTGGAAGCCATCGTCAACCAGTTCTGCTGATCGACTTCGCTCTGTGAAATAGAAAGAGGCCGGGAAATTCCGGCCTCTTTCCATATTATGCCATCGCTTTCCGGGGGCTCACCCCACCGGCGGCACCCAGATGATGCGCTGCAGCGTAGCGCCGGCCAGCGTGACGTCGTCGGGCAGGCCAGCGGCCGAGATGTAGCCGGGGATGGCGAAGACGAAGCTGATATTGGGCGCGCCGCGCGCCGTGCAGATCGGCATGGCGAGCCAATTGCCTCGCCCCTCCCGGCAGGATGCGCGGTCCACGCGGGCCTCGCGGAAGGTCATGCCGATGCGTTCGCCGTTGGGGCCGACAAGGCTTTCCGACACGCCGTGAACGGCGCCGATTCGCCCGCCCGAACCGGGCAGAACCTGCAACACCTGCAATCCCTCGCGGAACAGCGCCAGCGCGGCAACGCTTTCGCTTTGTTCGGTCGCCATGGTTACCTGGGACACGGCATAGCCCGGCTCCAGCATCTCGATCGCCTTCTTGGAGAAGGCGGTGTCAGGCGGCAGACCCGGCACACCGGCAGCGGTGATGCGGAAAGTGGCGGCACGCGACGGCGGCGGCGTGAAGTCCGAGTCGGAGCCCAGGATGGAGCAGCCCACGAGGGCCGCCGACATCAGAACGCCGGACAGGCGCAGAAGGTGACGAATGCAAATCATGCCCTTCGATAGCACAGGCGTCTCGCCGATTGAAGCAACCGGACGGGAACGGGCAACGATCCGCCCCGGACCTCGGAATCCTGCAACCCTCCCAAGCGCCTGCCGCGGTCTTTTTCATGTGGACCCGGTCCGGCCGGCTTCCTAGACTTCGGCCGTATGCGGCGATCGACCTCCCGCGATATCAAAGACGCCGCAGAAGACGGCGATTTCGCCGGTCGTCGCCAGCACCGAATTTGTGAAGCAGGGATGTTCACATGAAAATCGCCGTTCTGGGTGCCGGTGTCATCGGCACCACCACCGCCTATTATCTCGCCAAAGCCGGCCATGAGGTGACGGTCTACGATCGCCAACCCGGTCCCGCGCTCGAAACCAGCTTCGCCAACGCCGGCGAAATTTCGCCGGGCTATTCGACGCCCTGGGCCGCGCCGGGCATCCCACTCAAGGCGATGAAGTGGCTGTTCATGTCGCATGCGCCGCTGATTCTGCGGCCAACACTCGATCCGCGCCTGCTGCCGTGGATGCTGTCGCTGCTGATGAACTGCACGTCGGCCGCCTACACGCGCAACAAGGGGCGCATGCTGCGCGTCGCCGGGTATTCGCGCGAGTGCCTGATTGCCCTGCGCGAAGAGACCGGCATCGCCTACGACCACCGCTCGCAGGGCACGGTGCAGCTCTTCCGCACGCAGACACAGCTCGACCATGCCGGCCGCGACATCGAGGTGCTGTCGGCGGACGGCGTGCCGTTCGAACTGCTCGATCGCGACGGCGTTGCCCGCGCCGAGCCGGCACTCGCCGCCGTGAGAGACAGTTATGTCGGCGGCCTGCGACTGCCTCTCGACGAGACGGGCGACTGCTATCTGTTCACCAGCGCGCTCGCCAAGGTCGCCGAGGGGCTGGGCGTCCGCTTCCGTTACGGCGTGTCGATCGCCCGGATCGAGGCGGATGGTGGTGCCGTGAGCGGGGTCGTCACCTCCGAAGGCAGGGTCACCGCTGACCATTATGTGCTGGCGCTTGGGTCGTGGTCGCCGGTGCTCGGCCGGGCCATCGGCCTCAGGCTGCCGGTCTATCCGGTGAAAGGCTATTCGATCACCGCCGACATCGTCGACGAGGCGCGCGCGCCGGTGTCTACCGTGCTCGACGAGACCTACAAGGTGGCGCTCACCCGGCTTGGCAACCGCCTGCGTGTCGGCGGCATGGCGGAGATCGGTGGCTACAGCACAGACCTTCCACCAGCGCGGCGGGATACGCTCGAATATGTCGCCGGCAACCTGTTCCCCTGTGGCGATCTCAAGACGGCCAGCTATTGGTCGGGGCTGAGACCGATGACGCCGGACGGCACGCCGATCATCGGCGGCACGCGCTATGGCAATCTCTCGCTCAACACCGGCCACGGCACGCTCGGCTGGACGATGGCCTGCGGCTCGGCCCGGGCGCTGTCCGACCAGATCTCAGGCCATCAGCCGGACATCGACATGGGAGACCTGTCCATCGCCCGCTACTGAATGGTCTAAAAAAGCTGTCAACGTGGTCAGAAGTATTCCCCATGCCTATCGGCGCGATTGAAGCCGCCGCGGCGATTGGCTAGCACTGAAGGAGGAAAGCCCAACAACCCCGGGGGGAACTCACATGTTACTGGCCTGTGGCGACGCGCTGATCGATTTCGTGCCTGTGAAGTCGGCCGACGGCCGGGATGCCTACGTGCCGGCCGTCGGCGGGTCCTGCCTCAACATTGCCGTCGCCATGGCGCGCCTTGGCGCCCTCACCGGTTTCGTCGGGGGGATCTCCACCGACCTGTTCGGATCGATGATCGCCGACCACATGACGGCTTCCGGCGTGTCGCTCCGTTATGTCCGCCGCTCGGGCGACGAGACCACGCTGGCCTTCGTCCGTTTCGTCAACAACGAGCCGCACTACGCTTTCTATGACGAGGCGACCGCCGCCCGCCTGTGGACCTATCGTCCGGACAGCATTCCCTTTCCAGCCATAGCGGCGCTGCACGTCGGATCGACGACGCTCATCAATGAGCCGGTCGCTTCGGAGTATCTCACACTGTTCAAGGCGGCGAAGGGTAAGACGACGCTGTCATTCGACCCCAACTGCCGGCCGACGCTGACGCACGACAAGGCCGCCTACACGGCGCGCATGGCCGAGTTCGCCCGCACCGCCGACATCGTCCGCATGTCCGACATGGACTTTGACTTCCTGTTCGGCGGCAACGACTTCGATGCCAAGGCCCAGGAGATTCTGGCCGGTGGCGCGGCGCTGTTCATCGTCACGCGCGGCGGCGACGGCGTCACTGCCTGGCACCGGACGGCAGGCCGGGTGGAAGTTCCTGCCCCCACCGTGAAAGTGGTCGACACCATCGGTGCTGGCGACACCTTCCAGGGCTCGTTCCTGGTGGCGCTCAAGGAATCGGGCCGCATTGCGCAACCGGCGCTTGAGGCCATCAGCCGCGACGAGCTGACCGCCGCCCTTGCCTTCGGTACGCAGTGCGCCGCCATCACCTGTTCGCGGGCGGGCGCCAACCCGCCTTGGCGGGCCGAGGTTCCGGCATAGCTGGGGGCGGAACGGACTGCGCGACACGATCGCCGCGTCGGCTTCGGCAAATCTTAACCTGTAACTGCCAACATTCGCTGACAGGCGGGACCATGTGCGATGTCGGTTGAGCAGAGAAACGGGGTCAGACGGCGGACGCTCAGGGCGGCGAAGATCGTCTATGGCGATTATCGCTACATCGTCGACTGCGTCGTGCGCGACTCCAGTCCCGGCGGCATGCGCATCCGTTGCGACCATGCCCGTGAGATCCCGCAGGATTTCTTCATCTTCGACCCGACGGAACAGTCCTTGCGCCGGGCCGAGGTGATGTGGCGGCGCGAGACCGAACTCGGCCTGCAATTCACGGCCGACCCCATCTACATCCACGAAAGCCACGACCCCCGGCACGCCCGCTTCCGCTTCATGTAAGCGCGCCCGAGGTCCTTACGCGTCCGCCACTTCCGTTGAGGTGGGCGTGTAGGTCTTTGCCCAATCGTGCAATGCCTCACCAACCGTGCGCAGAGCCTTGCCAGCCTCGGAGAGTTCGTATTCGACGCGCGGCGGCGCCTGCTCGTAGTCATGGCGGACAACCAAGCCTGACTTCTCGAGATCTCGCAACTGCGCGGCCAACATATGCTGGGTAATGCCGGGGATGCCGCGCCGCAGTTCGTTGAAGCGCCGTGGCCCCTCCGACAGCAGACAGATGATCTCGCCCTTCCACTTGCCGGTGATGACCTTGAGACCGCGCTGGACGACCGAAAGATACTCCTGCAGCTCCACCGAACAGTTGAGCTTGCCCGATCCCACAGCCGGTCCGGACCCAAGATCGAAGGACATAGCACTCTCCAAATCACACTCGAAAAGCATACCGCTTCCCTCGTGAAATAGGGTCATTCCACCCGGCGGAAAAGCGCAAACCACCGACGCAGACATCACAAGAGCGTGCATGATGCCTCAGCTGAGGCCCTTCACGTGCCCCTCCGCATCGAGGCCGATGCGGTTGGCCGCCGGCACGCGCGGCAGGCCCGGCATGGTCATGATCGCTCCGCAGATGGCGACGACGAACTCGGCGCCCGCGGCGAGGCGCACGTCGCGGACCGGCAGGACGTGCCCCGTCGGCGCGCCCTTGAGCTGGGGATCCGCACTGAAGGACGACTGCGTCTTGGCAATACAGACGGGCAAGCGGCCAAAGCCGCGTTCCTCATATTCGACGAGCTTGCGGGCGGCGCGGCCATCGTATTCGACCGACGCGGCCCCATAAATCTCGCGCGCCACTGTCTCGATCTTGGCGGCAAGTGGCAGGTCGTCCGGATAGAGAAGGGCGAACGGCCGGCTGCGGGGCGCGTCGAGGACCGCGACCACCGCCCGCGCCAGATCCTCGGCACCTCGGCCGCCGTCGGCGAAATGGGTGGCCAACGCCACCGGAGCTCCGGCCTCGGCGCACAACACGCTGAGGCGGGCAACCTCGGCATCGGTATCGCTGCCGAAGCGGTTGATGGCGACGACCACGTCGACACCGAACTTGCGCAGATTTTCGAGGTGACGGGACAGGTTGGCGAAGCCGGCCTCCATCGCCGCGACGTTTTCGGCCCCGAGGTCTTCCTTGGCGACGCCACCATGCATCTTCAGCGCGCGGATGGTCGCCACCAGCACCACGGCGTCGGGCTGAAGGCCGGTCTTGCGGCACTTGATGTCGAGGAATTTCTCCGCGCCGAGATCGGCGCCGAAACCGGCCTCGGTCACCACCACGTCGGAAAGCCCGAGCGCCGTCTCGGTGGCGATTACCGAGTTGCAGCCATGGGCGATGTTGGCAAAGGGACCGCCGTGGACGAAGGCCGGCGTGCCCTCCAGCGTCTGCACGAGATTGGGCTGCAGTGCATCCTTCAGCAGCACCGCCATGGCACCGGCCGCGGTTACCATGTCGGCCGTCGCATAGGAGCGGGCGTCGAGCTCGCCGATGACGATGCGCTTCAGGCGGCGTTCGAGGTCGGCAAGGTCGGTCGCCAGGCAGAAGATCGCCATCACCTCCGAGGCGACGGTGATGTCGAAGCCGTCCTCGCGGGGAAAGCCATTGGCGCTGCCGCCGAGGCCATTGATCTGGTGGCGCAGCATGCGGTCGTTCATGTCGAGAACACGGCGCCAGGTCATGCGGCGGCCGTCGAGCCTCGGCTCGTTGCCCCAGTAGATATGATTGTCGATCATCGCCGACAGCAGATTGTGCGCCGAGGTGATGGCGTGGAAGTCGCCGGTGAAATGGAGGTTGATCGCCTCCATCGGCACCACCTGGGCATAGCCGCCGCCGGCCGCCCCACCCTTGACGCCAAAGCAGGGTCCGAGCGAGGGCTCGCGCAGGCAGATGCTCGTTTTACGACCGAGGCGGGTGAGCGCGTCGCCGAGGCCGACGGTGGTGGTCGTCTTGCCTTCGCCAGCCGCCGTCGGCGTGATGGCGGTGACCAGCACCAGCTTGCCGCGCGGGCGCCGGCGCGCCTCGGACACGAAGTCATGCTCGATCTTGGCGATGTGGCGGCCGTAGGGTATCAGCGCGTCGCCGGGGATGCCGAGGCTGTCCGCTATCTCCTGGATCGGTTTGAGGCGGGCAGCGCGGGCGATCTCGATGTCGTCAAGCATGGGCACACTCGTGGTTCCCGGCGGCTAGTTATTGATTCTAGTGGAGCTTTTGAAAGCGACATTTGATCTGGGGCTTGATGTCAAGCGGGACTCAAATGTCAAATTCGCTCCACTAGTACGTGAAAAGATGTAGCCGGATCCGACTTTTCTGTTGTTTCGACCGGGCATCTCGTCTTTGCTGGCGGCGAGACGGCCCCTGGCCTTCCCCCTCCCTGACGGAGCCCCCCGTTGACCCCATCCAATCGACTTTCTTCCGGCCGTATCCTCGTACGCGGTCGTGTGCTGAGCTTCAAGCGGCGCCCGAACGGGGCCGGCGACGCCGCCGCCTACAGCTATCTTGAGGATGGTCTCGTCGTCATCGACGCTGGCAGGGTGACAGACGTCGTCGAGGCCGGGGAGATCGGTCGGGTTGGTGGCGAGGGCGTCGTCCTGCACGATTTTTCCGGCAAACTGATCCTGCCGGGCTTCATCGACACCCATATCCATTTTCCCCAGACGCAGGTGATCGCCTCCTACGGCGAACAGCTGCTCGAATGGCTGACGAAGTACACCTTTCCCGCCGAGTCGCGCTACGGCGATCCCGACTTCGCGGCAGCGCAAGCCGGCTTCTTCATCGACGAACTACTGCGCAACGGCACCACCACGGCGGTCTGCTACGGCTCGGCCCACAAGGGCTCGGCCGAGGCGCTGCTGGCCGAAAGCCAGCGGCGCGGCACGGCGATGTTCGTCGGCAAGACGGCGATGGACCGCAACGCACCGCCGGAGGTGCTCGACAGCGCGCAATCGGCCCATGACGACACGGCGGCGCTGATCGACGCCTGGCACGGACACGGCCGGCAGAAGGTGGTGATCACGCCACGCTTTGCCATCACGTCGACGCCGGAGCAACTGGAGGCGCTGGGCAGCCTCGCCCGCGCCCATCCGGAGTGCCTGGTGCAGACGCATCTTTCGGAGAATGCCGAGGAGGTCGCCACGGTGCGGCGCCTGTTCCCGGACCGCGCCGATTATCTCGACGTCTACGACCACTATGGACTCGTTGGCCCCAGGAGCCTGATGGGGCACTCGATCCATCTCACACCGCGCGAGATCGTTCGCATGTCGGAAAGCGGCGCCGTCGCCGTGTTCTGTCCGACGTCCAACCTGTTCATCGGTTCGGGCCTCTTCGACTACAAGGGTCTCGAAGGCGGGAGGCATCCGGTGCGCCTGGCGCTCGCCACCGATATCGGCGGCGGCACCAGCTATTCGATGCTGGCGACGGCGGCCGAAGCCTACAAGGTGACGCAGCTCAGGGGACAGAAACTCTCCGCCCTCGAGGCTTTCCACCTGATGACACGCGGCAACGCAGAGGCCCTCGGCGAGCCGGACCTGGGACGCATCGCCCCTGGCGCCCATGCCGACCTCGTGGTGCTCGACAGTGCCGCCACGCCGGCCATGGCCCATCGCCTCGCGGCCAGCAACGGCGATCTCGAGGAGGAACTGTTCGTTCTCATGACCCTCGGCGGCGACCGCAACATCCAGGAGGTGTTCGTCGGTGGCCGGCCTCAGGGTGTGCGGCGGGCCGCTCCATAGCTGGGCGAGCAAGGGCTGGGCCGGCGCGATACCGACGGTCCCGTTTTTTCGACCCCTATAAAGAATAGCTTGCCACGGCAGGACAGCCCAAGCTAGCATCAATGAAATCGATTGCTAAAACGAGGGCCTGCCCGCAGGCGACAGGCTGGGATTGCCGCAAACGGTGCGATCGGGGATGTCTGCCGTTGTGGTGCGGTGATTTGGTAACGTTTCGGATTGATGCAGGCATCGTGGAAGAGGGAGCTTCCGCATTGCCGTGTGTGAGGGCGTCGGCCGTCCTGAGATGACGCCGGCCAGGGAGGAAGATGTGGCACTTGACCGGCCGTTTTCGATCCAGCTGCATTCGGCGCGGCTGTTTCCGCCTGTGACGGATCATCTGCCGCACCTTGCTGCCCTTGGCTACACCAACGTTGAGCCGACAGACCTTCTCTACGACGACCCGGCGGCCCTGCGCGAAACGCTCGACGAGAGCGATCTCACCGCCTTGAGTGGCCACTTTCCGCTGCGGTTGCTCGAAGGCGATCCAGACGCCGCCTGCCGCATCGCCGAGATGCTCGGCATGCGCCTCGTTGTCTGCCCCTTCGTGCCAGTCGAGACACGCCCCGCCGTCACTGACGAATGGCGACGTTTCGGTGATCGCCTGGCGGCGATCGCCCGCCTGCTACGGTCGCGCGGGTTCGATTTTGCTTGGCACAATCACGACTATGAGTTCCGGCCACTGCAGGACGGTTCGTTGCCGATCCAGCACATCGCCGCCGATCCAGCCGTTCATCTCGAACTCGACGTCGCCTGGGTGGCGCTGGCCGGCGTGGATCCGCAGCCGTGGCTCGAGGGCTACTCGGGCCGAATTGCCGCCGTCCACGTCAAGGATATCGCGCCGCGCGGCAGTCGCTCGGGCGAAGATGGCTGGGCGGACGTCGGAACCGGCATCGTGCCGTGGCCCAAGCTGTGGAAGACGGCCGTCGCCGCTGGCGCGTCGCTGCTCATTGCCGAGCACGACAACCCCTCCGATTTCGACCGCTTCGCCCGTCGAAGCATCGACGCCATGCGCACCTTCGCCGGCATGATGGAGGCCGAACCGGCGTCGGCGGCAAGGTAACGCGCCGCTGCTACGCCGCGTCTTCGGCGCTTACCGATCTCCGGGACCAGGCAGCACTGGCCTATCGTAGACGTACGCGCACGCCCCGCCGAAGCGGACGGCATGCGACCGCCGCTGACAGCCAGCGGCGAATCACCGACAATGCAATGAATTCGCGGGAAAAATGGTCGGAGTGGCGTGATTCGAACACGCGACCCCCTGCTCCCGAAGCAGGTGCGCTACCAGGCTGCGCTACACTCCGTAACCGTTGGTGGGGCGGTGTATAGCGTCCCCTCCCCGCCTCCGCAAGCCCCAAAATAACACCTGTGGATCGAGGGTTTCTCTCCCGCCGAACAGCGCCGGGAAACGGCCGCCGACAGACTGACGCGGCTGTCGTCGTATGGCCTCCGCCATCGACAACCAGCCGCATCGGCGTTGTTGCAGTCGGCCCATGTTGCGGCTATATCGTGCGAACCGCGGCCAAGGCCGCCGGATGGGGTGTCGCCAAGTGGTAAGGCAGCGGATTTTGATTCCGCCATCCGTAGGTTCGAATCCTGCCACCCCAGCCAAGCTTCCAGACAAAATCAGATCTCGAGTTGAAGTCCCGTACGGTCCCACGCCTGCGGTCATGACGAGATCCCGCAGGCCGGCTCGTCTGAACCTTGTGCTGCCTGGACAGACCGGTGAAGATCGCATCGGGCCATATGTTGGATGGGAAGACCGGAATGACCAGGGAAAACCGAGACCGACTCGTCGATGCGCTGCTGGCGGCGATCGAACACCACATATTGCCGTTGACACGCGTCGGCGTCGCGGCTGGCAACAAGGTGTTCGGGGCCGCTCTGCTCGACAAGAGGGATTATTCTGTTGTGCTCGCTGGAACCAACAACGAGACGGAAAATCCGCTTTGGCATGGTGAAGTCCACACCATCAAGACGTTTTATGAACTCAAGGAAAGGCCCGATACGAGCAACCTGCTTTTCTTATCGACGCATGAACCTTGTTCCATGTGTCTTTCGGCGATCACCTGGGCCGGCTTTGATAATTTCTTCTATTTCTTCAGCCATGAGAATTCGAGGGATGCCTTTTCTATCCCGCACGACCTCAGGATATTGAAAGAGGTGTTCACGCTGGACCCCGGCGGCTACCGTCGCACCAACGCCTTCTGGCATAGTGAACACATCCCTGACCTGATAACCGCGTGCGACGACGCGGTCCGG
>JAGSYU010000255.1 GCA_018262575.1 Pseudomonadota bacterium | reverse complement strand
GGCGCGCAGGCGGAACCACTGGTAATGACCGTCCTGGGCGCGCATGCGGAAGGTCTGGCTGAGGCGCCCCTTGCGCGTCTCGACGACGGCGTCGAGCGTTGCCTTGAATCGCTCCCGGTCCTGCGGGTGCAGGTAGTCGAGCCAGTCGCGCGCCGGCCCCTCGAGGCGGCCGCGCTTGAGCCCGAGGCTCTCCTCGGCCTCGGCCGAGGTGACGATCTGGTCGGCGAGCACGTCCCAGTCCCAGATCATGTCGCCGGAGCCGGTGAGCGCCAACGCCTTGCGCTCGCTGTCGTCGACCTGCCCCTGCGTGATGGCGCCGCCGGCAAAGGCGTGCTGCATGACGGTGAAGCCGAGCAGCAGGACGACCAGCACCATGCCGCCGGCCAGCGCCGGCTGGGCAAGATCGCTGACCAGGCGCCCGGAAACGGCAAGGCCCGTGCCGGCCAGCCAGGCCAGAAACACCAGCCAGGTCGGCACCAGCATGATCGCCCGGTCGTAGCCGCGCAACGCCAGCGCCACGATCAGCACGAAGCCGATGCCGCCGAGGGCGGCGAGCACCATGCGGGCGATGCCGGCGGTGATCGACGGATCGTAGAGGGCAAGCGCGAACAGGCCGGTGAGTGCGAGCAGCGTGATCAGCATCACGTGGCTGTAGCGAACGTGCCAGCGATTGAGGTTGAGATAGGCGTAGAGGAAGATCACCATGGTGACGGCGATCATCACCTCCGAGCCGGCGCGGTAGAGCTGGTCGGTCCCCGAGCCGACGGCGAACACCTTGTTCCAGAAGCCGAAGTCGATGCAGAGATAGGCCAGCACCGCCCAGGCGAGCGCCGCCGTCGCCGGGAACATCATCGATCCCTTGACGACGAACAGGATGGTCAGGAACAGCGCCAGAAGGCCGGAGATGCCGAGCACGATGCCGCGGTAGAGCGTGTAGGCGTTGACGGAGTCCTTGTAGGCGTTGGGCTCCCAGAGGCCGATCTGCGGCAGGTCGCGCGTTCGGAGCTCCACGACGAAGGTCACCACCGTGCCGGGGTCGAGCGTCACCAGGAAGACGTCGGAATCCTGGCTGGTCTGGCGCTCGGGGGCGAAGCCGGAGCTCGGGGTGATCGCCGCGATGCGTGAGGCGCCGAGGTCGGGCCACATGACGCGCGAACCGACCAGATGGAAGTGCGGGGCGACGATCAGCCGGTCGAGCTGCAGATCCGACTGGTTGGACAGCGAGAACACCACCCAGGACGGGTTGGAATCGATGCCCTTGGCGCGCACCTCGATGCGGCGGACGACGCCGTCAGGGCCGGGCGCCGTCGATACCTGGATCGAGCTGCCGGCATCGCGCCGGAATTCAACCGCGTGGGTCAGGTCAAGCGCCTTGACATCGGGCTCGACAAGGATCGGCTCGGCGGCCAGGGCGAGATGGGGGGAAAGGCCGGCGACGAACACCAGCAGCAACACGGCGACAGCGGCGCGGACGAAGGCCAAGGACACTCTCCAGCTCGACTGGCGAACAGATCGGTTTTCGTGAGCCGCGCCGGATACGCGGCGGCTTTGTCGCGGTGCGCGGCGGTCGGCCGGCAATCCTTCACGCGTCTTCCTCCGAAAGCGCGCTGGAGAGATATAACCGAGGACGGCGGCCGTGCAAACCGCCCGTTCGCTAGGCTGTCAGGCGGTACCGTCGTCGTCCACTGTGCGCGACAAGAGCACGTGGTCCTGCCAGCGCCCATCGATCAGCAGATAGCGCCGCGCGTAGCCTTCGCGAACGAATCCGGCTTTTTCGAGAAGTCCGAGCGAGCGGTCGTTGCCGGGGATGCAGGCCGCCTCCACGCGATGGAGCCGCAGATCGCCAAATGCAAACCCGAGAACGAGATCCACCGCCCGGCGCATGTAGCCCCGGCCGGCATGGCGCACGCTCATCCAATAGCCAAGGCAGCAGCTCTGGGCGACGCCGCGACGGATGTTCGACAGCGTGACGCCGCCGAGCAGCGTCTGGTCCTCGCGAAGGAAAATCAGAAAGGCGAAGCCGCTCTGTTCGGCGGCTTCGCGCTGGACGCGGCGAACGCGGCGCTTGAAGGCGGCCCGCGTCAGATCCTCAGCCGACCAGACCGGCTCCCAAGGCTTCAGGAAGGCGCGGCTCTCCGACCGTTCGCTCACCCAGACGGCATAGTCGGATACCGCCGGCAGGCGCAGGCTGACGGCATCGTCCGCCAGCACCGGAAAGGCGCCGGATGCCACGACGCCGAAAAATGTCATGCCGCGCTCGCCTTGGCCGATACCCCGCCAGCAGCAATCGACCCCACCGAAGGAACCTTGGCAATCGGGCCGATGGCAGCGAGCGTCGGGTTGGGCGCGACGGCGACTTTCTCGAGGAACTCGCAGACTTTCTGGGGCGTCACGGCGTTGATGCGGGTGACAAGTTCGTCAAGCGGCAGCGTACGGCCATGGAACATGATGTGGCGGGCGATCTGGCCGGCCCGCGCCACCGGGCTCTCGAGCGCCATCAACAGACCAGCGCGAAGCTGTGACTGGGCGCGCTTCACTTCCACCTCGGTGACAGCCGTCGAGGCGCGGGCAATCTCGTTCATCGTCTCCTCGACCACTGCGCCAGCGTCGCGTTCGCCGGTCGCCGCCGATATGCCGAAGATGCCGGCATCGTCGAAGCCCCAATGGAAGGCGTAGATCGAGTAACAGAGGCCGCGCTTCTCGCGAATCTCCTGGAAGAGACGCGACGACATGCCGCCGCCGAGGATCGAGGAGGCGATCTGGGCCGTGATATACTCGTCGGCGCCGTAGGCGATGCCGGGGAAGCCGAGAACCACCTGCGCTTCCATCAGGTCACGCTCTTCGCGCGCCTCGCCGCCGACATAGACGGCCCGCTCGGGAACGACCGATTCCGCCTCGCCGAAATGCTGGAATTTCTTGCGGGCCATGCGCACGAGGTCGCGATGGCCGAGCTTGCCGGCAGCGGCGATCACCGTACGGCCGCCGGTATAGTGGCGATTGAGATAGCCGCGCAGCGCGTCGTCGGAGAAGCCCTTCACCGTTTCGATCGAGCCGAGGATCGGCCGGCCGATCGACTGGCCGGGGAAAGCGGCCTGCTGGAACATGTCGAAGACGAAATCCTCCGGCGCGTCGAGAGCGGCGCCGATTTCCTGGCCAATGACATGCTTTTCGCGATCGAGTTCGTCGGGCTCGAACAGCGAATTCTGCAGGATGTCGGAGAGGATATCGAGGGCGAGCGGTACGTCGCCGGCCAGCACGCGGGCATAGTAGCTCGTGCTCTCGATGGAGGTCGCGGCGTTCACCTCGCCGCCGACGTTCTCGATCTCCTCGGCGATGTCCTTGGCCGAGCGTTTCTTGGTGCCCTTGAAAGCCATGTGTTCGAGAAGGTGGGAGATACCGTTCTCGTCCGCCGCCTCCGACCGTGATCCGGCCGCCACCCAGACGCCGAGCGCCGCCGACGCCAAATGCGGCATGGAATGGGTGACGACGGTGATGCCGTTTTCCAACTTTGTTACTTCGACGGCCATCCGACCATTTCCTCCCTAGAAGGCCAGCTTTTCAGCGAACACTGCATGGAAC
>JAGSYU010000254.1 GCA_018262575.1 Pseudomonadota bacterium | reverse complement strand
TGTAGGCCGGCCGCCGCGCCTCCTTGAACACCTCGGCCGCCACGATGCGGCCGACGCGGACATCGACTTTCAGGAAGTCGTCATAGCCGATCAGCTCGCTCATGGCTCAGCCGGCCAGTTCGTGCGAGCGCTGGGCGGCGGCGGCGACCGCCGCGTCGATCAGTCCCTGCCAGCCGCCCTCGCCCATCAGCACGGCCAGCGCGGCGGCGGTGGTGCCGCCCGGCGAGGTGACGTTCTTCCTGAGCGTGCCGACGTCGGTCTGCACGCCGGCCAGCAGCGCGCCGGCCCCGACGATGGTCTGGCGAGCCAGCAGCATGGCAAGGTCGGGGGCGAGGCCCGCCTTCTCGCCGGCGGCGGCCATCGCCTCGACCAGCAGGAAGACATAGGCCGGCCCGCTGCCCGACACGCCGGTAACGGCGTCGATCAGCGACTCGTCGTTGACCCAGGCCGACTTGCCGATGGCGTTGAGCAGGCTGAGGACGACGCGCCGGTGCGCCTCGGTGACGGCGGCGTTGCCGACGGCGACCGACATGCCCTGCCCCACCTGGGCCGGCGTGTTCGGCATGACGCGGATGATCGGCCCGTCGCCGAGCGCCGCCGCCAAGTTGGCCAGCGTGGTGCCGGCGGCGATCGACACCACCAGCGTCGACGGCCCTACCACGCGCTTCAGCGCCGGCAGCGCCTCGCCCATCTGCTGCGGCTTGACGGCGAGCACCACCACGTCGGCCGGCGCGCCGATGTCGGCGGCGTCCTTATAATGGGTGACGGAATATTCGATCAGCATCGAGAAGGCTTCGGAGCCGATATGCGGATCGACGATGGCCACCGCCTTGGGGTTCATCCCCTTCTTGAGCCAGCCGTGCAACATGGCGCCACCCATCTTGCCGGCGCCGACGAGCACGAGCGAACCGATATCCGTAAACGGCATGATGATCTCCCCGTCCGGCTCGGCCTCACGCGCGGCCGACGATCCGGTGGCCTCCGGTCTGCCACAAATCGGCCGGCCAGAAAAGCCGGGGCCGGCCTCGTACCGCTTCGCCGGACGCTGATTCGCACCCTCCCTTTGGCGGCCCGCGTCCGCCACCGTCCTGGATCGCCGCATTTATGGTTAACTGAATGTGACCACTAATCGCGAAATTGTGATAATATTCATTTGTATTAAATTTTAATTGCCGCACCGTTTCAGATCAGTAACCATACTGTTGCATCAATACATCAGACAGATTCTGCCCTCGTCTTGCCCAGATTTCGTCAAATTCTCGCATCGACACCGCCTCAATTGGGCATCATCTTCCGGTCATCGAACAGCCGGGCAGCAATTGCTTACGGCCAAATGCAAGGTGTGTGGGGCTTTTCACAACGCCACCGCACTGAATGTAAGGAGTGTAAAAATGAGCAAGCTGCTTCTCGGCGCCGTCGCCGGTTCGGTCCTTCTCCTGTCGGCCCCGGTCTTCGCTGCCGACCTCAACGAGCCGATCCCGCAGGCGCCCTATGCCGAGCCGGTCGCCAGCAACACCTTCGACTGGACCGGTGCCTATGTCGGCGCCGACGTCGGCTACAGCTGGGCCAACAAGGCCTCGGCCGCCGGCAAGGATCATGACGCGGTCGTCGGTGGCGTGTTCGCCGGCTATAACTACCAGCTGCAGAACAACATCGTGGTTGGTGGCGAGGGCGAAGTCGCCTACGGCGGCGCCGATCCGCTGGCCAGCTACACGGGCGCCGTTCGCGGTCGCGTCGGCTATGCCTTCGACAACATCCTGGTCTACGGCACCGTCGGTGGCCTCGTCGGCCAGGGCGAGATGAAGGGCAATGGCACCTCCAACACCCGCACCCACGTCGGCTATCAGGCCGGTGCCGGTCTCGAGGCGGCCCTGACCAACAACATCACGGCCCGCGCCGAGTATCTCTACACCGGCACCAACGAGCGTGACTACGGCGCGGCCGGCGGCGAAGCCGACCTCAGCGGCAATGCCGTCAAGTTTGGCGTCGCCTACAAGTTCTGATCGATCAGAACGGCAGAACAAAGGGCCTCGGAAGCACCGCTTCCGGGGCCTTTTTCATGGGCGGGCCGGATGAACCGTCAGCGCGGCAGGGTCTCGGCAAAGCCCGGACACCGGCCGGCGAAGCGCTCGAACCAGTCGGCAAGGCGCGGCCGGCTGGCGCGCCAATTGTCGCCGCCCAAGCGAAAATCAAGAAAGCCGAGGCCGCAGGCCACCGCGATTTCGCCCACCAGGATGTCACTCTCCGACGGCGGCGCCGCGTTCAGCTCGTCGAGGGCGCGGCCGATCTTGCCGGACTGGTAGGCGAGCCAGCGCTCGGAGCGCAGCGGCGCCTCGCGGAACAGCGCTTCGAGGCGCCGGAGCACGCCGGCATCGAGGATGCCGTCGCCGATCGCCTGCAGCTTCAGCGCCGCAAAGCGCGCCACCGGCTCGGCCGGGATGATGCGGCCGCCACCGGCCAGATGATCGAGATATTCGGCAATGACGCGGCTGTCGTAGAGTGTCGAGCCGTCCCCGAGCACCAGCGTCGGCATCTTGCCGAGCGGGTTCTGCAGCCGGAGGCTGTCGTTGTCGTCGAACATGTCGGCCACCACCACCTCGATCCGCTCGGCAAGGCCGAGAACGGCGGCGGCAAGGCGCGACTTGCGCCCAAAGGGCGACGTCAGGGTGGTCCGCAGGATCATGTCAGCCATGTCTCAGGTCTCTTTCAACTTCCCATCAGGGCGCGGGATAGACATCCCTCCAGCCGGCCGGGGCGGCGCCGCAGGCGGTGGCGGCCGACAGGCGATCGAGGCGGAAGGCGGTGTCGGTGAAGGTCCAGCTGCCCCGGAAGGCGCAGCCGTGGTCATCGGTGCCCTTGGCCTCGAGACGGCGGCTTGCCGCGTCATAGGCGACATCGACCAGCGCGTCGACGCCGTACCAGCCGAGCCGGTCGGAGAAGCCGGCGAAGACGAGCGGCGTCATGCCGCCGATCTCGCCGCTCTCGATCAGGTAGAGGCGGGAGGCAAGGCCCGAGGCGTTGCGATAGCACGGGATGGCGTAAAGCGTCGCCGTCTCGCTGAGCGGGGCGATCAGCGGCTGTGCCTCGGCAATGTCGGCGGCGTCGGGCGCCGCGCAGGCGGTCGAGGCAAGGTGCAGCTCGAGAAGGCGCGGCGGCACGCCGGCCGCCTTGAGATGGGCGGCGACGTCGACATCCGGCGCCTCCGGTAGGCCGACCGGCGGCCCGGCCCGGCGGTCGCCGGGAATGCGGCCCTGCTGGCGGTCGATCTCGTTGAGGGCCGGCGCCAATCCATCGAGCAGAAAACGGTCGGTATGCGCCACGCCGGCAAGGTCGATGAAGGAGAAGCGCAACGTGTTGCCGCGCAGCACTTGCAGCATCAGCCGGCCGAGCGCGGTCGGCGACACGATGTAATAGTCGGACGGGTTGACGAAGGGCGCGTAGTCCGACACCGGCCGCAGCGTGATGTCGACGCCATTGTCGATGGACAGCGACACCGGCCGATCGCGGTCGGCGAGCACGCCCAGCGTCGAGATCGACACTGTCCAGCGCGCCCGGCTTTCCGGCGACCGCGCCAGCACGAAGACGCTGGCCTTGTCCGGA
>JAGSYU010000024.1 GCA_018262575.1 Pseudomonadota bacterium | reverse complement strand
GTCGTGCGCCGGATCGGCGCGCAGGGCGGACAGGCGGTTGCCCTGCCGCTCGACGTGGCCGACTGCGCCAGCTTCCTGACGTTTCGCTCAGAAGTCGAGGCTGCCCTCGGCTCCACCTGGGGCCGCGCGGATTTCGACTACCTCGTCAACAACGCGGGATACGGGCGCTACAACCCGATCGAGACGGTGACAGAGGTCGAGTTCGACGGGCTATACAACGTCCATCTCAAGGGCCCGTTCTTCCTGACCCAGACATTGCTGCCGCTGATGGCGACCGACGGGCACATCGTCAACATCGTCAGCGCGACCTCGCGCGTGGCAACGGCAGGCGTGGCGCCCTATGCCAGTTTCAAGGCCGGCCTGGAGGTGCTGACGCGCTATCAGGCCAAGGAGTTCGGCCCCCGGCGCATCCGGGCCAATGCGATCGCGCCCGGCCCGATCCGTACCGAGCTCGGCGGCGGGCTGAGCGCGGCGTTCGAGACGCTGCTCGCCGGGCAGACCGCGCTCGGCCGGGTTGGCGAAGCCGACGAGGTCGGCAGCGTCGTCGCCAGCCTGCTGTCGGAGCCAAATCACTGGATCAACGCCCAGACGATCGAGGTCGGTGGCGGTTACATGATCTGACAATCTCGGATGGTGCGGTCCTGCCGCACGTTCCAGCAACGCAAACCGGAATGGAGGATCCAATGTCCGACTATCAACACGTCAGCGAGGTGCTTGCACACTATGTGCGCGCCGCGGACAGACGGGACGGTCGCGCCATGTCGGCGCTCTTCCTGCCGGAGGCCGAGGTCGTCATCAACTATGTCAACGCCGGGATGACGGAGCGGATTGGAGTCCTCAACGGCCCCGATGCGATTGGCGATGCGGTGGCGACAATGATGAAGCCGCATCCGCCGATGGGCTGGAGCCACCACACCACGCAGGACCACCTGATCTACATTGACGGCGACACAGCCACCATCGACGCCCAGTTCGTCGTGTTCAACACGCTCGGTACCCCGCGCCCGGCCGGCGGCTGGCCACCTGGAATACTGGGCCTGCAGGGCACCGTCACGCCGATCGAGGCGGGCTACTATCGCACGGAGCTGCGGCGCGTCGACGGGCAATGGCTGATCCGGCGGCACCAGATCGACCACGACCTGCCGATGGCGCTGCCCGGTTGATCCCGAGCAGTCCAGCGCAGCGTCGGCGAAGAGACAGATCAAGGAGACACCAATGGAAAAGCTGGTTCAGGACTTCATCCAGGCCGCGAACGCCCCAGACATCGAAGCCGCGCTTGGTCTGTTTGCCGACGACGCGATGATCGACGATAGATCGGTCGGCGATACCTTCGCCGGCAAGGCCGGCATTGGCAAATATCTTGAGGCGTATTTCGTGCGCTACCACACGGTCACCGCTCTGGTGTCGCTGGAGTCGGTCGGCGACCGGCACGCAAAGGCGCACGTCGATTTCACCGGCGACTTCGGCCATGAAACCGGAGTGTTGGAGATACGGACCAATGCCGGGGGCCTGATCGAAAGGATCGACGCCGATCTGGACTGAGAGGCGTTGAAGTTCACATTTCATCGTCAGAAGCCTGGACGGGGGCCCCTCGTGACGATTGCCCCTCATCGAAGCAGCGCTTCGCGCAACGTCGATTCCGGCACTAAGTAAAAACAGCTACAAAGATGACCTCAACCTGCAGGTAAACCGTTTATATTGCCGGTCAAGGACTTAAACGTTTTTAGGTGCCTTGAGTTTCGGCGCCAAAAGTCTGATCTAGACATCAGGAAATCAATCCTCCGGTGTCGGTCAACTGATTGACCCCGCGCCAGACTTCACAACCGACAGCCCGCTTGCCACCGCCTCCCGCAAGGAGATGGAACGGACCGTCATGTCCGGACGAGCCCTCCCCTCGTTCCGACAAGGAGACAGAGATGACCGTGATGAACTTCTCCATCCCCCGTACCATCATCTATGGCGAAGGTTCGCTCGCCAAGCTGGCCGATCTCAAGGGCAAGAAGGCGGCACTGGTCACCGGCGGCAGCTCGATGAAGCGCTTCGGCTTCCTCGATCAGGCGATCGCCATCCTGAAGAAGGGCGGCATCGACTCCATCGTCATCGACGGCGTCGAGCCCAACCCGTCGGTGGAGACCGTCTGGCGCGGCGCCAAGGCCATGCAGGACTTCCAGCCCGACTGGATCGTCGCCATCGGCGGCGGCTCGGCACTCGACGCCGCCAAGGTGATGTGGTGCTTCTACGAGCACCCGAATCTGACCTTCGAGGATATCATCCCCGTCGGTTCGATGCCGCCGCTGCGCAACAAGGCCCGCTTCGTCGCCATCCCCTCGACGTCCGGCACCGCCTCCGAGATCACCGCCTTCTCGGTGATCACCGACACCAAGAACCACATCAAGTATCCGATCGTCGCCGCCGACATGGTGCCCGACATCGCCATCCTCGATCCGGCGCTGCCGATGGTGATGCCGCCCAACATCACCGCCAACACCGGCATGGACGTCATGTGTCATGCCGTCGAGGCGGTCGCCTCGATCGCCGCCACCTCCTTTACCGACCCCTACGCGGTGGAAGCGATCAGGCTGGTGCTGGAAAATCTGGAAAAGGCCTACACGACGCCGACCGACAAGACGGCCCGCTTCAACATGCACAACGCCTCGGCGCTGGCCGGCATGGCCTTCACCAACGCTTCGCTCGGCCTCGTGCATTCGATGGCCCACAAGATCGGCGGCGAGTTCGGCGTCACTCATGGCCTCGCCAACGCGATCATGCTGCCCTACATCATCGACTTCAACCGGCAGTTCACCGACAAGTACGCCTATGTGGAGCGGGTGCTTGGCATCGACAATCTGGCCGAGGCGATCCGCGGCCTCAACAAGACGCTGGCCATTCCCGCTACCTTCAAGGACTGCGACGAGGTCGACTTCGACGAGGGCAAGTTCAAGACGGTGTTGAACCGCATGAGCGAGAACGCCTTCGCCGACCCCTGCACGCTGACCAACCCCGGCACGCCCTCGGTGACCGACGTGAAGGCGCTCTACACCGCCTCCTACTACGGCTGAGACAGGCTCGTCGATGTTCGCATCAGGCGGGGCGCGGCATCTTCCGGGGTGCCGCGCCCCGCGGCTTTTCGGCCGTCCCGGATCACCAGCGCCAACAATATCGCCTTCCCCGCATTTTCCCTGATTGTCCGGCGTCGAGGGGAACGATAGAAATGATAATCATTTGCAACAAGGAAGCGCCGAGGCGAATTGCTGCCGCCGAAGCGCTTTCAGATGGTCTCACATCGTCTCCGGGCTTTGCTTGGTTGTTCAGGAGAGGACGGTCGCTGGTCGCGCGGCGCCCGTTGTCTCTCGTCGCCGCGGGGCAGTCACTCCCTCCTGCGACGGTGGTGCTTCGGCGGTCTCCGCCAAACGATCGGTTCCCCGCGTTGTCCGTGCGGGCGGTCGTAGACTTCCGGCCGGGTATCTCAAAGGATATCCGGCCTTTTCTTTGCCCGTCTCCCCCACATGGCCCCTCGCGCCGGTTCGCCGGCCGCCTCGCGCAAATGGCGCTTTGGAATCGGAAACCGATGATCTAAACAGAACACAATTCTGGCCGCTCGGGAGAAAGAGATGACCTATTGCGTCGGCCTCCTCGTCAAGGAAGGCCTGACGATGATCGCGGACACGCGCACCAACGCCGGTCTCGACAACGTCTCCCAATACAAGAAGCTGCACATCTTCGAAAAGCCGGGCGACCGGATGATCGCCGTGGCCACCGCCGGCAACCTCGCCATCACGCAGGCCGTGCTGTCCTTCCTGAGCGAAGGTATCGAGAACAAGGACACCGGCCAGATGGAGACCATCTGGACGACGCCGTCGATGTTCAAGACGGCTCAACTGGTCGGCCGCGCCGTGCGCGAGGTCTACCGCATCGACGGCGAAGCGCTGGAACAGTCCAACGCCGGCTTTGAAGTGACCATGCTGGTCGGCGGCCAGGTGGCCAAGGGGCGTCTGCGCCTGTTCATGGTCTACCGTCAGGGCAACTTCATCGAAGCGACCGAGGACACGCCCTTCCTGCAGATCGGCGAGCACAAGTATGGCAAGCCGGTCCTCGACCGCGCCATCACCTTTGCCACCGATCTCATCGAGGCGACCAAGCTCGGCCTGATCTCGATGGATTCGACCATGCGGTCCAACCTCGGCGTCGGCATGCCGATCGACCTGGTGACCGTCAAGCGCGACGCCATCGCCCACGACATCCTGCACCGCATCGAGCCGGGCGAACCCTATTTCCACGATCTGCGCGAACGCTGGAGCGCGGCACTGCGCGCCGCCTATCGGGCGATCCCCATCCCGCCCTACAAGTGAATTATCACCCGATCCCGTTCGTTACCGAGGATAGGCCGGCAGAGCGCCGACCTACCCCCGATCCCTGAACCTGTTGGTGATCGGATAGCGTCGGTCGCGACCAAAGTTCTTGGTGGTGATCTTGACGCCGGGTGCCGCCTGGCGGCGCTTGTATTCGGCGATGTAGAGAAGGTGCTCGATGCGACGCACCGTCGCTTCCTCGAAGCCGGCAGCGATCAGTTCGGCCACCGTCTTCTCCTCCTCGACAAGGCCATTGAGGATGCCGTCCAGCACCGGATAGGGCGGCAGACTGTCCTGGTCAGTCTGGTTCTCGCGCAGTTCGGCGGTCGGCGCCTTGGTGATGATGCGCCTGGGGATCACCTCGCCAGCCGGCCCCTTCAGGCCATCCGGCCGGTGGGCGTTGCGCCATTCGGCCAGCCCGTAGACCTGCATCTTGTACAGGTCCTTGATCGGATTGAAGCCGCCGTTCATGTCGCCGTAGAGCGTACAGTAGCCGACCGACATCTCGCTCTTGTTGCCGGTGGTCAGCACCATCGGCCCGAACTTGTTGGAGACGGCCATCAGGATGGTGCCGCGGGCGCGCGACTGGAGATTTTCCTCCGTGGTGTCCGCCCTCGTGCCCTCAAACAGTGGGCCGAGTGCGGTGAGAAAACCCTCGACCGGATCGGCGATGGCCACGACATCATAGTGAACGCCGAGCGCAGCGGCGCATTGTGCCGCATCCTCGAGGCTGTCGGCCGACGTATAGCGGTAGGGCAGCATCAGGCAGCGGACCTTGTCCGCCCCGAAGGCGTCGACAGCCATCGCCGCCACCACCGCCGAGTCGATGCCGCCGGACAGGCCGAGCACAACGCCGGGGAAGCGGTTCTTTTCGACATAGTCGCGCAGGCCGGTGACGCAAGCGAGCCAGTTGGCCGCCTGCACGTCCGGATAGGGCGCGACGTCGCCGGGAACGACTCGCCAGCCGTCCTTCCCCTCGGCGAGCGTCACCAGCGCCACCGCCTCCTGGAAGGCCGGTAGCCGGCGGGACAGCGCGCGGTCCGGGTTGAGGCCGAAGCTGGCGCCGTCGAACACCAGATCGTCCTGACCGCCGACGGTGTTGAGGTAGACCATGGGCAGGCCGCTTTCGACGACGCGCGCGGTGGCGATGTCGATGCGCTCGCTCATTACCGTCCAGCGATAGGGCGAGCCGTTGATGACGATCAGCAGCTCGGCGCCGGTTTCCGACAGGTGCTCGACGACATCCGGCGTCCAGATGTCCTCGCAGACCGGCAGGCCGAGGCGGATACCCCGGAAAGGCACGGGCATCGGCAGTGGCCCCGACACGAACACCCGCTTCTCGTCGAACACCGAATAGTTGGGCAGCTCGGCCTTGAAGCGCAGGGCGGCGACGGTGCCCTCGTCGAGGAGAGCGATGGCGTTGCGCAGCGCGCCCGTCTCATCCACCCAGGGGGTGCCGATCAGCACCGCCGGCCCGCCGTCGGCCGTGTCGGCGGCGAACTGCTCGACGGCCCGGCGGCAGTCGCGCTGGATGGCCGGCTTCAGCACCAGATCCTCCGGCGTGTAGCCGACGATGTAGAGTTCCGGCAGCACCAGAATGTCGGCGCCAAGCCGCGCCGCCTCGGCGCGTGCCTGCCGCGCCTTGTCGAGATTGCCGGAAATGTCGCCCATCACCGGGTTGGCCTGGGCGAGCGCGAGCTTCAGGGTGCGGAAAGATTTTGTCATGATGCCCGTGATTTAGCCAGAAAGCCCGCCCCACGGCAACCAAGATTAACGGTTGGGTTTGCTCAGAAAATGTGAACGCACGCGAATGATTTCGCTTGGGCCGTCATGGATGATCTTGGCCGGTGGCACCGCCGGTACCAGCCGGTTGCCGCGGCGCGCGTAAAGCTGCCGCGACGACGACAGCTCGGCGAGCCGCTCGTAGAGGCGACGGGCCGACAGCGGCTTGACGAGGACGTCGTTGGCGCCGAGCCCCACCGCCGTCAGCATGCGGCGCTTGTCGGCGTAGGCGGTCACCATGACGACGGCGAGCGTCGACACCCGCTCGTCGGGGTGGCGGCGCAGAAGGTCGAGCAGCGCGGCGCCGTTGCCGGCCGTTCCGAGGTTCCAGTCGAGAAGAAGAACATCCGGCGATTGCGTCATGACCATGGTGAGGGCGTCCGCCTCGGTTGCGGCTTGCAGGATGACGCGAACACCGAAGGCGCCGAGCATGGTTTCCACAAGTTTGCGGAAATAGGCGCTGTCATCAACGATCCCGACGCGCAAGGCATCGAGACGCACGTAGGTACCCTGTTCCTCCAGATCGACCATGAATCGAAAAACCCTTCGACAACAATCTGCTACAGCCTCATATCTCCTTTTCCAGACCTGAGGCTTGCCATGGAATGGAGAACATTTGGTTTACGGTGGCAACGTTTTCTGAACTATGACAGTGAACAAAAAAAGGGCGCCCCAATCGGGACGCCCGTTAATTTTTGACTGGATAGAAAAAATTAGCCGACGATCTCGGTTTCGGAGAACCAGTAGGCGATTTCCGCGGCCGCTGTCTCCGGCGCGTCGGAGCCGTGTACCGAGTTCTCGCCCATGGAGAGAGCGAACTCCTTGCGGATAGTGCCAGCAGTGGCCTTCTCCGGATTGGTGGCGCCCATCACTTCGCGATTCTTGGCGATGGCGTTCTCGCCCTCGAGCACCTGCACGACGGTCGGAGCCGACGACATGAAGTCGACGAGCTCGTCATAAAAGGGCTTGCCCTTGTGGACAGCGTAGAAGCCCTCGGCCTGCTTGCGGCTCATCCACACGCGCTTGGCGGCGATGACGCGCAGGCCGGCCGCCTCGAGCTTGGCGGTGATGGCGCCGGTGAGGTTACGACGGGTCGCGTCGGGCTTGATCATCGAGAAGGTACGTTCGATCGCCATTGAAATCTGCCCCTCTATGGTTGGCATGGCCGGGTCCGGTCACGGCCGGATCCTCTGGTCAGGCCGGCTTATAGCGGTGGGAGGAGAACGGAGCAAGCGCGGCAGAACCGGAGAACAGGGCAGCAGCAGACGGGCACCAATTGCAGAGATCATCGCCAATGAATGGCCGATCCCATCGCGGCTGGCGCTTTTCAGGCAGGAATGCCATCGGCAGCCGGCTTCAACCGTGCCGTCAGGCCGGCAATGCGTTCGCACAGTCCCGACAACGGGTTGCTGCGGCGCCAGGCAAGGCCGACAGTCCGATGCGGCTCGGGATCGGAGAATCGGCAGAGCCGCACGCGGCCGGCATCGAGTGGCGTCGCGGCGAGAAAGAGTTCCGGCAGGAGCGTGACCCCCTGCCCCGCCGCCACCAGTTGCAGGATGGTGGCCAGCGAGGTAACGCCGGAGTGCGTCAGCCGCCGGGAGTCGAGCGCGCCGCAGGAGGCCAGCGTCTGGTCGCGCAGGCAATGGCCATCCTCAAGCAGCAGCAGCGTCTCGGTCGGGATGTCGGAGGCGCTGCCGAAGGCGCCAAGCGCCAGCGGCCCCGTTGCCGGCGTCGCCAGCAGGAAGGCATCGGTGAACACCGGCATTTCCACGAAGGAAGGATCGCCAAGCGGCAGGCTGGAGATGATGAGGTCAAGGCCGCCGTCCTGCAGTTCGCCAACCAGCGTGGTGGTGACGGTCTCGCGGATGCCAACCTTCAGCGCCGGAAAGGCATCGGCAAGCGCCGACAGCAGCTTGGGCAGCAGGTAGGGCCCGATCGAGGGAATGACGCCGAGCCGTAACGATCCCGCCTCCGGATCGGCGGCGGCGCGGGCGAAAGCCTCGAGGTCGACTGCCTCGGCGAGGATGCGGCGGCCACGCTCGACAATCGCCAGGCCAGCCGGCGTCAGCCGGGTGCCGGAGGTCGCGCGCTCGACCAACTGGCAGCCGAGCGCTTCCTCGAGCTCCCGGATCTGGGCCGACAGCGCCGGCTGGCTGACCGACACCCGGTCGGCCGCCCGGCCGAAATGTCTCTCGGCGGCAAGCGCATCGAGATAGCGAAGCTGACGCAGGGTGATCTTCATAAGAAAAACCTATCAGCATAGCCGGACAAAGCAATTGGAATGAGTCCAGAAAATGCCGTCATGTCGACCGCGGGAGGAGAAGATCCTCTGTCTCACCGTCTTCACCTGGCCGCAGAAAGAACCTTGATGTCCGACAGACCGATCCTGACCACCACCGCCGGCTCTCCCATCGCCGACAACCAGAATTCGCTCACCGCCGGCCAGCGCGGTCCGGTGCTGATGCAGGACTGGCAACTGATCGAGAAACTGGCGCACCAGAATCGCGAGCGCATTCCAGAGCGTGTCGTTCACGCCAAGGGTTGGGGCGCCTTTGGCGAGCTGACGGTGACGCACGACATCACGCGGTATTCCCGCGCCCGGCTGTTTTCCGAAGTGGGCAAGACAACGCCGCTGCTCCTGCGCTTTTCGACCGTGGCCGGCGAGCTCGGTGCCGCCGACGCCGAGCGCGATGTGCGCGGCTTCGCCCTGAAATTCTACACCGAGGAAGGCAACTGGGACATCGTCGGCAACAACACGCCGGTGTTCTTCGTGCGCGACCCGCTCAAGTTCCCCGATTTCATCCATACCCAGAAGCGGCACCCGCGCACCAACCTCCGCTCGACCACCGCCATGTGGGACTTCTGGTCGCTATCGCCAGAGAGCCTTCACCAGGTCACCATCCTGTTTTCCGACCGCGGCCTGCCGACCGACGTCCGCCACATCGACGGCTTCGGCTCACACACCTATTCCTTCCTCAATGAGGCCGGCGAGCGCTTCTGGGTGAAGTTCCATTTCAAGTCGCTGCAGGGCCACCGTCACTATACCAATGCCGAGGCGGCGGAGGTTGTCGGTCGCAGCCGCGAGTCGACGCAGGAAGACCTCTACGGCGCCATCGAGGCCGGCGACTATCCGCGCTGGCGCTTCTACGTCCAGATCATGCCGGAACTTGACGCCGACAAGACGCCCTACAATCCCTTCGACCTCACCAAGGTGTGGCCGCACGCCGACTATCCGCTGATCGAGGTTGGTGTTTTCGAGCTCAACCGCAACGCCGACAACTACTTCGCCGAAATCGAGCAGGCCGCCTTCTCGCCGTCCAACATCGTGCCCGGCGTCGGCTTCTCGCCCGACAAGATGCTGCAGGCGCGCATCTTCTCCTACGCCGACGCCCACCGCTACCGGCTCGGCACCCACTACGAGGCCCTGCCCGTCAACGCGCCGAAATGCCCCGTCCACCACTACCACAAGGACGGCGCCATGAACTTCATGCCGAACAAGCCCAACGCGGACGCCTACTACGAGCCCAACAGCTTCGGTGGCCCGCGTCAGGCGCCGGAATTTCGCGAACCGCCGCTTCGGATTTCGGGCGACGCCGACCGCTATGACCACCGCGCCGGCAACGACGACTATTCGCAGGCCGGCGCGTTGTTCCGCCTGTTCAACGATGACCAGAGGCAGCGGCTGTTCCAGAACATCGCCGCCGCCATGGCCGGCGTGCCACGCGATATCGTCGACCGCCAGCTCGGCCACTTCGAAAAGGCCGATCCGGCCTACGCGGCCGGTGTCCGGCAGGCCCTCGACATCGCCTGAGCGTCCACGGTCTGGAAGACGATGAGTCAACAAAAAGCCCGGCCGATTTCCCGGCCGGGCCAAATCATGGGCGCTCCAAGGCCTGTCAGGGCTTGGGGGCGGCCGAACCGGAAGCGGCATCCTGCGCGTCCAGCAGCTTCTGCTGGGCTTCCTTGGCCTTGCGCTGCACCTCGGAGGCAAGCTGCTCGCGCTGGCGCTGCAGCGCCGCCGTGTCGATCGCCGGGCCCTCGTAGGACGAGGTGAAGCCGGAAAGCGAGATCGGGAAGTTCAGCGCCTTCGCCTGCTGGTTCTGCGTGGTGATGATCAGGTCCTTGCCCTTCTTCATCGACGCGGTGAACTCATCGGTGATCGGGATCTCGGCGAAGCAGGCGTTGGGCATGCAAATGGTGTACTTGCCCGGCACCTGGGTGTTCTGATCGACCTGGACGCGGATGCCCGGCTGGATCAGCATGCCGACCGGCGTCTGTACCAGGAGGATCTTGCGCGTTTCGCCGTCGACCTCGCGCACGCCGGCCGAGGCGAGGAACTGACCGCTGTCGGTGCGGAGCTCGCGAACCGTGAAGCAGACCTGCTTCTTGGTACGGCCATCCTGGCCGCAGAGCTTGTTCCAGGGGTTGTTGCCGTCGGAAGCCGACGCCGCCGCGTCACCAGCCGCCGGAGCGGCCGGCTTGTCGGCCGGAGCAGCCGACTTGTCCTGCGCCAGAGCGGCCGTCGCCGACAAGAGCACCGCCGCCACGCATCCCAGAGTCCTGATGGAAAAAACAGTTGCCATTCGCCCAATCCTTTGCATGCGTCGATCCGGAGGCACACATTCATGGCGCTACCGATCGTCTGATTTCGGTCGACTTGTCAACAGCGCTTCGTGCAATCCAAGCCCGGGGAAGCCTGCCGAAAGTGACTTTTATCCGCCCTGCGGCGCGCGAAGCTCACCTAGCCCCGCCGGAAGTCGCAGAACCCGATGACGGCAAATTTAGGCAATACGGTGGCCCAGCGCCTCGCGGTGAAAATTCGACGTCCGGCCGGGCAGTTCGGCAGTGGACCAAGCGCCATCTGAGCCAAAAATCATCGGTTCGGGCGGTCGGACGTGTTAACGTCCTGGAAAGATTCGCTTCCGAACGGAGCCTGGTTCATGTCTGGCGTCATTACTCGCCGCGTTTTTTGTCTTGGCACCGTCGGCGCCGGCCTCCTCCTGTCCTTGCCCGCGCGAGCGGCGCCGGCCCATGGCATCGCCATGCACGGCGATCTCGCCCTCCCCGCCGGCTTCGCCCATCTTCCCTATGCCGACCCCACCGCCCCGAAGGGCGGCACGTTCGCCATCGGCTTTCCCGGCTCGTTCGACAGCCTCAATCCCTTCATTATCAAGGGGAACGCGCCGCGCGGCCTTTCCGACGTGCTCTACGGCAACAACGCCTGGGACACGCTGCTCTATCGCTCGGCCGACGAGGCCTTCTCGCTCTACGGTCTCCTCGCCGAGGGCGTCGAGATGCCGGTCGACCGCAGTTGGGTCGAGTTCACGCTCAACGCCGGCGCCACCTTCTCCGACGGCCAGCCGGTCACGGTCGACGACGTGCTGTTCACGGTCGATCTCATGAAGAACAAGGGCCGTCCGGTCTACAAGCGTCGGTTCGACAAGGTGGTGTCGGTCGATCGCGTCGGCGAACGCACGTTGCGCTTCTCCTTCGCCGACGGTGCCGACCGCGAGCTGCCACTGCTCATCGGCGGCTACACGCCCATTCTGCCCCGCCACGCGGTTGACCCCGACACCTTCGACCAGTCGTCGATGAAGCCGCTGCTCGGCTCCGGTCCGTATGTCGTGGCGAGTGTCGACGAGGGCCGGCAGGTGGTGCTGAAGCGCAATCCGGCCTATTGGGCCCGGGAACTGCCCGTCAAGCGTGGCCTCGACAACTTCGACGAGATCCGCATCGAGTATTTCAAGGACAGCACCGCCTATTTCGAGGCCTTCAAGTCGGGCGCCTTCGACCTTTACATCGACACCGATCCCGGTCACTGGGCCAAGGCCTACGACTTCCCGGCGGCCAAGGACGGCCGGGTCGTCCTGGAAAAGGTGAAAAGCGGCGCCCCCAAGGGCATGACCGGCTTCGTCTTCAATACCCGCCGCGACCTGTTCAAGGACATCCGGGTGCGCGAGGCGCTGACGCTGCTGTTCGATTTCGAGGCCGTCAACCGGACGCTCTACTACGGTGCCTACGCCCGCAGCGGCTCCTATTTCGAGGGCTCCAGCCTGTCGGCGCTTGGCGCCCCCGCCTCCGACGCCGAGAAGGCGCTGCTCGCCCCCTACGAGGACCAGGTGAGGCCCGACGTCATGGCCGGCACCTACATGCCGCCGGTCAGCGATGGTTCGGGCCGCGACCGCAAGGCGCTGCGCGCCGCTCTCGACCTTTTGGGCCAGGTCGGCTGGAAGCTCGACGGCCGGCGACTGGTCGACGCAAGCGGCAGGCAATTCGCCTTCGAGTTCATGGCCAAGGTGCCCGACGAGGAGCGCCTCGCCCTCACCTACCAAGCGACGCTCAAGCTGGTCGGCATCGACATGTCGGTGCGACTTGTCGATTCGACGCAGTATTACGACCGCCAGAAGGCCTTCGACTTCGACATGCTGCAGATGCTTTTGACGGCGTCGCTGTCACCCGGCAACGAGCAGGTGAACCGCTGGTCGCAGAAGGCGGCGGTCACCGAGGGCACCTTCAACTACGCCGGTGCGTCGAGCCCGGCCATCGACGCCATGATCGACGCACTGCTGGCCGCCACCGACCAGGCAGAGTTCGAGACGGCCGTCCGCGCCCTCGACCGCCTGCTGATCTCCGGCCTCTATTGTGTGCCGCTGTTCCACCTGCCCGAAGATCTGGTCGCCCGCTGGACGCGTATCCACCGGCCGGAAACGACGGCACTCACCGGCATCCAGCCGTCCGCCTGGTGGGCGGACGCCAAGTCCTGACGGGCAAACAGGGAAACGCGCCATGATCCTGACGTCCGAACAACGAGCCGAAGCTTACGTCGCATCCGGCGCCTGGAATAACGTGACACTCGTCGAGCTGCTGCATCGCGCGGCAACCGCCGCGCCCGAGGCGATCGCCTTCGAGGATGTCGGTGCCGGCGCCGTGCCGGGCCTGTCGGCGAGCTATGGCTTTGCCGACGCCGAGAAGCGCATCAACGGCCTCGCCGCCTTCTTCGCCGCCGTCGGCCTCCGGCCGGACATGGTGCTCGGCATCCACCTGCCGCCCTGCGCCGATGCCGCCATCATCCTGTTCGCGGCGCTGAAGGCCGGCCTGGTGGTGGCGCCGCTACCGGTCTACTGGACCAAGTCGGAAATCGAGGCGGCCATTGAGGCGGCGTCGATCAAGGCCATGGTGACCGCGTCCGAAATCGAGGATGAGCCGTCTGGCGAACTGGTGCGCGATGTCGCCGCCGACACCTTCGCCATCCGCTTCGTCTTCGCGGTTGGCGACGGACAGCCGGACGGCTTGATCGACCTTGCCGAAGTGCTCGCCGACGTCGAGGCGCTGGGCGAGCCGCCCGAGGTGCCCCGACGCGGCGCGGCGGCCGACCATGTCGCCCTGCTCTCCATGGCGCGGACTCCCGACGACGAACTGCTGATCGTTCCCTACAGCCACAACCAGCTGATGACGATCGCCACCGGCCACCTGTTCGAGGCCAGGATCGTCGCGCCCGAGACCGTGCTCTCCACCATGCATCCGGCCAGCCTCGCCTCGGTGGCCGGCTCGATCGCCACGGCGCTGATGTCGGGCGGTCACGTCGCCTTTCATCACGGCACGTCGCTGGCCGGCCTCGCCGACGCGGTCGACAGCGCCGGGGCGGACCGCGTGGTGCTGCCGGAAGTGGTAGTCGCCCCGCTCGCCGCCTGCCTCGATCGCGCCGTGGCCTTCTCCGCCGTCGGCGCCGGCCTCGGGCTCGCCCCTGCCCCGGCGGCCCGAACCGTCGACTTGTTGACGCTCGGCGGCCTCTGCCTCCTGCCGCGCGCCCGTGACGCCATCGGCGACGCCGTGGCGTTGCCGCTCGGCGAGGCGCACATGGGAGGTATCGGCACGGCGCCGGTGCTGTTCGAGACGAAGATCAAGGCGAAAGCCGCCGCCCGCAGCCGCAAGGCGGACGGTGGCGAACTGCTGCTCGGTGGGGCCACCATCCCCGAGGCGCCCTGGCCGGAGCCACAGTCGGGCCGGCGCAGCGCCTTGCTCGCGGTCACCTCCGACGGCTTCCTGCGCACCGGCCTTGCCGCCGAGGAGCACGGTGGCCGGCTGGTGGTCACCGGCACGCTCGGCGAGACCATCGGCATCGCCAGCGTCACCGTGTCGCCAAAGCGGCTCGACGCGCTGTTCCGCCGCCATCCCGGCGTCGAGGACGCCGCCGTCTTCCCGATCGAGGCCGGCCCGGTCGGCCATCGCCTCGGCCTTGCGGTGGTGCCGAAGGCCGGCGAGCGGCTGTCGCTGACCGACCTGTTGATCTGGCTCGAAGGCGAGGAAGCCGGCAAGCTCGACCGTCCGGCCGCGCTGGTGTCGGTGACGGAAATCCCGCGCAACGCCGACGGCACGGTGCGCCGCGAGGCGCTGTTTCTTCAAGCCGTTGCCTGAAGCGGGTCCCTCAAGACGCTGACCTGTCGGTGGCCTCCCGCCGCTCGGCCTCCAGCTTGCCGAGCAGTTGCGCCCGTGCCGGTGGCAGGTCGATCGCCCGGGGACCGGCGACGTGCCGGTCGAGGAAGAAGCCGGTCAGTGTCAGCGCCGCAACGACGTCGGCGGCACTGGGGGCTCCCTCGGCATCCGGCAGCAGAAAGGCGGGAAGCCCCAACAGCCGGTCGGCATAGGGCGCACCGGCGTCGCCGCACACCGCCCGCGCCGACTTCGGGCTGACGAAACGAAGATCGTCGGTCCGTCCCGTGGCGGCGCACCGCGTCAGGTCGAGCCCGAAGCCCAGTTCGTCGAGCAGCATCAGCTCGAAGCGGGCGACCAGCGCGGCCGATTGCAGGGGACCATCGAGATGGTCGAGCAGCGAGATCGCCGCCCGATAGAGCCCGGGATGCGCCTCGCGTTCAGCCAGCAACCTCAGATGACCGGAGATGATCTGCACGCCGAACAGGCCGGCCGAGCTCTCCATCAGCCGCGCCGCCCGGGCCTCGGAAAGCTCCACGGAAAACAGCCCGAGATGCGCTTCGAGCCGCGCCCGCCAGGTGACCAGCAGCGAATTGCCGGCCTGCAACACCGGCTGCAGGCGCCGCGACCGCCCGCCCTTGACGAGGCCGAGATGGCGGCCGTAGTCGGGCGTCATCACCTCGATCACCGCACTGGTCTCCCCGTGCGGGCGAAGGCCGATCAGCAGCGCTTCCGACACCCATTCCATCGACGACCCGTCAGCTCACGCCGAGCTTCTCCTCGGCTTCCTCCGGCGACAGTAGCACGACGGCGCGCGCCAGTTGCCCGGCAAAACCCTGCCGCACCAGCGTGGCCATCTCCCGGTTGAGGCCATCGCGATCCGGCCGCTCGCCCCGTCGCCAGGGGCCGATCCGCCGACGCCGGCAAAAGCGCAGCGCCGCCATCGTCTCATCGGTACCATCTTCCTCGATGGCCGCCTTCGCCAGATCGCCGTCGACGCCCTTCGCCCTGAGGCCAAGGGCAATCTTGAGCCGGGAGGTGCCTTTCCGGCGCGCTGAGGCAACGCGCGACGCCGCAAATCCCGCGTCATCAAGCAGACCAAGCTCGCGGAATTCATGCGTCAGCTCGGCAACAAGATCGACGGCACGGGTCTCGCCGAGCGCAACGTAGCCGGCCGTTTCCCAGCGCCGGAGCTTGTTTTGCATCAGCTCTGAAAAATGCGCCTCCGAGGCGGAGTAGCGCTGGAGATAGGCAAACCCCGAGCGGCGCAGCTTCTCACGCAGTTTCTTCGGGTCGGTCGGCGTCACCCGGACGGGACCGTCCGGCGTATCGGCAATCCGATCCCAGCCGTCGTCCCGCTTGCCAGTCACGGCTGCTCGTCCCCGTCCACCTCCACGGGCGAACGTCCCTTGAAGCCCTTGGCGACCACGTACATCTCGACGCTCTCCTGGCGCGAGGATGGCGGCTTGAAGTGGAACACTTGCGCGAAATTCTGCTTCAGCATCGCCAGCAGCTCGGTTTCGGTACCACCGCGGAACACCTTGGCGACAAAGGCACCGCCGGGACGGAGCACGTCGATGGCAAAGGCGGCCGCCACCTCGCAGAGATAGGTGGTCCTCAGATGGTCAGTCTTGTGGTGGCCCGTCGTCGGCGCCGCCATGTCGGACAGCACGACGTCGGGCGGATGACCGCCCAGCGCCGCCATCAGCGCGGCGGGCGCGTCTTCGTCGAGAAAGTCCTTCTGAAGCAACGCCACGCCCGAAACGCCATCCATTTCCAGATAGTCGATGCCGACAACCAGCGGGTTGGCCGGCGTCGAGCCGGTCATCTTGGTCGCCACCTGGCACCAGCCACCCGGCGCGGCGCCAAGGTCGACCACCCGGTTGCCCGGCTTCAGCAGGTGGAACTTCTCGTCGATGTCGCTCAGCTTGAAGGCGGCGCGCGAGCGCCAGCCCTCCTTGCGCGCCTTGACCACATAGGGGTCGTTGAGCTGGCGCTGCAGCCAGCGCACCGAGGAGGCGGTGCGGCCGCGCGCCGTCTTCACCTTCACCTTGAGGCCGGTGTCAGCCCGCCCCTTGCCCTTGGACTTGTCTGGGCCCTTGGTCTTGTCCGGACCGGCCGGCTTGTCCCCGCCGGATTTTCCCTTGTCAGACATGCGCTTCCGTCCTTGCGGGCTGCGGCCGGCGGCGCCAGACGCCGTCGCGGGCCATGAGTTCGACCAGAATACCTTCGCGCAGGCCGCGATCGGCGACCCGCAACCGCTGGCAAGGCCACTTCTTGCGGATCGCCTCGAGAATGGCGCAGCCGGCCAGCACCAGATCGGCGCGATCCGAGCCGATGCAGGGATTGGCGACGCGCTGATCATAGCCCATATCGATCAGGCGGCGGATCATCTCATCCACCTCGCCACCATCGAGCCAGACACCGTCGACGCGGCGGCGATCGTAGCGCTTGAGTCCGAGATGAATGCCGGCGAGCGTCGTCACCGTGCCGGAGGTGCCCAGCATGTGGGCGCCGCCGGAAGCGACCAGCTCGGCGGCGCCTTCCATGCCGTCGAACCCCTCGATAAGGCCACTCACCTCGTCGACCATGTCGCGATAAATGTCGGGCGTCACGATGTGGCCGCCGTGCCGTTCGCTGAGCGTGACGACGCCGACCGGCAGCGACGTCCAGCTCTTGATGAAGCGGGTCAGCGCGAAGCCACGCGCGTCGCCACGCCGCCTGAGGTCGAGCCAGACAAGCTCCGACGAGCCACCGCCGATGTCGAACAGCAGCACGCCCTCAGAGCGCGGATCGATCAGCGTGGCGCAGCCGGCGACGGCAAGGCGCGCCTCGGTCTCGCGGCTGACGATCTCCAGGCTGAGGCCGGTCTCGCGACGCACCCGATCGAGGAACAGCGGACCGTTTTCGGCCAGCCGGCAAGCCTCGGTGGCAATCAGCCGCATCCGGCGCACCTTGAGGTCGCCGAGCTTGGCGCGGCAAACGGCGAGCGCTTCAACAGCGCGATCCATCGCGGCGTCGGACAGGCGACCGGTGCGACCGATGCCTTCGCCCAGCCGGACGATGCGCGAATAGGCGTCGACGACGCGAAAACCGCGATCCTGCGGCTCGGCCACCAGCAGGCGGCAGTTGTTGGTGCCGAGATCAAGCGCCGCATAGAGAGGACCAGTCGCCACGCCGCGCCGGCCACCGTCACGTCCGTGCGGGGCATGGCTGTGATGGTGACCACCGGCGGCAACGGCGGGCCGCGCCTCGCCGGCCTCGCCATGCCGGTCGCCGCCCTTGCGACCCTCGCGGCCGCGTCCTTCTTCGGGGCGGCCATCCTCACGGCCAGGCTTGCGTACACCGCGCAAGCCCCCCTTGGCGGGATTGCGCCGACGCCGACGCCGGACGCCGTCCTCACGCGGCCGGCCGGCCGGTGCATCGGCTTTTTCGGGCGTGGAAAGAGAAGGCGAATCGCTACGCACCGGCGGCGCGGGGGTCACCCGCTCCGGTTGCTTGTCGCCTGATGTCGGCGCATGCCCCACCGAGGTCCTGTCGATCGCCGCGCCCGAACCGGACCGACGCTTGCGGCGGCGGCGCGCCGCTCGCTTCGACAGCACACTGGACGCTCCGTCCGCCGCGTTTTCAGCGGGGTCGGCTCGTCCTCGCGTGGTATTTGCGCGGTCGCCTAAATCGCCCGCGTCACCCACTGAGATCACTCCGGCGCGCCGCGATCCGGGGCTAGCACACCCTTCTTCAGGTGGACTGGCCGTTCATCCACGCCTCTCCGTTTCGGGATCAGCGCGGGGGCTCGAGCGGCACGCATGCTCGTTTGTCGTCGGGTCGACAGTACCAGTTGCCGACTGTAAACGCCAGTGGAGGCCGTGCATGGCGGCCGGCCGCTTCGCGGATGGGCGCTCACGGCAATGGTGCGAAAGCGTCTCCGTGCCAAACCTGCGGCGCATAGGTCGCCCCGCTCCAGTCGCCCTTGCCGTCGAAGGTCACCTTGCCGAGCACGGTGCTGGCGCCGGGCTTGCGCAGGAAGGCCGCCTCATCAGCAAGATCGCCGCCCTTGCCGAGCGCCGCGATCGCCGCCTCGGCGGCGGCGTGCGCCGTGAAGATAATGTCGGTCGGCATCAGCTGCCGCTCCTCGAGCGACAGGATGAGGTTCACCGCCTCGGGACGCGACTTGTCGACGAGGGGCAGGAAGAACACCGTGCCCTCGGCGGCGTCAGCGGCCAGCGCCTTGAATTCGGACAGCGCCAGCGCCTCGTTGCCGATCAGCGCCGCGTCGAGGCCACGCGCGCGCATTTCGCTGGCGATCACCGCCGCGTCAGCCTGCAACGCGCCCAGGACCACCGCCGACACGGCGGCGTCCTGGATCTTGCCGATCAGGTTGTTCTGGCTCTTTTCGCCCGGCGTAAAACTCTCGGTCATGGCGACGGCGCCGCCATCGTCGGCGAACAGCTTGGCCGCCTGCTCAACCAGACCCTGACCATAGACGCCACCATCGTGGACGAAGGCGACGCGCTTGCCCTTGAACCGCGCGCTGAGATAGTCGGCGATCGCCGACGCCTCGCGGTCGGAGCGGATGGCCAGGCGGAACGCCCCGGCCTTCTCGTCGGTCAGGCGTGGATTGGTGGCGGCCGGCGACAGAAACAGCACGCCCCCCTCGGCATAGACGCGGGCGGCCGGCAGTGCCGCCGCCGTGCAGGCGTGGCCGATCACCGCCCGGACACCCTTGCCGATCAATTGGTTGGCTACCGCAGCGCTGGTTTCGGCTTCGCATTTGTCGTCGACGGTCACGGTCCGGATCTTTTCGCCGCCGATGCCGCCACGCGCGTTGGCCGTCGCCACGGCGATCTCGACACCGGCCTTGATGTCCCGCCCGACGTCGGCAAAGCTGCCGCCCATCGGACCGGCGATGCCGATCACCACATCGGCCCGCGCTGAAGCCACGGACGCGGCGGCCAGAGCCGCACCCAGAAGACAAGCCCGACAGATGCCACCCCAGATGCCCACCATGACCAACCGATGCCCTCTGCCGTCCATCCCGTCGCCAGCAGCAATAGCAGCTTGGCCACCAAAACGAAACGCCGCCGGATCGCTCCGGCGGCGCACGAAACAAGTCGCAGGTCAGGCCGCCGCGGCGGCCGGAATGCCGCTTACGGCAGCATCTTGTAGGTGATCTTGCCGTCGTCGGCCTTGTACCACTGGTAGACCGTGTAGTCGGCGTCCTTGCGGTCGCCCTTCGCGTCATAGGCAAGGTCGCCGATGACGGTGGCGATCTTCTCGCCCTTCTGGACGTTCTTGGCCACTTCCTGCGGATCGGTCGAGCCGGCCGCCTTGGCGCCAGCGGCGATGATCTGCACGGCGGCGTAGCTGTAGAGCGTATAGGCCTCGGGCTCGAAGCCCGCGTCGCGGAACTTCTTCACTGCGTCCGCGGCGGCCGGGTTCAGGCGCGGGTCGGGGCCGAAGGTCATCAGCGTGCCCTCGACGGCCGGACCGCCGATGGCGGCGAACTCGTCGGAGGCAATGCCGTCACCCGACATCATCGTCGCCTTGAGACCGGCTTCCGACGCCTGGCGAGCGATCAGGCCGCCCTCGGTGTGCAGGCCGCCCCAGTAGATGACCTCGACGCCGGCTTCCTTCATCTTGGAGATAAGGGCCGAGAAGTCCTTGTCGCCGACGTTGACGCCTTCATAGAGAGCTTCGGTGACACCGGCGGCGTTGAGCGCCTTCTTGGTCTCGTCGGCCAGGCCCTGGCCGTAGGTGGTCTTGTCGTGCAGCACGGCCACCTTCTTGCCGGTGAGCTTCTCAGCGATGTACTTGCCGGCGACGGCGCCCTGCTGGTCGTCACGACCGCAGACGCGGAAGGTGTTCCACAGGCCGCGCTCGGTGAAGGTCGGGTTGGTCGAGGCCGGCGTCACCTGGAAGATGCCGTTCTCGGCGTAGACTTCCGACGCCGGGATCGACACCGACGAGTTGAAGTGGCCGACCACGAACTTGACGCCGTCGCCCACGAACTTGTTGGCGACCGAGACGCCCTGCTTGGGGTCCGACACGTCGTCGCCGAGCTCGACAACCACCTTCTCGCCATTGATGCCACCAGCGGCATTGATGTCGGCGGCCGCCTGCTCAGCACCCTTCTGGAGCTGGGCGCCGAAGGCGGCGTTCGGGCCGGTCAGCGGACCGGCGACACCGATGATGACGTCGGCCGAGGCGGCACCGGCAAAGGCGAGGCCGGCGGCGAACACGACGCCGGACAGGAGGAACTTCTTCATCTTGTGGTCTCCCATTTTTCGTTCACTGGAAGTTAAGCGGGTTCAAGCCCGAACCCCTGGGTCTCAAAGTGGCGACCGGCGGAGAAACCCCTGCTCCATGACCGGTCACCACCCGGAACGTCTCTGCCAGGGCCGGAAATCCAGCCGTGGCGATGTCGTTTCGGTTCAGCCGCGCCCTTTCCACGAGAAAGGACCGGTGATCTCGTATAGCCAGTAATACTGCGTAGCCATTTGCCGGGCGCGCGTAAACTGGAATCCGGCGAAGGCGATGGCTTCCAGCACGATCGCATCGACGATGTAATAGTGCACCGACAGAAGCGTGCCGCCGAAGATCGAGAAGTGGATGAAGCGGATGCCGACGGTCAGGATCGCCACGTAAAGCGCCAGGACAATCCGCGGCCGCCATGTCTTGGCGCAGGCGCGCCCGGTCATCCAGGCACCGAGACCACCCAGCAGCAGCGTCACGAAAACGAACGTGAGGCTCGAGGCCTCTTCGTAGAGGATGCCCTGCATTGTCATTCTCCTTAATGGGCACCACCCTCGAGATACGCGGCGCGTACCTCGGGGTTCTCCAGAAGTTCACGGCCGGAGCCGCTCATGGTGACGACGCCGTTGACCATCACGTAGCCACGATGGGCGAGCTTCAGCGCGTGGAAGGCGTTCTGCTCGACCAGGAACACCGTGAGACCGTCGCGCCGGTTGAGCTCGCGGATGGCGTCGAAGATCTGCTTGACGATCAGCGGCGCCAGACCGAGCGATGGCTCGTCGAGCATCAACAGCTTCGGCCGGGCCATCAGCGCCCGGGCGATGGCCAGCATCTGCTGCTCGCCGCCCGACAGCGTGCCGCCGCGCTGGTTGAGGCGTTCCTTGAGGCGCGGGAACAGGTCGAACATGTATTGGATGTCGGTGTCGAAGAACTCCATGTTGTCGATCGACGCGCCCATCTGCAGGTTCTCGAGCACGGTCATGCGCGAGAAGATGCGCCGCCCCTCGGGCGACTGGGCGATCCTGAGACGGGCGATCTCATGGGTCGGCAGGCGGGTAATGTCCTGCCCGTCGTAGTGGATCGCGCCTTCGCGCGCCCGTGGATTGCCGCAGATGGTCATCATCAGCGTCGACTTGCCGGCCCCGTTGGCGCCGATCAGCGTGACGATCTCGCCCTGGCGGACGTCGATGTCGACGCCCTTCAGGGCAATGATGTTGCCGTAATAGGTCTTGACGCCCCTGACCGTCAGAAGGGGCTGGGTGTCCGCGCCGCTCATGCCCTGCCCTCTTCGCTACCGGCCGCTTCGTCGAGCTCCTGCTCGATCTCCTCCACGTCCTCGTCATCGACGCCGAGATAGGCGGCAATGACGCGCGGGTCGTTTCGCGTTTCGGTGGGGGTGCCGTCGGCAATCTTGATGCCGTACTCGAGCACGACGACGTGGTCGGAGATGCCCATCACCACCGACATGTCGTGCTCGATGAGCAGGATCGAGGTGCCGTCGTCCTTGCGGATCGACAGCAGCAGCGCGTTGAGTTCGGCCGACTCGCGCGGGTTGAGGCCGGCGGCCGGCTCGTCGAGACACAAGAGGTCGGGACCGGTGCACATGGCGCGGGCGATCTCCAGACGGCGCTGGGCGCCGTAAGGCAAGTCACCGGCCGGATCGTCGGCACGGGCGGTGAGGCCGATCTTGTCGAGCCAGTAGCGAGCCCGGTCGATCGCCGCCTTTTCCTTGGCCTTGTAGCCGCCGATGCCGAGCACGCCGAGGAAGGTCATGCCGGAGGCGATCATCAGCGGATTGTGCTGGGCGACCAGCAGGTTTTCCAGCAGCGTCATGCCCGAGAACAGGCGGATGTTCTGGAACGTGCGGGCCACCTTGGCCTTGCTGGCGACGACGAAGTCGGGCATCCGCTCGAGCAGATGCAGCGCGCCATCCTTCGGCCGCATCGACATCATGCCGGTGGTCGGCTTGTAGAAGCCGGTGATGCAGTTGAACACCGTCGTCTTGCCGGCGCCGTTGGGGCCGATCAGCGCCGTGATATCACCCCGGCCGGCGGAAAAGCTGAGGTCGTTCACCGCCACGAGACCGCCGAACCGCATGGTCAGATGCTCGACGGAGAGGACAGGATCGCTGTCCCAGGTCCTGTGAGAAGTCATCATGTCAGCCGTGGCCTTCCTTCACGAGATCGCCGGACACCGTCTTCCGCTTGAACAGGAAGGCGGTTGGCTGGCGGGCCGAGACGAAGCCCCTGGGCTTCCACACCATGATTCCCACCATGGCGAGGCCGAAGATCAGCATGCGGTACTGGTCGGGATTGAAACCCTTGCCGAACACGACCTGCAGGAAGTCGAGTTCGCGCAGGAGCTCGGTACCGCCGACCATGGCAACCGCTGCCAAGGCGACGCCGATCATCGATCCCATGCCGCCGAGTACGACGATGGCGACGATCACCGCCGATTCCATGAAGATGAAGGACTCGGGGGAAACGAAGCCCTGACGGGCGGCGAAGAACGAACCAGCGAAGCCACCGAACATGGCGCCGATGGCAAAGGCCGTCAGCTTGGTGTTGGTGGTGTTGATGCCGAGCGAGCGGCAGGCCACTTCATCCTCGCGCAGCGCCTCCCAGGCGCGGCCGATCGGCAGGCGGCGAAGCCGTATGGTGATGAAGGCAGTGAGCAGCGCCAACAGAAGGATGAGATAGTAGAGAAACACCTTGTAGTAGGCCGAGGAGGCCGCAAGGTGGAACACCTTGGCGAAGTTGTTGGGCGCGCTGACATCAAAGGAATAGATGCCGAACATCGTCACCTTGGGGATCGACGAAATGCCTGCCGAACCACCCGAGAAGTCCTTCCAGTTGATCAGCACCAGGCGGATGATCTCGCCGAAGGCCAGCGTGACGATGGCGAGATAGTCACCCCGGAGCCGGAGCACCGGAAAACCGAGGATGATGCCCCAGAAGGCGGCGAGAATGCCGGCCACCGGCAGCAGCACCCAGAAGCTCAGGTGGAAGTTGATGGCCAGCAGCGCATAGGAATAGGCGCCGACGGCGTAGAAGGCGACGTAACCGAGGTCGAGCAGGCCGGCGAGGCCGATGACGATATTGAGACCCCAGCCCAGCATCACGTAGATCAGGATCTGGACGCCGTAGTTGTCGACCCACTTGATCGAGCCCTGCACGCCGAACAACGAGATGATCAGGATCGGATAGACGAAGAGGAAGATCAGACCGGTAATGGACAGGCCACGGGTGACCCTGGCCCGCGCCTCGAGTTCGGCCAGCGTCGCCGCCGCCTTGGAGCGGTTGCCGCGGGCAGCAATCCGCGGATAGACGAAGGCCGACAGCAGGAACCGGCCGACGCCGACGACGGCCGAGAGAATGGCCGCAAGGCCGAGGTGGTTCTGCAGGATCAGCTCGTTGGCCATGTTCTGGTCGGTCTTGAGGCCGACCAGTGGTCCGAGCAGGGCGAAGGCGATGATGGCGATGATGACGCCATCCTTGAGGGCACGGCCGAAATCGGGCGCCGCCTTGTCGCTAGGCTTCACAGCTGAGTTCATGATCAGACCTTCTCGACTTCCGGACGCCCGAGCAGGCCCTGCGGCATGAAGATCAGCACGACGACCAGAATGGAAAAGGCAGCGACATTCTGGTAATCGGCCGACACGTATTGCCCCCACAACGTCTCGATGAGGCCGATCAGCAACCCGCCGAGCACCGCGCCCGGGAGAGAGCCGATGCCGCCGAGAACCGCCGCCGTGAACGCCTTGACGCCCGGCGTGAAGCCGTCGGAGAACACCACGACGCCGTAGTACATCAGGAACAGCGTACCGGCGACGGCGGCCAGCGCCGCGCCGATGACGAAGGTCAGGGAGATGGTGCGGTCGACGTTGACGCCGAGCAGCGACGCCATCTTGCGGTCCTGCTCGCAGGCGCGCTGCGCCCGGCCGAGCGCCGTCTTCTGCACAACATACCAGAAGGCGGCCAGCAGCAGTGCCGTCACCACCCAGATGATGATCTGCTTCAGGGAAAGGTTGACCGGATAGCCGTTGGCGCCTTCCCAGAGCGTGTAGACGTCGCGGGTGACCGGCGGGATCGGCTTGTTGCGCGGCCCCTGGGCAACCTGGATGAAGTTGGACAGCACGATCGACATGCCGATGGCCGAGATCAGCGGCGCCAGGCGGAACGATCCCCGGAGCGGCGCATAGGCTATTCGCTCAATTGCCCAGACAAGCAGCCCCGTCAGCACCATCGACACGACCATCACCAGGATCAGCGCCAAGGTCATCGAGGCGATGCCGAACCACGAGGTCAGCAAGAGGAGAAAGATCAGCGCGAAGAAGGCAGACACCATGAACACATCGCCATGGGCGAAATTCACCATGCCGATGATGCCGAACACCATGGTGTAACCAATGGCGATCAGACCGTACAGCGACCCGATCGTGATCCCATTGATCACCTGCTGGACGAAAACTTCCATGAAATTGAGACCCCCTGCAGTCGCCCCCAGCGGCAGCATTTTTAGCTGCTTCATTCGTGGGCGTTATGGATTCCATTAACAGCATCGATGGATCAAGACAACTGAGCCTACTTGTTAATCCGTACGGATTTCCCCGAGGGATTAATCGAGCGCAAGTCTGCCTGAACCTGGAGAATAAGACCGCTTTGCCCCCGTCCTGTGGTGAATTAAGCGCAATGTTCGGAAAGGAACGATCAGAGTTCCAGCCCTGTTCAGCAGCCTCCATGCAAGAAGTTTGCCGTTTTCAAAGTGGTCGCAATATGGGGGTCCGCCCACCGCGGTGTTCGTGATAAGCCTAGCGAGAACAATGGATTCGCTTAGCGAGAAGCAAGAATGGCAGCCGACAGAACAGCCGATCGCAACATCGCAGGGCAGGAAAGCGCCACGGCCGCCCTGCCGCTGGCTACTGGCGAGGCATTTCGCGACGCCATCGCCCGTCTTCCATCGGGCGTCAGCATCGTGGCGACCGCCGGTCAGGCCGGAAAAGCGGGCTTTACAGCCACGGCTGTCGCCTCGGTATCCGACGATCCGCCCACCGTGCTGGTCTGCCTCAACAGCAAGAGCCCGCAAAATAGACTAATGCAAGAAAATGCTCAGTTCTCGATCAATCTGCTACCGAAAGATGCAGTGACGCTGGCCAACATTTTCGCTGGCCGGACCGGCCTGCATCTGGAAGATCGCTTTCGTCATGGCGACTGGACTGTGCTTTCCACCGGCTCACCGGTGCTGAAGGACGCCGTCATGGCGCTCGACTGCCAGCTATTGTCCAGCCAGAACGTCGGCTCGCACATCGTCTACTTCGGAACGGTGGTCGCCACCCAGACCAAGCCGCGCGATCCCGATGGCGCCAAGGAAGTGCTGATCTATCACGACCGCCACTATGGCGAGGCCTGAGAGACCGTTTGGACAGTCCACTCCGACGACCGTGAGCGAATGCTCCGGGCGCGACGTTCCAAACGGTCTTAATGGCGTCCGGTGGCCTCTGCGGTTGAGCCCGCATCCCCTTCCTGCTAAACCGCGCGGCATCCCCTCCCTTTGAGAAGGCCGAGCCATGATCCCGCGCTACGCCCGCCCCGAGATGACCGCCATCTGGAGCCAGGAAACCAAATTCCGCATCTGGTTCGAGATCGAGGCGCATGCCACCGACGCCCTGGCCGCCCTCGGCGTGGTGCCGAAGGAAGCGGCGAAGACCATCTGGGAGAAGGGCGGCGCAGCAACATTCGACGTCGACCGCATCGATGAGATCGAGCGCGTCACCAAGCACGACGTCATCGCCTTCCTGACCCATCTCGCCGAGTTCGTCGGCCCTGACAGCCGCTTCATCCATCAGGGCCTCACCTCCTCGGACGTGCTCGACACCTGCTTCAACATCCAGCTGAAGCGGGCGGCCGACCTGTTGATCGCCGATGTCGACGCCCTGCTCGCGGCGCTGAAGCGGCGGGCCATGGAGCACAAGCGCACGGTCTGCATCGGTCGCAGCCACGGCATCCATGCCGAACCGGTCACCTTCGGCCTGAAGATGGCCGAGGCTTACGCCGAATTCGACCGGTGCCGCGCCCGCCTCGTCGCCGCCCGCGAGGAAATCTCCACCTGCGCCATCTCCGGCGCCGTCGGCACCTTCGCCAACATCGACCCGCGCGTCGAGATCCACGTCGCCGAGGCGCTCGGCCTCAGGCCCGAGCCGGTGTCGACGCAGGTCATCCCGCGCGACCGCCACGCCATGTTCTTCGCCACGCTCGGCGTCGTCGCCTCGTCGATCGAGCGTCTGGCCATCGAGATCCGCCACCTGCAGCGCACCGAGGTGCTGGAAGCCGAGGAGTATTTCTCGCCTGGCCAGAAGGGCTCGTCGGCCATGCCGCACAAGCGCAACCCGGTGCTGACCGAGAATCTCACCGGCCTGGCCCGCGTGGTCCGCGCTGCCGTGACGCCGGCACTTGAGAACGTCGCCCTCTGGCACGAGCGCGACATCTCGCACTCCTCGGTGGAGCGCTACATCGGCCCTGACGCCACCATCACCCTCGACTTTTCCCTCGCCCGCCTGACTGGCGTCGTCGACAAGCTGCTGGTCTATCCCGAGCGCATGGTCGCCAACATGGACCGGCTCGGAGGTCTCGTGCATTCGCAGCGCATTCTGCTGGCGCTGACCCAGGCCGGCACGTCGCGCGAGGACGCCTATCGCCTCGTCCAGCGAAACGCCATGAAGGTTTGGGAGAGCTATCACCACGGCGGCAGCTCGTCCGTCGACTTCCTGTCCGAACTGCTGAAGGACGCCGAGGTGCGCGCCGCCCTGTCCGAAGCTCAGATTCGTGACATGTTCGACCTCGACTATCACTTGAAGCACGTCGAAACGATCTTTGACCGCGTGTTCGGCGCATAGGCGGCGGGCGGCGGCGCTCTTCCTGAATCAGAACTTGAAGATGGCCGGGCGGCAGACCTGCCCGGCCATTTTCGTGCCGGCGGGCCTCATGTGGCAAGGACATGAATCAGCGTCTCAGCGCGCCGCCCAGCCATCGCAATTTTCGTCGGCAAGGCATTGATCCGACTCATCATCGCGACCTGACTCTCTACATGAACAGAAGGCCGCCGCGGCCTTGGGACCGGTGGGGTTTGGTGCGCAGGCAAAGCGCTCTCAGGCCTGAGGGCGCCGACGTAGCTGCCTTGCTTTCCAACGGATTCCCGGTCAAGTTCCCTGCATGAAGACCTCGGAATGCGACATCCTCATCGTTCCCGGCTGGAACAATTCCGGCCCCGATCACTGGCAGAGCCGCTGGGAAAAGCGCCTGCCGACGGCGCGCCGCGTCACCCAGCGCGACTGGGCCCACCCGGACCGCGACGCCTGGGTATCGGCGCTGGGCATCGCCGTCGGCAAGGCGAGCCGGCCGGTGGTGCTGGTCGCCCATTCGCTCGGCGTCGCCACGGTGATCCACGCCGCGCCTTACGTCGGCCGTAAGGTGGCGGCCGCCTTTCTGGTCGCCCTGCCCGATGTCGACCGGCTCGAAGCGCCGGAGATCGCCAGCTTCGCCGGCCTCTCCACCGATCCCTTGCCGTTTCCCTCAATGCTGGTGGCCAGCCGCGACGATCCCTATTGCGCCTTCGAGCGCGCGGACGAATACGCCGCCAGCTGGGGCTCGGACTTCGTCGACGCCGGATCTGCCGGACATATCAATGGCGACAACGGGTACGGTCCGTGGCCGGAGGGGCTGACGCGTTTTGCGATGCTGCTGAAGCGCGTCAGCGCACCGGCGGCGTCCTGACCGCCCGGCTCAGTCCTCGCTCTCGACCTCGGCGATCGCCGTCTTCACCGCCCCGGCGATCAGGTCCATGTCGGTCGACAGCGTGACAAAGGTGAAGCCGGCCTCGAGATAGCGACGCACCAAGGCCGCGTTGGCTCCGAAGGCGCCGCACACCTTGCCAGCCGCCTTCGTCCGCCGCGCCACCCGTTCCATGGCCGCAATGGTGTCGGGCCGGTCGAGGCCCGGCTCGCCATCGGCAGACAGCGCGATCGACAGGTCATAGGGACCGACGAACACGCCGTCGATGCCCGGCACCGCCAGGATGGCATCGAGATTGGCAAGCGCCGAGCGCGTTTCGATCATCACGATCGCCAGCGTCGACCCATTGGCCGACGTGCGGTAGGCGTCGGCCGACAGACCCGACAGCTGCACGGCGCGGGCCGGTCCATAAGATCGCAGGCCGTCCGGCGGGTATTTCATGAAGGAGGCGAAGGCACGCGCATCGTCCACCGTCTCGATCATCGGCGCCACCACCATGTCGGCACCCCAATCAAGAAGGCGGGACGCCGACTGGTATTCGCCGACCGGAATGCGAGCGAGCGCAAAGCCGCCAGCGGCGCGGATGGCGGCCAGCATGGCCGGCGCAACGCCCATGTCGATCACGCCGTGCTGCAGGTCGATCAGCACCGCCTCGAAGCCGGCACGAACCATGGTCTCGCTGGCCAGCGGATCGGGCAGACACGACCAGCCAACCCTGAGCGGGCGAGCGTCGGCGAGAGCGGCGCGCAGAGACGGACGTTCCATCGGCTTCCTTTCGGACGGATCAGGGTTCGGTCCTGATCTCAAGTTCGGCGAGCGCCATGAAGTCGCGCATCGCCGCCTGTATCTCGTCGTCCGTCACGGCAACACCAGCGGTCGCGAGATCATCCGCCAGCTTGGCGGAAACGTCACGGCCGCCGACCCGGTTGAGATCCGCAAAGACGACGGCCCGAGCATAGTCGGCCGCCTCGGGATCGCCCATCCCCAATTTGCGCGCCGCCCACAGGCCGATGAGCTTGTTGCGACGCGCCGTGGCGCGAAACTTCAGCTCCTCTTCGCGGGCGAACTTGATCTCGAACGCTTTTTCACGGTTATCGAAGACTGCGATGGTACCGTTATGGCCACTTTCGCCCGACAAAGGTAGGCTTCGGCTCCAAGTCGTGGACATCCGAACCTCCTTTCTCTGAAAGGCAAAAGCTCAAACACTCTCCGCCCTTTGAATATATGCTTTCACGGCCCTGTGATCAACTTGGACAGAAGTCGGTAAACAACCATCAGAGTTAAGGAATGACCACTACGCGAAATTGCGACGCGACGGGATTGTTATCCAGGACCCGATCGGCTAGTGTGCGGCTTAGGCGAGGGAGCGGGCGGACGTCAGTTCGCCCGCTTTCTGTGCTTAGAATGTGTCCACGCTGGCCGACGTTTCGCACGCCAGTCATGGTGTTGACGCATCCTGAACTCCCGCCGAGGCGACAAGCGGGCTAATGTAATGATTCGGACGCGGAGCCCCGGCCTCATGGATTTCATCAACAGACCACGGTATATTCCCATGAACCGCCGTCGGCGTATCTACGAAGGCAAGGCCAAGATCCTGTACGAAGGTCCCGAGCCGGGTACATTGATTCAGCACTTCAAGGACGACGCCACGGCGTTCAATGCCAAGAAGCACGAGATCATCGACGGCAAGGGTGTTCTGAACAACCGGATTTCGGAATTTCTCTTCACCCATCTCAATAACATGGGCATTCCCACCCATTTTATCCGTCGGCTCAACATGCGCGAGCAGCTGATCCGCGAGGTGGAGATCATTCCCCTTGAGGTGGTGGTGCGCAACGTCGCCGCCGGCTCGATCGCCACGCGACTCGGCATCGAGGAGGGCACGCAGCTGCCGCGCTCGATCATCGAGTTCTATTTCAAGAGCGATGAACTCAAGGACCCGATGGTCTCTGAGGAGCACATCACCGCCTTTGGTTGGGCTTCGCCGCAGGAAATCGATGACATCATGGCGCTGGCCATCCGTGTCAACGACTTCCTGGCCGGTCTGTTCCTCGGTGTCGGCATCCGTCTCGTCGACTTCAAGATGGAATGCGGCCGCCTGTGGGAAGGCGACATGATGCGCATCGTCGTCGCCGACGAGATCAGCCCCGACAGCTGCCGTCTGTGGGACATCGCCACCGGCAACCGCCTCGACAAGGACCGTTTCCGCAAGGATATGGGCGGCCTCGTCGAGAGCTACACGGAAGTGGCCCGGCGCCTCGGCATCCTCAACGAATCCGAGCAGACGCGGCCCATCGGCCCGACATTGGTGAAGTGACGCTGGTGAACTAACGGTCGGCGCCGCGCCAAGCGGCGCCCCAACCACCGCGACGGCGCGAAAACCGACTTGTGAATTCGAGAACGCCGGGTTATTCCCCCGGCGTTCTTCATTTTCGGGGTACGGCCATGAAAGTGCGCGTCACCATCACCCTCAAGGCGGGCGTTCTCGATCCGCAGGGCAAGGCGATCGAGGGCGCGCTGCGCGGCCTCGGATTTGCCGGCATCGACGGCGCCCGCCAGGGCAAGATCATCGACCTCTCCCTCGCCGAAACAAATCCGGACAAAGCCCGGACGGCAGTGGCCGACATGTGCGACAAGCTGCTCGCCAATACCGTCATCGAAAACTACGACATCGCCATTCTCGGCTGAGGCGAGCATGGACGATGGCTCCGATGACACGCGCCGGATCATTGTCTTCATGCTGGTCAAGGCGGCGATCTTCATCGGCATTCCAATCGTTGCCGCCGCCTTTGCCGTCCTGTTCCTGATGCCCTGACCTTTCGAGGAGATAACGATATGCGCTCGGCCGTCGTCCTCTTTCCCGGCTCCAACCGCGACCACGACATGGTCAAGGCGCTCCACTCGGTAACCGGCGTCAAGCCGACCGTCGTCTGGCATCAGGATGCGAGCCTGCCCGATGTCGACCTGATCGTCCTGCCCGGCGGCTTCTCCTATGGCGACTATCTGCGCTGTGGCGCCATCGCTGCCCGCTCGCCGGCCATGCTCGACGTGGCAAGGAAGGCAAAGGCCGGCGTCCGTGTCCTCGGCGTCTGCAACGGCTTCCAGATCCTGACCGAAGCCGGCCTGTTGCCCGGCGCGCTGATGCGCAACGCCCACCTCCGCTTCGTCTGCAAGGAAGTGAAGCTTGAGGTGACCAACAACACCACCGACTTCACCCGCGCCTACGCCAGGGGCGAGGTGATCCGCTGCCCCGTCGCCCACCATGACGGCAACTACTTCGCCGATCCCGAGACGCTGGGCCGCCTCGAAGGCGAGGGCCGCGTCGCCTTCCGCTACGCCGAGGGAACCAACCCCAACGGCTCGATCAACGACATCGCCGGCATCCTCAACGAGGCCGGCAACGTGCTGGGCATGATGCCGCATCCGGAAAACCTGATCGAAGCCCTGCACGGCGGCCTCGATGGCCGCGGCCTGTTCGAGAGCGTCGTCCAGGCCGTCGCCGCCTGAAGCCGCCTTTCCTATAGCCGACGACATGGCGGGCGGTGATGCGATCATTGACATTTGTTGCAAGCCGCTTAACCGCCATTTAGCTCCAACAGCAGGTCGACCACAGTTTTTCTGCTGGAGCGAATTTGACATTTGAGTCCCGGCTGACATCAAGCTCAAGATCAAATGTCAAATTCAAAAGCCCGACTAGAATCAAAAACTTACTCGTGGTTGTCATGACTCCGGCATTTGCTTTGAGCGCGGTATCGGGCGAATGCAAATGTCGAAGTCAAACCACAAGGCCACCGGCTTCCTTAACCATTTGTCTGTTATGTGGAGTCATAACCTCTGCGTGAATAGACCAATATGGCCGGAGCATTGCTGAATGCTGTCTCGCTTGGTGTTCTACGGTCGGACGAACATGAAGATCGGCGAATCTGCGGGGGTGATCAAAAGCATCCTGGTGGCCGCCAGTGACTACAGCCCGGCGTCCGGACTGACCGGCGGCCTTGTCTTCAACGA
>JAGSYU010000123.1 GCA_018262575.1 Pseudomonadota bacterium | reverse complement strand
GCAGAAAAAGCCGAGGCGCGGACGGTGGCCCGCGAGTCCGGGCCGGTCATGTAGCGGATGAGATAGTCGTCGATCGGCACCCAATCGGGGATCGCCCCGATCAGCCGTTCCAGGAGGTCGCGCGCATCAGCCAGGGCCCAGACCTGCCGCTTGCGGACGGTGTGGACGCGCACCATGTCGCGCTGACGCTGCCGGCCATAGGCGTCGAGCAGATCGAAAAGGCTCGCCTCCCACAGCGAGCGCCGGATGAGGCCGGTCTCTTCCGGCGCACCGCGCGGCAGCACGTCTCGGCCGAGCCGCGACCGGTCGACAAGTCGGCCGGCCAGAATACGGATGCCTTCGAGACGCTTCAGCCGCATCGCCAACATGCCGGCAAGTTCCGCAGCGGAGGGCTCGTCCCCGGGGATTTCGTCGGGTGGCAGCATCAAGCGCGATTTGAGATAGGCGAGCCAGGCGGCCATCACGAGATAGTCGGCGGCCAGTTCCAGGCGGTGTTCGCCCAGCCGCTCGATGAAGGCGAGATACTGGTTGGCCAGGGCCAAGATGGAGATGCGGGCGAGGTCGACCTTCTGGTTGCGGGCAAGCGTCAGCAACAGATCGAGCGGCCCCTCGAAGCCGTCCAGATCTACCACGAAGGCCTCGCCGGCCGTCGGGTCGATATCGAGCCGTGGTTCGCTCCACTCGTCGGTCGTCGCCATGGAAGGCCGTTTCACCCGCGTTGCACCAGCCCGGCTTACGCGCCAGCGGCATCAAAGGCGATGAGCGCCGCGTCGAGCCGCGCCAAAACGCCGTCCACGTCATCATGCGGCGACCCGCCACGTCCGTTCAATGCCCTTTCCGAGCGCGCAGCGGCTTTTCCCGTAAGTTCGGGCGCCTCGGCGGCCACAGCCAGCATTTCGACCATGTCGCCCGAGCAATGAAGCGCGATATCGCAGCCGGCGGCAAGCGTCGCCCGCGCCCGCTCGGCAAGCGTGCCCTTCAGGGCGTTCATCGACAGGTCGTCGGAGAACAGCAGGCCGTCGAAGCCGATGCGGTCGCGGATGATCGTCTCGATGACAACGGATGACTGCGTTGCCGGCCGATCGGGATCAATGGCCGTGTAGACGAGGTGGGCGGTCATCGCCGCCGGCAGATCGGCGAGCGCGGCAAAGGGTACAAAGTCGGCAGCGGCGAGGCTGTCGAGATCGGCGTCGACCACCGGCAACTCGTGATGGCTATCGACGCGGGCGCGGCCATGGCCGGGCGTGTGCTTGACCACAGGCAATACGCCGGCCGCCATCAGCCCGTCCGCGAAAGCGCGGCCGGCAGCAGCCACCAGATCCGCCCGTTCGCCATAGCTGCGGTCGCCGATGGCCGGCGTCATGCCAACGGTAGCGATGTCGAGGCAGGGCGCGCAGTCGACGTCGATGCCGACGGCGCTGAGATCGTCACCCAACAGATGGGCGACGTCGGCAATCAACGTGGAATCGCCGGCAAGCGCCGCTGCGCCGGCCAGTCGCCGGCCGGACGGATACTTGCGCCAGTGCGGCGCCGTCAGGCGCTGGACCCGCCCGCCCTCCTGATCGATCAGCACCGGCGCTTGCCAACCGACGGCATCGCGGAAATCGCCGGTAAGGCGTCTCAACTGATCAGGAGTCTCGACGTTGCGGCGAAACAGAATGAGCCCCCAGGGCGCCGCTTCGGCCAGGAGGCCGGTCACGAAAGCGCGGGACATCGGCGGTTCTCCAAAGGAAAGGCCGCGCCGAATGCCGTCCGGCACCTCGACACGGCCCGAGATCGTAGGTCCAAGATCAGCGGGCGATCAGGCAATCGCCGCCGGCCGAACGAAGTTGTTCGCAGAGCGCCGCAGCGGCGTCCCGGGTCGGTGCGGCAACGCGCGCCCGATAATAAACCCCCTTGGTGCCGAGGTCGGCCTGCTGGATGTCCACCGCCGCCGAGCCAAGGATCGACGGGAATTTCCGCTGCAGCGCGACAAAGGCGGAGCGCGCTGCCGCCTCGCTACGCTGGGACGACAGCTGCACATAGGCCCCTGCGCCGCCGGTCGCGGCCGGCGCGGCCTGGTTGGTCGCCGGCAAGCTGGCCACTTCAGTCGGAGCGGCAGGTAGCGCGGCGGCAGCCGTCAGATCGAGCGGGCCGGAGGACGTCGCGGCGGCGGGAGCGGCCGGCTTGTCGGGCGGCAGCGGGGCCGACACCCCGGTCGGCACGGATGCCGTCGTTTCGACGGACGCGTCCGCTTCGGGATTGGCCAGAGCGGCGAGGTTGATCGGCATCGGCTGGCCGGACGCATCGGTCAAATTGCTCGACGGCAGGCCCTGCGGCGCGGTCGGTACGTCGGCCGGCATGGTCTGATTGGTCGACGCGAGGGGCGGCAGACCAATGCCGCTCTCGGCATCGTCACCGGCGGCGTCAGCCGTCGTCTCGCTCCGGGCAATGATCTGACCGGCGCCGTCGGACGGCAACGGCGCGGCGGTGTTGCCGGAGCTTGCCGTCGTGTCGGCAGGTGTTTCAATCAGCGACCCATCGGGCCGAACCAGCACGGTGCGGACGCGCCGTGGCCCGGTCTCGTTGGGATCGAAACCGGTCGGAAGCTCTGCCTCCACCTCCTGGCCATCGGGAAGCGTGATGCGCGATACGTGCGGCGTGACGGCCGGCAGCTCGGGCACATCGCCACTGCGGGCGACCAGTCGCTCCTCACTCTTGGGCGGAGCGCCGCCCACGGTGTCAAACACCGAGGCGCCTTCAGAAGAGGCAACCACTTCCTGTGCGTTGGGGTCAGGCTTGACCTTGAATGGGCCGTCCGGCGCCTTCACCACCACCGCTTCGCCGAAGCCGGTGGCGCCACCGTAGAAAGCCCAGCCGGCGAACCCGACGGCCACGACGAGCGCAGCCGCTGCGGCGGCCGTCATAAGGCGGCGGCGACCGCGCCAGTCCGAAGGTTCTGCTTCAGCATCGCCGGCATGCGGAGGCAGGACGCCGAATTCATCGACGACCGGATCGACGCCGTCACGCTCGAACTCGGCCATAAACTCGTCGAGAGCCTGATCATCCCAGGGATCGTAGGCTTTGCTGGCCTGGCGCGCATTGGCTGGCTTGTAGACCTGGCCGGTGCGGACATCGACGGGATTCATCGATGCGATATCCTGCTCCAACTCGGCAGCGAGGGCGTCGACGAACTGGTCCATATCGGCCTCGCCGCCTTCGCGACCGCTCAGGAGGTCCTCGTAGAAGCGTTCCTCGTCGGTGAGGCGCTCGTTGCCATCAGACACGGCGGGCCGCATAGACGACTGTTCGGCTGCGCTGCTCCTAACCATCGGCGTCGCTCTTCCCGTATCTCTTTGCCACCGCAAGGACCGTACGATCCGTCGAGGCTACCTCATCTCTTCGGGCGCATTGACGCCAAGAACCTCAAGGCCCGAGGCAAGAACGTTCCTGACAGCCTTGACCAGAGCCAAGCGCGCATGGGTCAACAGTGGTTCAACAGGGTTAACAAAACGCAAATTTACATTTTCCTTGCCAGCGTTCCAGTGGGCGTGGAAGTCGCTGGCCAGCTCATACAGATAAAAAGCGACCCGATGTGGCTCGTGGGAGTCGGCAGCGGCGTCGATGACGCGCGGGAACTCCGCGAGTTTCCGGATCAGCGCGAGCTCGGACGGGTCGGCCAGCAAATGCAGCGGCGCCGCCGATTCGTCGGCAGCGGCCACCTCGGGCGCCGTCTCTCGCGCCTGTCTGAGGATCGAATGGCAGCGAGCGTGGGCATACTGGACGTAAAAGACCGGGTTGTCCTTGCTCTGTTCCTTTACCTTGAGGAAGTCGAAGTCGAGCGGCGCGTCGTTCTTGCGCATCAGCATCATGAACCGCACGGCGTCCTGACCGACCTCCTCGACGACTTCGGCCAGCGTCACGAAGTCGCCGGACCGCTTGCTCATCTTCACCGGCTCGCCGCCGCGATAGAGCCTTACCAACTGGCAAAGGCGGACAATGACCTCGATGGTACCGCCGGAAATGGCGTTGCCGACCGCCTCCAGCCGTTTGACGTAACCGCCATGGTCGGCGCCGAGGATGAAGATCATCTGCTTGAAGCCGCGCTGATACTTCGAGCGCATGTAGGCGACGTCGGCGGCGAAGTAGGTGTAGCTGCCGTCCGACTTGACCAAGGGACGGTCGACGTCGTCGCCGGCATTGGAGGAGCGGAACAGCACCTGCTCGCGGTCCTCCCAATCGTCGGGCAATTGCCCCTTGGGCGGCGGCAGGCGTCCGTCATAGACGAGATCGCGCTGGCGGAATTCCTCGATCATCTCGGCGATCTCGGAAGGCTCGTTGCCGCGCGGGTCGTGCAGCGTCTTCTCGGAAAAGAACAGGTCATGCCGCACACCGAGCAGCGCCAGGTCGGCCCGGATCATGTCCATCATCATGTCGACGGCGAGTGTCTTGATGACCGGCAGCCACTCGGACTCCGGCATCGCCAGCAGTCGGTCGCCCCAGGTCGCCTTGAGCGCCGCGCCAACCGGCTTCAGGTAATCGCCGGGATAGAGACCATCGGGGATCTCGATCGTCTCGCCCAATGCTTCGCGGTAACGCAGGAAGGCGGAACGAGCCAGCACGTCGATCTGGCCGCCGGCGTCATTGATGTAATATTCCTTGGTCACGTCAAAGCCGGCCTTGGCCAGCAGTCGGGCCAGTGCATCGCCCACCACGGCGCCCCGGCAATGACCGACGTGCATCGGGCCGGTGGGATTGGCCGAGACATATTCGACGTTGACCTTGAGGGTCTTGCCGAAACTGGTCGCGCCGACGTCCTGCCCTTCGGCCAGCGACAGCTTCAGGAAATCGGTCCAGAAGGTCGGTGACAGGCGGAGATTGATGAATCCGGGCCCGGCCACTTCCACCGCCTCGACGTCCGCGTCGGCCCGAAGTGCTGCGGCGATCTCTTCGGCAAGATCGCGCGGCTTCCTGCCCAGGGGCTTGGCCAGGAGCATGGCGGCGTTGGTGGCAACATCGCCGTGGCTCGCATCGCGTGGCGGCTCGACGGCGATGCGGGAAAGCGCGTCGGCCGGGATGTCGAACGGCAGGGAAGCGATGGCCGAGCGAATACGCTCGCCGAACACCTGGAAGATATTCATCGGGTACCTCGTGGGAGCCGGTCTTCCGGCCGATCGGCGAGGGGCCTAGCGCAATTCCGGCGTATCGTCAAACCAGCGGCGGTGCTCCTGGATGGCGAAGCGGTCGGTCATGCCGGCGATATAGTCGCCCACCCGCCGGGCAAGCGGGCCTTTGTCACCGGCGTCAAGGCCGCTCCGCCATTCCTCGGGCATGAAATCGGGGTGAGCGACATACGTGCCGAACAGGTCCTTCACCACGCGGTCGGCATCGCGACGCACACGCATCACGTCCGGATGCCGGTACATGCGCGGGAACAGAAAGCCTTTGATCGCCGCGTCAACGGCGGCCATGTCTTCGGAAAAGGTCACCACCGTGTGGCCGGCCCGCCGGATGTCATCAGATGACCGGGCCTCGAGCTTGGCAAGCCGGGCGAGCGCGGCGGCAATCACGTCCTCCACCATGGCGGTGATCAGCCGGCGGGTAATCTCGTGGATGGTACGGTGCCGGTCAAGACCGGGATATTTCGTCTCGATTGCCTTGAGGAAGCCACCGATCAGCGGCAGCGACCGCAAATCGTCGAGGGAAAACAGTCCGGCCCGCAGGCCGTCGTCGATATCATGGGCATCGTAGGCAATATCGTCGGCAATCGCCGCGCACTGCGCTTCGGCACTGGCATGCGTGTCGAGATCCAGGGAATAGAGGTCGGGATAGGCAAGCAGCGCCACCGGCAAGCCCCGCTCTGCGTGGCGGCCGATCGGCTTGCCGTTCGCATCGGTCAGTGGGCCGTTGTGCTTGACGAGCCCCTCCAGCGTCTCCCACGACAGGTTGAGTCCGTCGAACTCGGCGTAGGAATGCTCGAGCTCGGTGACTGCCCGGAAGGACTGGGCATTGTGGTCGAAGCCGCCGAAGCCGGCGAGACAGGCGTCGAGCGCCTCCTCTCCGGTGTGGCCAAACGGCGTGTGGCCGACATCATGGGCCAGCGCCAGCGCCTCGGCGAGATCCTCGTTGAGCCTCAAGGCGCGGGCGAGCGCGCGGGCGATCTGCGCCACTTCCAGCGTATGGGTCAGCCGGGTGCGGTAATGGTCGCCCTCGTGGAAGACGAACACCTGCGTCTTGTGCTTCAGGCGGCGGAACGTGGTGGAATGGATGATGCGGTCGCGGTCGCGCTGGAATGGCGTACGCGTCGGACTCGCCGGTTCGGGATAGCGCCGACCACGGCTCTCGTCGGGGTGAACGGCGAAGGGCGCCAGCGGTTCCGTTCCAAATCCGAGACCTACCACCATCGCCTCCCGAAACGCTGATCGACCGACACATCCGCATGCCGGGCTCGCGCAGCCGTCATTTGACTTTACCATCCGCTGCCTTACGTATGTCAGCAGGGATCATAGTTTCAAGTCGTTCAAGCCTCGCAGGACCAACATGGAAGTTCTCGCCGCCAATATCACCATGACCGCCGGTGCCGCGCGCCGGATCAGCAAGGTCGTCGAAAAGCAGCCGGGCAAGACGGCGCTGCGGATCTCGGTCGAGGGCGGCGGCTGCTCGGGCTTTTCCTATCATTTCGATCTCGTCGAGGCACGGAACGCCGACGATCTCGCCATCACGCGCGATGGCGCGACAGTGTTGATCGACGCGGTATCGCTGCCGTTCATGGACGGCTCGGAGATCGACTTCGTCGATGACCTGATGGGCCAGGCGTTCAAAATCAATAATCCGAATGCCACCTCGAGCTGCGGCTGCGGCACGTCGTTTTCCGTCTGAGTGCGGTGTTCACACCGTCAGCAGCGTTGAACCGATCGTCTCGCGCGCTTCCATGGCCTTGTGGCAGGCGACGGCATCGGCAAGCGCGAATTTCTGCCCGACGCTGACCGTCACCGCGCCGGCTCGGATCTGCTCGAACAGGTCCTCGGCGCAGGCGTCGAGAGCTCCCCGCGTCGCCGTATAGTGACCGAGCGTCGGCCGCGTGGCGTAGAGCGATCCCTTCTGGGAGAGAATGCCGAGATTGAAGTCCGACACGGCTCCCGAGGAGTTGCCGAAGGAAACGAACAGGCCGCGCGGCTTGAGGCAGTCGAGCGAAGCCGGGAACGTATCCTTGCCAACCGAATCGTAGACCACATCGCACTTGGCGCCGCCGGTGATCGCGGCGACGCGGGCGACAAAGTCCTCCGTGCGGTAGTTGATCACGTGAGTGTAGCCGCAACCCCGGGCGATTTCCGCCTTCTCCTCCGAGCCAACGGTGGCGATCGAGGTGGCGCCGAGCGACTTCAGCCATTGGCCGGCGATCTGGCCGACGCCGCCGGCACCAGCGTGAAACAGCACCGTATGGTCGCGCGTCACCTTGAAGGTCTGACGCAGCAGATACTGTACCGTCATGCCCTTGAGGAGGCTCGCCGCCACCGTGAAACCATCGATGTCGTCGGGAATGCGGACAAGCTTCTGCGCCGAGATGATGCGCGCTTCCGCATAAGCACCGACCGATCCGGCATAGGCGACGCGGTCACCCGGGCGAAACTGGACGACGCCCTCGCCCGCCTTTTCCACGATGCCGACGGCCTCGGCACCGGGAATGAACGGCAGGCCGCCGGGCGCGGGATAAAGGCCCTTGCGGTAATAGGTGTCGATGAAGTTGACGCCGATCGCGGTGTGCTTCAGACGCACCTCACCAGGGCCGGGGGCGCCGACGTCGACCTCTTCGAGGGACATTACCTCGGGTCCGCCCGTCTCACGGATGACAATCGCCTTCGCCATGGCCTTCACTCCCGGAATCCGCAGGATCATGTGGTGGAGGCGTTGGTACCACCAACGACGGGACTGTCGCCAATCATCTTTTGTTGGCCGGCAGGATCGGCGGCCGGCGGATCGGCTTCGCGGGCAAAAAACCCGGACATTGCCACGAAGGGCAGCATCATGAGGAAGGCGGTCGTCAGGCCGAAATGCTCAGCGACAAAACCGACGCCGGGCGGCGCCATCAGGAAGATGGCGGTGATGATCATCGACATGGCCGCGACGTTACGCGCCGCGTCGCCCGGCTTGTCACCGGCCGCCGCGACGCCGATCGGCATCACCAGCGACACGCCGACGCCCATCAGCGCCAGCGACAGACCGGAAACGACGACGTGCGGCGAGAAAATAAAGCCGATGAGGCCGATGGCGGTCGTCGTCGCGCAGATTCGGACGATGCTTGACGCCCGATAGCGCGCCCGGAACCAGTCTCCGGCCAGTCGGCCGACAAACATGGTCAGCGGGAAGGTGCTGTAGGCCACCGACGTCCAGAAGGGACTTGGCTGGAGTTGCTCGCGCAGGAACAGCGTACCCCAGTCGTAGACGGTGCTTTCTGCAAGAGTGACGCCGGTCGCCATCACGCAGAGGCCGATCAGGCTGACGCTCGGCAGCGTGAACAGCGGCGGCTTGGCTCCCCCCATCGGACGGGGCACCCGCTCGTACATGGCAGGCGGCAGCAGCCGGGCGATGCCGGCGCAAGCAACGACGCCCAGGGCCGCCATCGCGCCAAGATGCCAGACGAGCGGCACCCCAAACTGGCCGAACACGCCAGCCGACAGTGCGCCGCAGACGAAGCCGAGGCTCCAGTAGCCATGGCATTGCGCCATATATTTGCCGCCGGTGGTCGCCTCGAGGCGCTGGACACCAGCGTTGCCGCCGATTTCGAATAGCGTGTTGCCGGCGCCGGCAAACAGCAGCACGGCGGCGAGCACCGTCCAGTGGCCGGCAAGGCCGATGCCGAACAGCATGGCCGCGGCAAGCACGAGACCCCAGACGCCAACGCGGGCGGCGGCAAAGCGGTCCATCAACGGCCCAGCGATAGGGGCCGTGACCAGCGCGCCCACCGGTCCCAGGAACAGAGCGAGCCCCATGGTCGCCTTGTCGACCCCAAGATGGGCGAGAAGGTCCGGCATGCGGGTCAGCCAGTTGGCCATCAGAAAAGAGGAGCCGAAATAAAGGGTACCGATGCGCAGGGCGGTAAACACAGGTCTCACCGATCGATTGGAAAAGCGGCAGATCCACTCACGGAATCCTTCGCGGTAATTGCGTATCGATAAAACGATTCAAATGCGTGGTGCAACGACAGTCGACAGGGCCGGACCGGCGACTCTACCGATCGCCCCGTTGCCGTGCCTTCGCGGACACACCGAAAGGCGATGCCGGCGTTGCTTCGATGGTCAGGAAAAACGCCCTGCCCTCGGTTGCCATGTCGGTTCCGGTCGAGTATGTGAAAGCCCGTTCGCGCCCGCCTCGTGACGGGTTATACTCGGCGGTAAGCGACGATCGCCGCCAGGCGATCAAGGTGGGAGCGCGTAGCTCAGTCGGTAGAGCACGTGACTTTTAATCATGGGGTCGTGGGTTCGAATCCCACCGCGCTCACCAATAAAATCAAAATTCCGGCGTTTTCAGTGTTGGCACAGAAACAGAGCGCAAGATTTCGAGGGGTTTTCTTGCGGGTTTCGGGCTGGATTGTCTGGTTCTATTTGTACCGGCGAGGAATCTTGACGGCTCTCTCATCCGAATCTATCCTGATGCCGTCTGAAACAGGTTAGGTCGGGAAGGTTGGCCCGGTCCCCGTGCAAGCGGGTCCTTCCGTTACCTTGGTAGCGGCCCAAGACTATCAAGGTGCATGCTCAACGCGTGTGCCGATAGAAAGGGTATGGACATGCAGCACCAGATCTCGATCATCACGCTCGGCATCACTGACCTTTCCAGGTCAAAGCGCTTCTATTGCCAAGGGTTCGGCTGGTCGCCGGTCTTCGAGAACCAGGAGATCGTCTTCTACCAGATGAACGGGCTCGTTCTCGGCACGTTTCTGCGACAATCGCTGGAAGAAGACATGAAAAGGCCGGGCCTGCTCGTGCCAGGGGCATTCTCGCTTGCCCACAATGTCGCGCGCCGGGAAGATGTCGAGCCTGTCATGGCGAAGCTAGCCGAAGCAGGTGGCAGACTCATTCGTCCGGCAGATGCCCCACCGCACGGTGGATTTCGTGGTTATGTCGCCGACCCGGATGATCATGCCTGGGAAATCGCCTGGAATCCGGCTTGGGTCATAGATGGCAACGGCCACGTTACGTTCGGCGTGTAATTGGCTGATCCATGCCGGCCTTGATTTCGACGCGACGTAGATCGTCTCATTCGGCCCGGTCGGGCGGCTGTATATGACAGCACAGCCCCCCGCTTCTACAGATCGTAGATATGGCGGACGGTAATCCGCCGCCGGTCCTTGCGCAGAAGGAAGCAACTCTCAGCGCATCCTTCGCTCCAAACGCGTGGCACCGGGTGGCGGCACCGGATGAACGGACACTTGACGGAGTCCTGTGACAACTCGCTCATGATCCCTAGCCTCGATCGTCAATTTCTATTGTGCAGGACTTATAGCATACGACTTTAGTATTAGTCACCCTCAGGGCAATCACGAAGTCGCGTTCGCTCGACGGACGGTTGACGGGAGGTGAATTGCCGACGCGGTTTCCCTGCCTGCGACTTTGGTCTATGAATGAGAAATCCCTTTCCCAGCGCAGGTGCCGTCATGCCGGTTGCCATCGAAACTGCCCTCGACCAAGCCGGCACCGGCCCATTCCAGCGGCGGCTCCTCGGCATCTTCGGCCTCGTCTGGGCGGCCGATGCCATGCAGGTGCTCGCCGTTGGCTTTACGGCGCCGTCGATTGCTTCGAGCTTCGGCCTGACGGTGCCGGGGGCGCTGCAGACCGGCACACTGTTTTTCTTTGGCATGATGCTCGGCGCGGCACTGTTCGGCCGCCTTGCCGACCGCATCGGCCGCCGGAGGGTGCTGCTGGTCACCGTGGCCTGCGACGGCATTTTCGGCCTCGCCTCGGTCTTCGCGCCGAGCTTCGGGTGGCTGCTCACCGCCCGCTTCCTCACGGGCGCCGCCGTCGGCGGCACGCTGCCGGTCGACTATGCCATGATGGCCGAGTTTCTGCCGTCCGATCGGCGCGGTCGCTGGCTGGTGATGCTGGAAGCCTTCTGGGCGGTGGGCACGGTCGTCGTGGCGCTCACCGCCTGGACGGCTGCCTCGGCCGGGTTGACGGAGGCTTGGCGCACAATCTTTCTGGTCACCGCCATTCCGGCGCTGGTCGGTTTCTGGCTGCGCCTGATGGTGCCGGAATCGCCACTCTATCTCCTGCGCAGCGGCAGGCCCGACGAGGCGCGCGCCGTCGTCGACCGTGTGCTCGTCACCAACGGCAAGGCGCCGCTCTCCGAACCGCTCATCGCCGGTGGCACGCCGCAGGCGGTCCGCCTGCTGTCGCCGATGCTCAGGCGGCGGACGCTGCTGATGCTGGCGATCTGGTTCCTTGTCTCGCTCAGCTACTACGGCATCTTCACCTGGATGCCGGCCCGGCTGGCCGGTGAGGGCTTCGGCTTCGTGCGCGGCTACGGCTTCCTGGTGGTGGTGGCGCTGGCCCAGCTCCCTGGCTATGCGCTGGCTGCCTGGGGCGTCGAACAAATCGGCCGCAAGCCGACGCTGATCGGCTTCTTGCTGCTATCGGCGGCCGGCTGCGCGCTGTTCGTCGTCGCCGGCAACGCGACGCTGGTGGCGACCGCCATCCTCCTCATGAGCTTTGCTCTGCTTGGTACCTGGGGCGCCCTTTATGCCTACACGCCGGAACTCTATCCGACGGCAGCACGGGCGAGCGGCATGGGCGCAGCCGGCGCCATGGCGCGGCTCGGCGGCCTGTTGGCGCCGTCGCTGCTGTCGCTGCTGATCGCCCGCAGCTTCGGCGCGGCGGTGGCGCTATTCGCCGTGCTGCTGATCCTCGCCGCCGCGGCCGCCTCGCAGATTGACGCAGAGACCCGCCAGCGCGCGCTCGACTGAGGACCCCGCGTCGGTCCGGTGCCGCTTTCGAAAACCGCCGAGTCAATAAGCGCTCGAGTCGATCTGGCTTTTGCGGAGCTTTATCTTCGACTTTTTGATGAAGTTATCAAAATAAGTCATTTTCAGTCAAAAAATAGGGGTTCATGCGAGGTTGTGAGCGACCTTGCGAGCCAATAGCTTTCAATATGGTTCAGTCCTCGGCGGCTTTTCGCGTCGGGGACAATGTCCGCGATTGGCGATCTCTATGCCGCCCCTTCGCGGCGGCGCGCGAACGTCGCGCATCGGATCCGATCCCGGCAGGTTGCCCGGCCACCTACGCCGTGACCATCGACATGCCGGCAGAAACCGGCCTCAGGAGGAACAGAGCATGTCCCATCGCATGATTCTCAACGAGACGTCCTATTTCGGCGCCGGTGCTCGCGCCGAGCTGGTCGGCGAGGTGCAGCGCCGCGGCTACAAGAAGGCGCTGGTGGTCACCGACGCGGTGCTGGTCAAGGCCGGCACGGTCGCCAAGGTGACGAGCCTCCTGGACGCCGCCGGCCTTGCCTATGAGCTGTTCGACAAGGTGATGCCCAACCCG
>JAGSYU010000023.1 GCA_018262575.1 Pseudomonadota bacterium | reverse complement strand
TTAGGAACATAGACCTTCGGACAACTTCGGCTCATGCATGTCCGACGGGTAAACGCATCTGATAAACTGTGACACTGGAGCGGATCGTGAACAAAGCGCGGCCCCATTCCTGCCAATCCGCCAAGCCAGCCGCGAGCATCACAAAACGGACGGCGGACAGGTCGCACAGCCTTGGCGAACAGGGCAATCGTGCCCATGCGCAAATGAAGCGTCGGACTGCTTGATTTGTCACCGCTTCCGAAGGCACAGACACAGACGAAACATTCACCGCGCGTAGAGTGTTGTGCGCTGGATTCCTTTGTTTATGCACCAACTTGCCAACTGAACTGGCTCTTGCCGCCATATCGTTCTATTGGGCCGATGCACTAGATGCTCTCCTCAAGATCTACTCGACAGGATTGTCCTCTCCATCCTGCCGGACGTTCCTGCGCCTGATCTCATTTACATTGGCGTCAACTGGAAGGCTGTCATGTAGGCGACAAGGTTGAACCCGTAAGGGCTCTTCCCGAGGTCGGGCAAAGGACCGGATGCATCAGGTGCCGGGCGCAGACCAGATCGACCGGAGCAAGGCCCCGGCAATCAATGCGAACGCTGCAACTCCGCCCTGAGGCGCTCGATGTCGGAGACGATGAGGGTTCGTGGAGTCGGACGAGAAATGTCGCCCGAGCGGATGAGTTCGGCCAGGACCGTCGAAACGGATTGGCGGGCCGCACCGATGGCCATGGCGAGTTCGTCGCCACTTGGAGCCGCATCGACGCTGACACCGGCCGATGTCTGGCGCCCCTCACGCTCGGCCAGCGCACAGATATGGCGGATCACCCTGTAACGCACGCTTCGGAATGCCATGTCGCCGACCATCGACAGAGATCGGTTGAGGAGCCCCTCGATCACCGACAACACGCAACTGCCGAACTCGGGGTAGGTGCGCGCGAGCTTTCGAAACAGGGTTCGCGGAATGATCGCCGCTTCGCCGTCACTGCAGACTTCGACGGCCAGGTCCGCCTGGAGCGGCACGGCGTCGCCACTGCCAAGGGTGAACAACGTCAACTCCTTGCCTTCATGCGACGTAAAGCAGCGGTAACGGCCGGACGCAAAGATCAGAACGGCTTCGCCACCGTCGTCTAGCAGGTTGGCGCCATGGAGGAGCTGCCCCACCCTCATCTTCCGGAATCTCGGGGCCTCGCGATCCTGGATCTTCTCCAGTGCAAGGTGGGGGAGCTTTTCTTCGGCGGCTGGCACACCGGTCGCAGCGAAAGGATCGCGGGAGGGCAGCGCGGTTCCCAGAACTGACCTTCGGGGCAAGTGCAGCCGCGCAAAGAAATCGGCGCCACGCACCGACCGGATTTTGCATTCACCCGATGACACCGTTCGTTCGACGATCTCGTAGGGTGTCGCAAACAGCTGCCGGAATCGCACCACGCCGACCGCCGACCAATCAAGTCCGAGAAGTTCGAGCGCTGCCCGGTTGGCGCCGATCAGACGATCGTCATCGAAAGCGAACAGGCCCTCGCCGGGGCTGCCAAACAGGTGCTGGCTTGGACGGAAGCAGAGCTTCGTCTGTCGGGAAAAAAGCCGCTCGAACAAGCTGCGCTCTATTTCAATTACCGCTCGCTTGAGCAGCGGCAGCAGATGATTGTGCGCCACCGCGAGCGACGTCGACAGATCGAGGACGCCGACCAGACTGCCAGACGGATCGAGGATCGGCACCGCCGAGCAACTGATCGACGTATTCAGGCAAAACAGATGTTCGGCACCGATAATTGAAAGTGCAAGCCTCTCAAGGACGGTGGTGCCGATGGCGTTTGTTCCGATCGCCTGCTCGGACCAATCGACGCCCTCACAGAGACCGAGCTGATCGGCTTCGTCGGAAAATGAACCGCCGCCCATTTTGGCCAGAACGATGCCAGAAGGGTCGGTCAGAATCACCACACCGCCAAATTCGCCAAGTTCCTGGCAAAGTGCCGCCATTTCGCCACCTGCTGCGGCAATCAGGTCCTCGTGGCGGTCCTTGAGGTTTTTCAGCCCTGCGTCGGCGAGCCTGTGGCGTTGCCTGCCCAAAATCGGCGAGGCAAACCCGAACTGGCTGCTCCGCTGCCACGACCGGACAAGCGGCGACGGCACGCCGTCCGGCACGGCCCCGGTGGACAAGAAATGGGAACGTACGGCCAGAATCCGCCCCTGATGCGGCCAGCGGCAACTGCCAGCGCTCTGATTATGCTGCCTGGCTACGGGAAGGCAGCTCCCGCAGTCCGCTGCGCTTCCAAATGGCGACCTGCAGGCCAGAGCATCGTTTCTGATTGGCAGATCCATCCCGACCAACCTCCACACGCCATCAGATGAGCTGGCTGTAGGCGTAAAATGAAACCGGATCGCCGATCCTGACGTCGGTGCAGGCCTCGGGGAGCTCGATCATGCCGTCGGTTCGGGTCAGCGACGTCAGGACGCCGGCCCCGTCGACCGGATATTTCCTGGCGACGGTGGCGCCATCCGAACGCTCGAGCGACACGCGGACATACTCCCGGCGCCCAGCCTTCTTCCGGTAGTCAAAGCCGGAGAGGACGGTCATGGCCGCGAGGACAGACGGCCGACCACCGGACAGCACGACCACCAGCGGCCGCAGCACATGCGCGAAGGTGACGAAGACGGCGACGGGGTTGCCCGGAAGACCGACCAGCGGCGTGCCATTGATGATCCCCATGGCGACCGGCCGTCCCGGCTTGATGCCGAGCCGCCAGAAGACCATCGATCCGCTGGCCGCGATGGCCGCCCGCACGTGATCCTCTTCACCCGTCGAGACACCGCCGGAGGTGACGATGAGATCGTGATCCCGGGTGGCAGCGTCAAGACGCTCCGACGTGATGTGGCGGTCGTCAGGCAGTATCCCGAGATCGGTGACCTCGCATCCAGCTCGCTTCAGCATGACCTGCAGCGAAAAGCGGTTGGAGTCGTAGATCGCCGCGGCGCCAAGCACCTGCCCAGGGTCGCGCAACTCATCGCCGGTCGAGAACACCGCCGCGCGCGGCCGCCTGCGAACCTCGACACGGGTGACGCCGAGTGCGGCGAGCAGGGCTATGTCGCGTGGTTCAAGCCGTCGCCCTGCCGGCACTGCCAGGCTGCCACGCGCGATATCCTCTCCCTTCGGGCGGCTGTTGGCGCCCTTGCGGAGCCCTTGCGGCAGCTCGACGCTGCCGTCCTCGCGGATAACCACGTCCTCCTGCATGAACACGGTATCCGTTCCCGGCGGCATCGGCGCACCGGTAAAGATGCGCGCCGCCGTTTCCCCGGGGATGGCTCCGGATGCCGCTTCACCGGCAGCGATCCTGGCGCTGATCGGCAGGATCGTCGGCCCGCCGACGGCAAGATCGGCGTGGGCGACGGCGTAACCGTCGACCGCCGAATTGTCGAACACCGGCAGATCGATGGGAGCCAAGGCATCGTCGGCGAGAAAGCGTCCGTCGGCATCGATCAGTGTCACCGTCTCGGTTTCGCCGAGCGGCGGAATCCTGGCGGTGACCAACGCGAGCGCCTCTTCGACCGGCATCAGATCGCCTCCGAAGGCGAAGGCATCCGAACTCAGCTGCACCATGACCGTCCTTCCGCTCTTCCTAGCAATCCCGTCATCCTCATACGCCGCCGCCGCGCGTTGAAAGCGGCGCGTCGCCCGCCTCGGCCGAACCGAACCCAGCGTCTTCGGCACGATAGGCCTCCGCCAGCAGTTCGGCGGGATGGGATACCGGCTTGTCCTGCATCTGTGTAAACTGAAGACGGCAAGCCAGACACTCGGTGACGATCCTATCCGGCTCCGCCGCGGCAATTCTGTCGATGAGACCGCGCCCCATCGCCAGCGATGCCGCATGGAAATCGGCCTTGAAGCCCATAATGCCACCGAGGCCGCAACAGTCCATCGGTTGACCGACGGGTGCAACATCGGAGTGCGGCGCCTTTTCGAGAAGATGCAGCCACGGGCGGCCCATGTTCTGCTCTCGGAGATGGCAGGGCGGGAAATAGGAGAGCTTCTCCGTGGGGTCCATCACCGGCAGATGCAAGGCTCCCTCGCCGTCGAGGGTCCGGAGGTATTCGCCGAGTTCGAACACGTGAGCGGCCACCTTGATGCGCTGGTTGGCGTCCCAGTGCGCGAAATAGCCGACATCCCCTCGATCGGCCTCGGCATGCAGGCCGAGATTGTAGTTGATCACCCAGGACGCAAGAAACTCCGCCGCGACGCTGCCGGTGCGGCCCGACGGACCGGACACCTCGGCGGCGAGCACACGGGCGATTGCCTGGGTGTCGCCACCAAGCTCGGCCGCCAGCGCCCGAATGCGGTCACGATAGGCCGGCGAGAACTGGGCGTCGCGGGCCAGCACCGACTTGAACATGAACGAGCACGTCGGGCAGGCGGTGACGATATCGTAGCCATCTTCGACGCAACGCTGAAGGACCGGCAGGTTTGCAGCGACCAGATCGAGCGTGAAGGGTTTGTCGCCTTCGAGAAAAGTCGGCATGCCGCAGCACTTCTGCTCCGGAACGAAGACGGACGCGCCGTTTCTCTCCAGGACTTCGATGGTCGCCTTGGCGACATCGGGAAACATGTAGCGGGCGGTGCAACCGACGAAATAGGCAACCTTGCGGCCGTCGGTCTGCTTCGGGCGATCAAGGCCGCGCCGGGCAACCCACCGCGCCAAACGATCGCGAGGAAAGGACGGCATCTTGCGATCGGGGTGGATGCCGACCAGCCGTCGGGCGAGCCGCCCCAGTCGCGGGCTTTTCATCACGACATCGACGAGAGCCGGAAAGGTGCCGCACAGCCTGCCGACCAACTGGACATTCTCGATGAGGCGGGTCGCCAGCGGCAAACCGTCACGTTCGACAAAGGCGTCCTTGGCCCTGCGGATATCGCTCTGAACCGGGCGACAGGGACACTGTCCGCAGGCATTGCAGAGGTCGACGAGGTCCAGAAGATCCTTCCCCGATATCGGCTTGCCGCCAGACTTGGCCCGGTCGGCGAGATGGAACAGGCGCGGGAAATACTGGCATGGCGCGTCTTCCATCAGCTCGCGGCATTGTTCGCAGTTGATGCAGATCGTCATGGCGGCCCGCGCCAAGGCTTCCGGCCTGTCGAACGTCATTTTTCCTCACCCTCTCCGGTCTCGTTCTCTTGGGGCGCCGCCGAAAAGGACAGGCCGAAGGGTTGCGCGGACTTTTTCTGACTGTGGATGCCAAGAAGCACACGGTGCGGCCCGGGTACACCCGGGGGGACCAAGGCGACCCGATCCCCGGGATGGATGATGGCCTCCTCGATGGCGATGGCCGAGCGGTTGACGATCAGCGACTCTACCCTGGCGCTTTCGATCGAGATGAGACGCAGCAATTCTTCGCCGGTCATGTCGGATTCGACATCGAGAAAATGCGGGATGGACCAGCCGCGCTCGCCAAACAGCATCCGCAGATCCATGAAGGCCCTCAGTTCGATCTGGCCGCCCATGCGATCACCTCACCCTTGCCCGAAAACGGGGGACGTCGGGTTTCGATAATACGCGACGACGTCGAACCCCATGTCGCGGATATCGACCATCAGCAGGCGGCCGATGAGCGGCTCGCCGACACCGGTGATCAGCTTCAGAACTTCGCAGGCGGCGAGCGTGCCCAGCACGCCAACAACGGCCCCAAGGATGCCGACCTCGGAACAGGTCAGCGCGGCGGTGTCCGGTTCCCTGGGCATCAGGCAGCGCCAACTCGGATTGGGCTGACCGCCGGCATCTGTCTCGAATGGCAGAAGCGTCGTCAGGGAGCCATAGAATTCCAGCACACCAGCCGTCACCAGCGGCTTCCGGCAGGTATAGGCGGTGTCGGCAACGAGAAAGCGGGTGGGGAAGTTGTCGGTGCCATCGACGACGATGTCGTAGCTGTCGACAAGCCCGGTGACGTTCTCGGCATCGAGGCGGATGGGGTGCGGTTCGATCTTGACGTTGGGATTGATGGCAGCCACCCGCTCGGCGGCGCTGACCACCTTGAGCTCGCCGACGTTTGCCGTCGAATGCACGACCTGTCGTTGCAGGTTGGACAGGCTGACCCTGTCGTCGTCCACCAGGCCAAGCGTGCCGACGCCGGCCGCTGCCAGGTACTCGATCACTGGCGATCCCAATCCACCGGCACCGACGCAAAGCACCCGCGCCGCGTTGAGCTTGTGCTGGCCCGGGCCGCCGACGTCCCTAAGCAGGATATGCCGGCTGTAGCGCTCAAGCTCCTGTTTGGAGAACAAGGCTCCCTCCTTCTGACTGTCGACCGACAGAAACGACTAGGGAGGCCCGCATTGCAGGCCTCCCCCCGTTCGTTCTGGGCTCTCCGACGAAAAGGGCGCGTTGGGGGCGCAGATTTCGCGGCGGAAATGGCAACCTGCCACGGAGGAAACTACCCCCCTCCAAGGAGAGGGAAGAGCGCCAGAACGTCGTCTTCGCCGAGCACGCGGTCGAGTTCGGCCGCGCGCCCGTGGATAAAGATCATGCCGATCAGGCCAGGGTCGATTTCAAGCTCCGTCGCGACATCGGCGATGGTGGTTCCCGGCGGATATTGCCGCCGGGCCTCCTTGAAGCGGTTTTCGCGAAAGTTCGCGAACAATCTGACCGTGATCCACATGGCCGTCCTTGCTCAGAAGTTCCAGAACGTCGCAAGTTCCTTCTGATCCATGTCCCACTTGGCGTTATGCGGAGCGATGGCTTCCAGTTCGAAGAACTCAGGCAGGCGATCCTGTTCCGGCCCAATGCCGGCGGCAAGGTTGAACTCGTGCTCCAGCTTGAGGACGGTCTTGCCGAGCCCGACGACGTCGTCCATCGTCAGCTTGCCGCCAAACCGGGCGTTCAGCATGTCAACCGCGGCCGGCAGACACTCGGCGATGTCGAGCGCCGGGAAAGCGATGAACAGGCAAAGACCGGTCGAATCGATGGCTGCCGTGGCAATCTGCAGGTTGCGCGACAGCTCGACCTGTCCCTCGTTGGACAGCGGATCGACCTTGCCGCCAACGTTGAGCACGTTGGCCGTCACCGCGTAGCCAGCGGTATGGTCGGCGCCCTGCGTCGTCGTGGCGTAGGTGACGCCGATGCCCTTGACCGAGCGCGGATCGTAGGCCGGGATGGCCTGGTTCTTGACGACCGGCACGCGGGTGACGCCATAGGTCTTGCCGACATGTCCGGTCCCGCCGCCAAGAATGCGGCCGAGCGGCGTCGCCTTGCCGATTTCCTCGCGCAGCATGCGCAGCACTTCCACGCCGTCGCCGAACTTGAGGATGCCGGCCTCCATCGCGACACCGAACATCACCGGCGTCTCGATACTGTCGACGCCGAGATCGTCCATGACGCTGTCGCACTCGGCAATCAAGTCGAGATTGTCGATCAGGCAGTCGGCGCCATAGGCCCAGATGGTCTCGTATTCAAAGCCGGACGTCAGATACTTGCCGTCCTTGTCGTTATAGACCTGCGAACACTGGATCACGCAGCCGAGCGAACAACCATGCGTCGGCTCGCCACCGCGAGCGACGATGGTGTCGTACATATGCTCGCCCGAGATCATGTCATGGTGCTCGCACTGACCCGAGGTGAAATTGCGGGTCGGCAGGCCACCAATCTCATGCAGGATATTGACCAGAACGGCGGTGCCGTAGGTCGGCAGACCCTGGCCAGAAACCGGATGGTCCTTGAGCGCCTTGGTGAACACCATGTTGGCAGCCTTGAAGGCGGCCGAGTCGACCAGCGGAACCGGACGGGTCCCTTCCTGGTCGATGGTAATGAACTTGACGCGCTTCGATCCCATCACCGCGCCAAGACCGCCGCGGCCGAAGCTGCGCAGCTTGCCCTCGGGATCACGGGTCGAAATGTTGGAGATCATCATCATATTCTCGCCGGCCGTACCGACGGTGATGACGCCCTTGTCTTCGCCATAGCGGCGGGCAACCGACTCCAGCACGGCAAAATTGTTCAGGCCGACCGTCTCGACTTCCGGCTCGATCACCACGCCCGAGGCGCTGATGCGGATCTGGTACCAGGTGTTGGCGGCAACCGGCTGGCCTTCGACGATGATCGCCTTGATATCGAGGCGACCGAGCATGCGGCCGCAGGTACCGCCAGCGTTGCTCTCCTTGATCGTGCCGGTCAGCGGGCTCTTGGCTCCGGCGGACATGCGGCCGGCGTTACCGGCAGCCGTGCCGGACAAGAGGCCGGGAGCGAAGACGAGCTTGTTGTTGGGGCCAAGCGGATGGCAGGTCGGCGGCACTTCGGCGGCGACGACGGTCGACGTCAATGCGCGCCCGCCGAGGCCGGCCCACTCGGCCGGGGCTTCATCAATGCGAACCGAGAGATCGGTCATGTTGATACGAATGACTTTAGGCATGGCTTTTCCTCCAACTGCCGATCCGGAGGTCCCCAACTGCCTCTTGATTTCGGCCTTGCCAAAACGATGGTTGACGGGCGTGGCTCGTCTGTCGCCATCCTTGCCGAAAGTCATCCCGCCAATCAAATCAGAGAAAATACGAACCTATACTATTATGTTCGCACTGACATAATTGAATTCCCGATGATTTCAAAATATAAAATTGAGACTCATTCAGAAAATATGCTTGAAAACTGCCATTTCCGAATAATACCTCTTGTTCAGACGTGAATTATTCTTTTGGCCGCATAATTGCCGGGAAACCAAGGCCGCAGACGCATTCTTTGGTCTAGTCCGAAGAACTATCTGCTTCGGAGGCGGGCGCAACGACGGCTGCGGACAGAGCGGCAAGGTGTGGCGCCGCGGCCTCTCGGGCCGCCTGCTCGATGAGGCGATAGCGGCGGACGACATCAAGCCCCAGTTCGGTCAGCGACGCGCCGCCGGAACTGCCGGTGTGCCCGACCACCAACGGTTGGCCGAAGGCCTTGTTCATGTGATCGATGAGATCCCAGGCGCGGCGATAGGTCATCTCCATCTCCCGCGCTGCGGCCGATATCGACCCGACGCGGGCAACCTCCTCCAGAAGCGCAATCTTGCCCGGGCCGATCCTCGTGTCGGCATCTAGTCGCAACTGAAAGCGAAGGTCGATCATGGCTGGCTCACGCTATGGAAACCGGATTATTCGGCCAACCCAGTATCATCGCCATCGCGCAGAGAACACAAGTCCATCGAGGACACAGCGAGAGAGCCTGGCGTCCAAGGGCTCTTCAAGCGACGCAGCCAGGATGATCAGGTGATTTCCTGAGTGTGGACGACCACGCTGGACGCCGAAATCAGCATCACATTGTAGGCCGGGGTCTCAAAGCCCATGGCGAAGTGCGTGGCCCCGAACAGCGGCGCCGTCTGGTGATTGGTGCCACGTCCCGTGTTGAAGGCGATGCCGTTCCATAGACCTGAGCACAGGCGATGGACATGGCCGGCGGCAATGTGGCGAACGTTGCCGTGGCGGCCGAGCAGATCGGCGAAGGCGTCGGGATCGGCGAGCTTGCAACCGTCAAGGGGCGGCATGCCGATGTCGAAGGGGGGATGGTGCATGAAGACAAAGACCGGCTGCCGGCTTTCCGCCAGGCACTGATCGAGCCAGGCGAGCCGATGGTCACATAGCCGACCGGCGACGGCCCCCTCATCGAGCGTGTCGAGAAACACCAGCCGGCCGACAGACCTATCCTCGACAGACTGCACGAAGCCATCTTCGCCTGACGCGCCGGGGAAAACGGCCCGGAAGGCGGAGCGGTCGTCGTGGTTGCCGAGAAGGAGACGGCTGGGAGGCACGAGACGACCGATGGCCGCCTCGAGCGACCGGTAGGACGCTATCGAGCCGTCGTCGGAGAGATCGCCGGTGAACACGACAAGGTCCGCATCCGGATGGTTGCGGTTGATGTCGTCGATGGCAACCGACAGGCTTGCCGTGGGGTCGAGACCAGCGACCCGTTCGCCCGGAGCCCTGAGGTGAAGGTCAGTAACCTGGATCAGTTTCAAAGCTCGGTGCCCTTTCTCACGGATGCCTCGGCATTGGCGATCAGCCGGATCAGCGCGTCCTCGACCTGAGGTGCCGAAGCGATGACCGGCCCGCCCTCAAGCAGCCCCCTCCCCTCGCCCGGAAAATCGGCGGTGAAACCACCGGCCTCCCGAACCATCAGCAGCGCGGCAAGGCAATCCCAGGCGTTGATATGCGGCTCGTAGTAGGCGACGAGGCGACCGGCAGCCACTTCGGCGAGCGCGAGGGCGCCGGACCCGGACCGCACGAACATGCCGCCGGCATCGAGCAGGACTTCGAGGAAGGCGGCGACGTGACGGGCCGGAACGCGGTGGCTGGCGCCGAGGCCGAGCAGGCCTGTCTTGAGGCAAACCCCGGCGTCGACGCGGATCGGACGGCCGTTCAGTGTTGCGCCGGCCCCCGCGACGGCTTCGTAGAGTTCGCCAGTTACGGGCGCCAGGATGAGGCCAAGTCGAACGCAGTCCTCGGCGTCGGACACGGCAATCGATATGCACCAGCTCGACAGTCCGTGGACGAAGCAACTGGTGCCGTCGATCGGATCGACGGTCCACCGCCAGCCGGACCGGCCCGGCGTCAGCCCTGTTTCCTCGCCGAGAAAGCCGTCGTCGGGAAAAAGGGCGGCGATACCGCTACGGATCAGCGCCTCGACTTCCTTGTCGGCAGCCGACACGACATCCTGTCCGTCGAGCTTGGCATCGACCGCCAGGTGCGACAGATCGGCGAAATGCGAAAGGGCCAACCGGCCTGCATCGGCAATCAACGCATGAGCCAGGCGTTGGCGGGGGAGGACGTCATCGGGCGAGGTCATGGTGTCAGCGTCCCTCCCTCGAACCGAAAGGTATCGCGCCCGACCGGCCGGGCCGCGATACGCAACTGAACCGGCACGGCCGATGGATCGGCGGTGCGATCTTCGAGCAGTCCGACCGCAAGTTCCGCCATGTCGAGTGGGTCCTGTCGGAACGTGGTGAGGCGGTAGTTCAGCCACTCGGCTTCGGGCAGATCGTCAAAGCCGACGACCGCCACATCCTGGGGCACGCGACGTCCGAGCCGGGTGCGGACGTAATCGACGACTGCGAAGGCGACGAGGTCGTTGACAGCGAAGACGGCGGTCGGCCCCTCACCGGCGAAAAGGCGCTCAGCGGCGATCAGGCCGCCGGCATAATCGGAATCGGTGCCGCGCTCGACGAGAACGGTGGCGCCGAGGCGCCGCGCTTCCGCCACGAACGCGCGCTCGCGCTCGACGATGGATGGCGTGCCGCTCCGCGAACCAGCAAAGGCGACGCGCCGATGGCCGGCGGCGACGAAGGCGGCGGCCACCCGTCGCGCCGCATCGGCGTTGTCGGTCTGAACGCTGTCGATGCCCGGCGCCTCGCGGCCGATTGCCACCAGCGGGAGTCCGTTGGCACGGGCAAGTTCGATGAAAGAAGATGGTGGCGACCCCGACAGCACGATCACCGCTTCGGCCCGATGGCCGAACAGCGTCCGCTGGGCGGCCTCGGTTTCCGCCAACGTTTCGCCCGTGGTGATCAGGACGGGAACGCTGCCGCGCCGGATCAGCACCGAGGCCAGCGCCGCGGTGAGGAGTGCGCGAAACCCGACTTCCGGCCGGGTGGCGACGAGGCCGACGATGCGACTGCGGTTGGCAAGCAGACCGCGCGCCAGATCGTTGACCTGGTAGCCGAGGCGGTTTGCCGCCTCGATGATCTTCTCGCGGGTGGTCGGCGCCACGGAGGCACCCGGCGTGAAGGCGCGCGAAACCGCCGAGCGCGACACGCCAGCCAGTTCGGCGACGTCGCGGGCGCTGACGAAGCGGGGGCCATCCGGCCGTCTGCGGTCCGTGTCATCGGTCATGGCCCATCCTACTGCCCGACCTTGGCGAGCACGTCAGCGCGCAGGAACTTTTCCACCACCAGCATGAAGGCGATCGACGGCACCAGCAGCAGCAATGCGGTGATCGAGGCGACCTGATAGTTGCCGCCAGCGCCGGCGCTATAAAGCAGAAGCGGCAGCGTCAGCACGTCAGGAGCACCGACGAAGTAGCTGCCGGTGAACTCGTCGAGTGATTCCAGGAAGACGAAGATGGCGCTCGCCATCAGGCCGGGAGCGGCAAGCGGCACCGTTACGTCGGCGAAGGCACGCAGGGCGGAGGCGCCGAGGTTGCGGGCAGCCAGTTCGAGGTCGCGATCGACGGCCGCGAAGGCGGCAGTGGCGATCCACACGGCATAGACGAGACCATGGGTCACGTGCACCAGCACGACGCCCGTCACCGTGCCGTTGAGGCCGATCTCGTAGAACAGGCGGGCGATGTTGACGTAGACTGGCAGATTGGGGAACGCCTGCGGCACAAGGAAAGCCAGCAGGATCACGCCGCGCATCGGCAGTTTCAGGCGCGCCAGCGCATAGCCGGCCGGCACGGCGAGCGCCAGCGAGCCAACCACCGTCAGGAGCGCGATGGAGATGGAGGCGACCAGCGACTGGACGGCGTTGCCGCGCGGCGCGAACACCCGGCCCCAGTAGCTGAAACCATAATCGATCGGCAGCGCATGCGGGAAGTACCAGCGCTCCGCCACCGTCCAGATCAGCATGTTGGCGAGCGGCCCGAAGATCAAGAACGCCAGCAGGCCGAGACCGGCGGCGCGCGGCAGCCACCAGAGCAGGTCAACGGTGCGCGGCGAGACGGAGGCCGAGGAAAGGGCGGTCATTGGGCCTGCCTCATGTTGACGCGCAGATAGAACCAGGCAACCGAGCCGGTGATGGCCAGCGATATCAGCCCCAGCGCATTGGCGACGCCATAGTCGCGATAGGTGTTGAGGCGGAAGGCAATGTCGGCGGTGATCATGGTCGGCGTCTGGGCGTTGATCATCAGCGGCACCGACAACACGCTCATCATGGTGACGAAGGACAGGACGAGACCGACGAGGAGTGTCGTCGTTACCTGCGGCACGACGATCTCGACGAGGATCCGAAGGCGCGAGGCACCGAGATTGCGCGCCGCCTCGATGGTCGAACGGTCGAGACTGGCCATGGCGCCCGACACCATCAGCGCCACGAAGGGGGTCTGCTTCCAGACGAACGCGGCGACGATGCCGCGCCAGTCGAGATAGCTCGTCGCGGACATCGGATCGAGGAGGCCAAGCGAGATCAGGGTCGTGTTGAAAAGACCGCTCTTGGCCAGGAAGGTCCGCAGCACCTGCCCGACGACGATGAAGGGAATGAACATCGGCCAACGGTAGAGCCAGCGCAGCAGCGCGACAGCGCGCGGATTCTCACCAAGCGTCAGATAGCCGCCGATGGCGACCGAAAGCAGTCCAACTAGCAGGGCCGACAGGCCGACGATCAGCGCCGTGAAGACGATGTCCTGCGTGTAGAGCCTATAGGCCTTCGTGAAGTTGCCGAGGCCAGCGGCGCCGTCCACTTCGAAGGCACCAATCACCGAAGCGGCCAGCGGCAGCGCGAACAGCACGAGAATGACGAGGAGCGCTGGCGTGACCAGCAAGGGGCCGAGAAGGCGCTGCATGAACGGTACCGGAGATGGCGAGAGGATGGTGGACCACCCGGCCGGCGGCCGGATGGTCCATGGCAGCGTCAGTTGGCGACCTTGGCCTCGTAGGCCTCGAGAATTGCCGTGTTGTAGGGCGCGAGCGGGAAGGGCTTGCCCTTTTCGGCGAGGTCGGCCGGGGTAATGTCGACGAACAGCTTGTTCCAGGTGGCGTCGTCGAGCTTGGCCTTGACCTGGTCGGCATCGATGCCGGGATACCAGTTGAAGCGCTTGACGATGCCTTCGGCCTGCACGTCCGGCGAGGTGGCGAGCTCGACGAACTTCTCGGCCAGCGCCTTGTTGGGCGCCTTGGCGGGGATGACGTAGTGCATCGGCTGGCCGGGCATGCCCGGTGCCGGCAGGATCAGCTTGAGATCGGGCGGCAGACGGCCGTCGGCCTGCCAGGAGTAGAACATGTCGACCCAGACCGGCCCGACGGCGATCTCGCCGCGCGACAGCAGGTCGAGCGTGCCGGCGTTGCCGGGAGTGAGCGTCGCCGACTTGGTGAACTCCTTGAGGCTGGCGAAGGCGCCATCCCACTTGGTCTTCTCGGCCTCGTCGAACGGACCGTACATCAGCGTCTTGGGGTCGCTGTCGGAGAAGGCATAGATCCAACCCATGACAAAGCTGACGCCGGAGGCGCCACCCTTGATGCCGTTGTAGCCGAACTGGCCGGGGTGGGCCTTCGCCCACTCGGCGATCTCGGCGTAGCTCTTGGGCGGGTTGGAGACCAGCGCCGGATTGTAGGCGAGAGCCGTCTGGCTGTTGAACATGGGCATGACATAGCCCTTGACCTCGGTACCGAGCGCATTGTCGGCGTTGGCGCGCGTCACCAGCTTGCCGGTGGCGATGGCGTCCCGATAGGCTTCAAGGTAGCCGGCCTTGACCATCGGACCGGCGAACTTCTCGTGGACGACGGCGACGTCGGTGTCCCAGGTGGCGGCGTCGGCCTTTGCCTGAGCGTCGAAGCGCTCGAGGATTTTCTGGGACCCTGCATCGCCCGGACCGGTGCCAACGGCGCGTACGGTATTGCCGGGATTGGCCTGTTCGAACTTGGGGGCGAGGTACTGGTTGACGTAGTCGACCATGTTCTGGTCGCCAGCGGTGATGACGGTGAGTTCAGCGGCGGCGACCGGCGAGGCGACAACGGCAAGTGCGATGGTCGTGTTGAGCAGGAGCTTCATCAGTATCTCCGAAGTTGGTGGTCAGGCGGACAGTTTTTCCCGAACCGGCGCGGTGTCGTCGGTTGAGGCGGGCGAACCGCCGACCGGCGAAGCCGTCGGCGCGGAAAACAGGAAGAGGCCGGAAACCGGGACGCGAACGAGCACGCTGGTGCCGGGGGCAATCGCCTCGGGTGCGTCGACCAGCACGCTCGCCCCGCCGATGCGGACGGAATGGCGCCACTCGCCGCCGGGATAGACGACGACCTCGATCGTTCCGAGCAGTTCGATGCCCTGGACGTCGGCGGTCGTCGCGTCGTCCAGCGAGCGCAGTTGCAGCTGTTCGGAGCGAAAGCGTGCCTCAACCGGTCCGCTCGGCGGCGCAGGGCGGTCGAGCCGCAGACTGGCGGCCCGATTGAGCGGCCCGGCGGCGATGTCAACGCGGCCGCCGGAGGACACGACATCGAGGCGGACAACATTCTCGGCGCCCATGAAGGCTGCGACGAAGGCCGATTCCGGCCGGGTGTAGATCGCCTCGGGCGTCCCGAGCTGGGCGATGCGGCCCTGGTCGAGGATGACGATGCGATCGGCCATCACCATCGCTTCCTCGCGGTCGTGGGTGACGTGGATGGTGGTGATGCCGAGGCGCTTTTGCAGGGCACGGATCTCGTGGCGGACCGACAGGCGAATGCGGGCATCGAGGTTGGAGAGCGGTTCGTCGAGCAGCAGGATATCGGGATCGATGGCGAGCGCCCGTCCGAGCGCCACGCGCTGACGCTGGCCGCCGGACAACTCGGCGGGGCGCCGGCCGCCGAGGCCGTCGAGGCCAAGAAGCGCGCCGATCTCGGCAACCCGTGCGGCAATGGCCGGACGCTTCCAGCCCTTGAGCCGAAGCCCGTAGCCGATGTTGCCGGCGACGCTCATATGCGGCCAGAGGGCATAGGACTGGAACACCATGGCCATGCCGCGCCTGTCGGGTGGCAAGCGGGTGACGTCGCGGTCGCCGACGCGGATGACGCCTCGTTCGGGAAGGGCGAAGCCGGCGATAGCCCGCAGCAGGGTCGTCTTGCCACACCCCGAAGAACCGAGCAGCGCGACGAATTCACCCTTGCCGATGGAAAGATCTATGCCCTGCAGGACGCGTGTCCTGCCGTAACCGGCGTCGACCCCCTGAAGTCCTAGATAGCTGTCGTCGCCCATCATGCCCTCGTTGCACAGCTGTGCAAACAATCTCGCAGCACCGCTGCCCTCTGGCATTTCGATAGGCGTCGTTCATTACAGGCCGATGACGGATCGTCGATCAGCCGAGTTCGGTCTGCGATAGGGCAACGAAATCGGCGCCCGGCAATTCCTCCACGAATATCGTCAGCGCCTCGATCGTCACCGGCGCGCCAAGGCATGGCTCGAACAGGCGGGCGAGTCCGGCACCGACGTCGGCGGCCAGGTCGTCCGGCACCGGGCCGGTCAGCGACATGTGGAAACGGAAGCGATCGAAGACATAAGGATAGCCCCAGTTTTTCAGGTTCTTGACCTCTGCGGCGTCGAGTCCCGGCGTGTTGCGGCGGGCGAACTCATCGTCTGCCATCGGCATGCGGAAGCTGTCGAAGGTGGCGACGACGGCATCGGCAAAATCGTGCAGCTCGTCGGGCGCCGCCACCGGCACAAGGGCGAAGAACTTGCCGATGCGCGCGATCCTCAGGCGCCCGACGAGGACCGGCTTGAGATCGCGGCAGAAGCGGCCGACTGCTGCCTGCAAATCCCAGGAGCGATATTCCGTCTTGAGCCGCATCGGCGGCTTCAGCGTGGCATGGAAGCCGTAGCGGCGCGGATCGGTCACCAGCGGTTCCCAGGCCGGCGGCAGCGTCCGGGACGGCACCCGTCCGCCGAAGGCGTCGCGGCCCAGCCAGCGGGACGCCGTCTGCGTCAGCGGGTGGTTGGTCGGCGGTGCGTAGTAGAGCGCGTAGCGGGCACGATGCGGCATGGCGTTCCTCATACAGTTCGGGCAGCGATGTCTTCAATCAGGGCAACCATGCGCTGCCCGGCGTCAAGGAGGTCGCCACTGTTGTCGATCTCATGAAGGGACAGGCCGACCGGCAATGGTGGTTGCGCTCGGTCAAGGCGGGCGAGGATGTCGAGTTCGCTCTCGCGACCGCGCGCACGAAGACGCTCGAACAGTCGCTCGCGGCTGGCCGTGATGGTCACCACTTCAAGCCGTGGATAGGCGGCGACAAAGCCGTCGAGCGCGGCGCGGCTGCCGTTGGCGATCAGCGTCCGCCCGACGCGAACGGTGTCCAGTGTATCACCGGGAATTCCGTAGCTATGGCCATGCGCCCGCCAGGAGACCGCGAACCGTCCGGCGGCAACCATTGCCGCAAACGCTTCCGGGCTCACCGGCTCGTGCGTTTCGCCGCCAGCATCGCCCGGCCGGGTAATCGCGCGGCGGACGAAGCCTATGTCGGCTCTGCCGGCAAGGCGGCCGGCGGCGAAGGCCATCAGCGAATCCTTGCCGACGCCGGACGGGCCGACCACGACAACCATGCAGCCTTGCGTTTTCGATCGGCCGTCCGTCATCACGCCACCCGCCGACCCTGGCGCCAGACCGAGCGCACCACCGGTACGCCATCGGGGCGGCGGACGCGCAGAAGATCGGCCCTCAGTCCCTCGGCAATGCGGCCGCGGTCGTTGAGACCGACGCTTCTGGCCGGCGTCGCGGTAACCATGGCGATGGCCCGGTTCAGATCAATTCCCTGATCGGCGAGGACGAAGGGAGCGTGGAGCAGGCTGACGGGCACATAATCGGACGACAGCACGTCGAGTACCCCGGCCGCCGCGAGATCGCGGGCGGCGATATTGCCCGAATGCGACTTGCCGCGCACGATATTGGGCGCCCCCATCAGCACGGATATGCCGGCGGCATGCGAGGCGCGGGCGGCCTCCATGGTGGTCGGAAATTCGGCGATGCGGATGCCATGGCCGATCGATTCCTCGACATGACCAACCGTCGCGTCGTCGTGGCTGGCGAGCGCGATGCCGCGCGCCCGGCAATCGGCCGCGACGGCGTCACGCTGCGGCTGGGAATAGCGGGCCGACGCTTCCTGCCGGTCGGCGACGAAGGCGGCGAAGGCCTCGTCGGTGAGGCCGCGCTTGGTCTTGTAGTAAAGCGTGTACTGATCCATCGTCTGGAATTGCCGCTGTCCGGGCGAATGGTCCATCACCGAGGCGAGGTGAACCAGCGGGTCGTTGTGGAAGGCCTCGTAGTCGGCGAGCATATCCGGCGCCGACACCTCGCAGCGCAGGTGGATGAGATGGTCGGCGCGGAAGCGCTCCTCGTCGCGCCCCTCGTGTAGGGCATCGGCCAGCGCTCGCATCTCGCCCGGCGCGAAGCCGCCGTTCTCGTCCGAGCCCATGCGCAGACAGTCGAAGACAGTCGTGATGCCGGCCGTCGCCACCTGTCCGTCATGGGCCTGGATGGCGGCGATGGTGTCCCAGCGGACACCTGGGCGGGGCGCGTAATGCACCTCGAGATGGTCGGTATGCAGTTCGACCAGGCCGGGGATCAGATAGTCGCCGGCAAAGTCGATGCCGGCACGCGCCGTACCCTCACAGACCTCGGCGATATGACCGTCGCGGACAATGACGCCGCCGGTGATCACACGGTCTTCCAGCACAAGGCTGGCGTTGGAAATCTCGAAATCGCGAGCGTCGGTCATGTCGGCCTTCTCTGGGCGTCAGTGTTGCGGCCGGCCGATCAGCCGGCTGCGCAACGCATTGGAAATGGTGTCGAAGATGAACACGGTGCCGATGATCAGGATCACCATGTAGAAAATGTTCGGCCAATTTGTGTGGGTGCGCATCGCCTCCCACAGCTTGAGGCCGATACCGCCGGCCCCCATGGCGCCGATGATGGTCGCCGAACGGGTATTGCTCTCCCAAAAGTAGAGCGTCTGGCTGACGAACACCGGCAGCACCTGCGGCAGTACGCCGAAGCGCTGCACGGCGATCGGCGCGGCGCCGACCGAGGTGACGCCTTCGCGCGGCTTGCCATCAATGTTTTCGAGCGCTTCGGAGAACAGCTTGCCGAGCGAGCCGGTGTCGGTGAAGAAGATGGCCGCCATGCCGGAGATCGGGCCGGGACCGAAGGCGCGCGTGAAGAACAGCGCCCAGATCAGCATGTCCACCGAGCGTTGAAAGTCGAAAAAGCGCTTGGTGATCTGGTTGGCGGCCCGGTTGCGCGTGATATTGCGCGCGGCGACGAAGCAGAGCGGGAAGGCGACCAGAGCGGCGAACAGCGTGCCGATGAAGGCCATGACGATGGTCTCAAGCAGCTTGGTCCAGACGTCGAGATGCTGCCAGGAGGGATTGTGGAGGAAGTCGTCGACGGCCAGCGCCAGATTGCTGCGAGCCGGATCGAGCCGCTCACCCGAGACGACCAGATGCAGCACCTCCCCGGCCGATTTGCCGAAGAACGCCGAGTTGGTGTCGAAGATGAAGTTGACCCAGCCGAAGAAGCGCTTGTGGATCACCACCGAACTGCCGTCGATCTGCGCCCAGCCCGATGCGCCGAAGGCGACGATGACGCGGTCGCCTGCCCGCTTCTGCGTCGCCCAGGCCGGCAAAGGCCCCTGCGCCTTCACCTCGTCGTCGTGGTTCACCGATAGGGTCAGCGTCTCGCCGTCCTTGTCGACGACGACGCGATCCGGGGTGACGACGAGCCGGGCCTCGTTGGTAAAACGCACCTCGGCCCGCTTCACCACCTCTTCACGGCGCGTTGCCGGCTGTTCGGTGGCAGGCTTGGCAGGCGGCGCCATGAAAGGGCTGGCCACGAAGCCGCTGGTCTGGGCGGCCCCGGAGGCCGGCGCTTCGATGCGGCGCTCCATCATGCCGCGGTCAAGGCTCATCCAGGCGGGATCAGGATTGGGGCCGATGGGATCGAACCTGGGGTAGCCGACCTTGATCGCCCCATCCTTGTCGATGGCGATGGTCGGCCGGTACTCGTAGGTCACCCACTGTAGCAGATAGGAACCGGCGATCTGCCAGTTGGTGGTGGCGAGCACCTGTCCGATGCCGAAGAACCACCAGCTGAACAGGACATAAACGGCGATCGCCATGGCCATCGCCGGCACCCGCCAGACGGCCCAGAACGGCGGACGGACCGCATGGGGATGACGGAGGGCGATGGCATCCATTTCTGTGGCGGTGAGGACGAGCATCGGTGGCTTTCTCAGGTGGCGGGCAGGAAGGCGTCGCCGCCGACGAGACGTCGACGCAGCCAGGCGGAGAACTGGTCGACCGCCACGATGGTGCCGAACAGCAGGATGACGATGGAGATGGTCTTGGCGCCGTGCCCTTGGCTGATCGACAAACGCAGCAACTCGCCGATGCCGCCACCGCCGACCGCGCCGATGATGGTCGAGGCGCGGACGTTGATTTCGAAGCGGAGCAGGAAGTAGCTGGCAAAATTGGGCAGCACCTGCGGCACCAGCGCAAAGCGGACGCGCTCGATCCAGCTGCCACCGACGGCGCGCAGCCCCTCTTCGGGCCGCATGTCGGCGTTCTCCACCACTTCGAAGAACATCTTTCCGAGTGCGCCGATGCTGTGGATGGACACTGCCATGATGGCCGGGATCGGCCCGAGGGTCAGCACGGCGAGGAAGAAGCCGGCGATCACCACGTCGGGGAAGGCGCGCAGGATTTCCATGAATCGCCGCGCGACACCGCGCACCAGCGCATTGGGCATCATGTTGCGGGCGGCGAGGAAGGACAGGACGAAGCCGAACAGGGCGCCAATCACGGTGGAGAGCAGCGCGATGTTCAGCGTCTCCAACATCTTCTCGATATACTCGGGAATGTAGAGATCGGCCGTGACGAGATACCGGCCCTCGGGATAGTTGTACTTGAGGGAGCCGTCATCGTAGGGCGAGGGCAGATCGAACATCGCCCGCAACACTTCGAGCCAGTCGCGCGGCACCAGATCCTTGGTGAAATCGAAGAAAAAGGGCAGGCGTTCGAAGAACTTGCCGGCGTTGGCCTCGTTGGCGAACACGAGCGACAGCGCCACGACGACGATGAGGCCGCCGCCACCGATCAGCGTGTAGAGGCGGCGGGTGCGCGCCTGTTCGCGCCAGTGGCGCTCGATGATGGCGGCGCGATCGGACAATCTGTTCGGCATGGGGTGATCCGGATCAGGGGAGACCGGCCGGGTGGACCCGGCCGGCTGACTTCAGGTCGCGATCAGCCGCCGATCGCCGCCTTGCGGGCCGCGACGATGGTCTTGTAGAAATCGGGCGTCACATCGGTGAAGTCCTTGAAGTCGCCACCCTCGATGGCCGAGAAACAGGCCGGGTCGGACTTCGGCAGGTCTTTCATGAAGGCGACGAACTTGGTCTTGATGTCGTCGGACAGCGCGGTGCGGACGACGATCGGACCGTTGGGGATGAGCGGCGACTTCCACAGCTCGACAACGTCGTCCATGTTGAGCAAGCCCTTGTCGACCATCTTGCGCAGGTTGCCGGACGTGTAGCCGTCCTTGAATTCGCCGACGCCCGAACCGAAGGTCGTGCCGGCATCGAAGGTGCCCTTCAGCACTTCGAGCACGAGGTTCTCGTGGCCGCCGCCGAAGCCGGTCGAGGCGAAATAGTCCTTGATCGGCGCGCCGATGGCATCGGGCAAGGCGACCGTCGGCACCAAGTAACCCGAGGTGGAATCCGGATCGGCAAAGCCGAGCTTCTTGCCCTTGAGGTCCTTGAGCGTCTTGATGCCGCTGGCCTTGGCGGCGACCATGATCGAGTAGTAGCCGGTCGAGCCGTCGGTCTGGACGGTGGTCAGCACCGGCGTGACGACGTCCGGATTGGCCAGCGCGATCTTGGCGTAGCCGGAGGCGCCGAGTTCGGCCTGGTCGAGCGTGCCGCCGAGCAGGCCCTGGATGACGCCGTCATAGTCGGCGGCCGGGAACAGCGATACCTTTTCGACGCCGAGCACGGCCGGCAGCTTGTCCTGCAGGCACTTGAAGTTGCGCAGGCGATCGGCTTCGTTCTCGCCGCCGAGAATGCCGATGCGGAAGTCCTTGAGGTCTTCGGCCGCGGCGGCGCCGGCAAGCGCAACGAGGGCGGTGGCGGCAAACAATACTGTCTTCAACATCCGTCTCACTCCTGGTTCCGCCGGCCCGGCCGGTCGGATGGGTCCTGCTTGCCCTTGACGCGGGCAGACGAGCGCGGAGGATCGATCGCAAAACCGGCGGGCGGTCTTCACGCGCTGAAGGCTCATTGGTTCAATTGGCCGGACGGCCGGTCAGAGACCTCTCAGCAGGCGGCGACCGCCTGCATCGCGTAGCCTGGGACGGGCAAAGCCTGCGGCATGGAAAAGTCCAGCGAGGTTGAGGTCATCTGCTCGTCGAAGTCATCGGTGGCGCCATAGATGCGGCGCACCACGTCGGTGGTCAGTTCGGACGGTAGGCCGTCGAACACTACCCTGCCCTCGGCCATGCCGAGAATGCGCCGACAGTAGCTGCGCGCCGTGTCGAGGGTGTGCAGGTTGGTGATGACGGTAATGCCGTCGCGGCGGTTGATGTCGGCCAGGGCGTCCATCACCACCTTGGCATTCATCGGGTCGAGCGAGGCGATCGGCTCGTCGGCGAGGATGACGCGCGGTTCCTGCATCAGGGCGCGGGCGATGGCGACGCGTTGCTGCTGGCCGCCGGACAGGGTGCCGGCCGGCTGCAGCGCCGTCTGCTCGATGCCGAGCCGTTCGAGGGCGGCAATCGCCATGATGCGCTCCTCACGGCTGAACAGATTCATCACCGACAACGCCGTCGAGCGGTGGTTGAGGCGGCCGAGCAGCACGTTGGTCAGCACGTCAAGGCGGGGAACGAGGTTGAACTGCTGGAAGATCATGGCGCAGTCGCGCCGCCAGCGGCGCAACGCCTCGCCCTTCAGCGCGGCGATCTCGACGTCACCATGCCGGATCGAGCCGGAGGTGGGGTCGGCGAGCCGGTTGATCATGCGCAGCAGCGTCGACTTTCCGGCGCCGGAACGACCGATGATGCCGACCATCTGTCCTTCGGGAACCGAAAAACTGACGCCATCGACAGCAACCTTAGTGCCGAAATGACGCGATAAGTTGCGGATCTCAAACATTTCTGCGATCACCCCTGCCCTATTATATTTTTGATAGACTTCAGCCTATTCAAAGCTGATGTCAGTTTCATGTAGGAGTCCTGGAATTCGTCGGCTTACCTTCGTATTTTTCCAAGAAAGACTCGACGTCAAGACTCCGAAAATCTTCGAGCGCGGCACGGAGGCGCTCATGCTGCCAATCCCACCAGGCCAACGCTTCGAGGCGGGCGGCAATGGCTTCGGGAAAACGCCGCCGCAGCGGCCGGGCCGGCACGCCGGTGGCGATGGTGTAGGCGGGCACGCTCCGGCTCACCACGGCACCAGCGCCGACCACCGCGCCGTTGCCGAGGGAAACGCCGGGCAACAGGGTGGCGCCATGGCCGATCCAGACGTCGTGACCGATGGTGATCCGCTGATCGCGCCGCCAGGTGAAGAATTCCTCGTCATGGCTGGCGTCGTCCCAATAGTCGCCGGCTCGATAGGTGAAGTGATGCAGGCTCGCCCTGTTCATCGGATGGCGCGTCGCGTTGATGCGAACGGCGGCGGCGATGTTGGCGAACTTGCCGATCGTGGCGCACCAGACCATGCCGTCACGCTCGATATAGGAGTAGTCGCCGAGGTCGAGCTCGCTGATGCGACAGCCCTCGGCAATCTCGGTGTAGCGGCCGAGCCGGCTGTCGGCGACGGTGGCGCTTGGATGAACGCGCGGGATTTCGGACAGGCGGGCCATCAGCGCACCCCTCTGGCTGAATAGCGGGAGACGTCGACGACGCGGCTCGCCACGCGGTCGCGCACGTCCTCGTCGTGGAAGATGCCGATCAGGGCGACGCCGGCCGCCTTCTTCTCCTCGATCATGTCGACCACCACGGCGCGGTTCGCCGCGTCGAGAGAAGCGGTCGGCTCGTCGAGCAGCAGGATCGGGTGGTCGGAAATGAAGCCGCGGGCGATGTTGACGCGCTGCTGCTCGCCACCGGAGAAGGTGGCCGGCGGCAAGGTCCAAAGGTCGCGCGGCAGGTTGAGCCGGGCGAGCGCCGCCTCGGCGCGGGCCGTCGCCTCATCACGGTCAATGCCGCTGCCGATCAACGGGTCGGCGACGATGTCGACGGCCGAGACGCGCGGGATGGCCCGCAGGAACTGGCTGACGTAGCCAAGGCTCAGGCGGCGGATGTCGATCACCTCGCGCGGCAGAGCCCGGGCGAGATCGATCAGCCCGCCTCGATGGGCGACCAGAATCTCGCCGGCATCGACGCCGTAGTTGCCATAGAGCATCTTGAGGATCGAGCTCTTGCCGACGCCCGACGGGCCGCCGAGGACCAGGCATTCGCCGCGATCGACTTCGAAGGATAGGCCGGAGAACACCGGCAGGCGAAGGCCGCCGCGCAAATGCATCACGAAGGTCTTGGCGATGTCGCGCACGCTTAGCGGGATCATGGGGGTCTCCGGTCAGGCTTGCGGGATGGAGGAGACGAGGAGCTGGGTGTAGGGCTCGCGCGGATCGTCGAGCACCCGGTCGGTCAGGCCGTGCTCGATCACCCGGCCCTCCTTCATCACCATGATGCGGTGGCTGAGCAGCCGGGCGACGGCGAGGTCGTGGGTGACGATGATCACCGACAAGCCGAGGTCGCGCACCAGGCCGCGCATCAGGTCGAGCAGGCGGGCCTGCACCGACACGTCGAGGCCGCCGGTTGGCTCGTCCATGAAGACGAGGCGGGGCGAGGTGACGAGGTTGCGGGCGATCTGCAGGCGCTGACGCATGCCGCCGGAGAAGGCGCGCGGCCGATCGTCGATGCGGTCGGCGTCGATCTCGACCCGATCGAGCCAGTCGAGCGCCGTGCCGCGGATGTGGCCGTAGTGGCGGTCGCCGACGGCCATCAACCGCTCGCCGACGTTGGCGCCGGCCGACACGCCCATCCGGAGGCCGTCGGCCGGGTTCTGATGCACGAAGCCCCAGTCGGTGCGCATCAGGAACCGTCGCTCGGCCTCGCGCATGGTCGACAGGTCGCGACGCGAGCCGTCGCGCATGGCATAGACCACCGAGCCACGATCGGCGGCAAGGCGCGTCGACAGGCAACTCAGCAATGTCGTCTTGCCCGAACCGCTTTCGCCAACCACCGCCAGCACCTCGCCGGCCCAGAGATCGAAGGAAATGTCGACGCAGCCGATACGGGCGCCGTAAGCCTTGGCGAGGTCGCGCACTTCAAGGATGGGAGCATCGGTCACGAGCGGGCCTCCGGCTGATCGTTGGTCGTCGGGCGCCGGCTGTCGCAGCCATCAGTGTCGGAACAAACGAACATCCGGCCGCCGCGATCATCGAGGATGACTTCGTCGAGATAGACGTTGCGGGCGCCGCACAGCGCGCAGGGTTGATCGAAGGTCTGGATCTCGAAGGGATGATCCTCGAAATCGAGGCTCTTCACCTCGGTGTAGGGCGGCACGGCGTAGATGCGCTTCTCGCGTCCGGCTCCGAACAACTGCAGCGCCGGGCTCATGTGCATCTTCGGATTGTCGAACTTGGGGATCGGCGAGGGGTCCATCACGTAGCGGTCCGCCACCTTCACCGGATAGGCATAAGCGGTGGCGATGCGGCCGTGGTGGGCGATGTCCTCATAGAGCTTGACGTGCATCAGCCCGTAGTCCTCAAGGCCATGCATCACCCGCGTCTCGGTCTCGCGCGGCTCGAGGAAGCGCAAGGGCTCGGGGATCGGCACCTGGTAGACGAGGATCTGGCCGGCGGCGAGCGGCTGCTCGGGAATGCGGTGGCGCGTCTGGATGATGGTGGCGTCGCCGGTGTGCGTCGTCACGGCAACGTTGGTCACCTTGCGGAAGAAGGCGCGGATCGACACGGCATTGGTGGTGTCGTCGGCGCCCTGATCGATCACCTTGAGGCGATCGTTGGGGCCGATGATGGCGGCGGTCACCTGAACGCCGCCGGTGCCCCAGCCATAGGGCATCGGCATTTCACGGGCGGCGAACGGCACCTGATAGCCGGGAATGGCGATGGCCTTCAGGATGGCCCGGCGGATCATCCGCTTGGTCTGCTCGTCGAGATAGGCGAAGTTGTAGGCGACGCCATTCATGGTTTTTTACCGTTTCCAGTGGGAGATTGACGGACATGCAGCTTCTCAAGGACATCCTGCTGACCGTCGTCGTGGTGGCCGTCGGCATTTTCATCATTCGCCGCAGCGCCCATCCGTCCCGAAACAACGGCTCGGTTTGGTTCGACGGTTCGAGCGACAGCAACGACTGCGACGGGGATGGCGGAGACAGCTGCGACTGACAGGCGGGCACTGCTTCTCATTGGGCGGCCTCCCCGAGAGGCGCTTCGCTGTCGTCGTCCTCCAGCAGGACGCCGCGCTCTTCCCAGGCGGTCCTGAGGCGGCGGACGAGACCAAGCTCGGCTTGGAAATCGACGTAATGGGGCAGCTTCAGATGTTCGACGAAGCCGGTCGCCTGCACGTTGTCGCAGTGGGAGATGACGAATTCCTCGTCCTGGGCGGGGGCGACGATCTCTTCTCCATATTCAGCCGCCCTGAGCGCCCGGTCGCACAGCGACATGGCCATCGCCTTGCGTTCGCTCTGGCCGAAGACGAGACCGTAGCCGCGGGTGAACTGCGGCGGCTTGTCGGCCGTTCCCTTGAACTGGTTGACCATCTGGCATTCGGTGATCCGGACCTCGCCGAGCGTCACGGCGACCCCCAGTTCGGGAACGTCGATCTCGACCTCGGCCAGGCCGATGCGGATCTCGCCAACGAAGGGATGGCTGCGGCCATAGCCGCGCTGGGTGGAGTAGGCGAGCGCCAGCAGAAAGCCCTCGTCGCCACGGGCCAGCGATTGCAGCCGCTCGGGGCGCGACATGGGAAACTCGGATGGTTCGCGGGTGATGTCGCCGGGCACGATGTCGGCGTCGGCCTCGGTCTCGATCAGGCTTTCGCCATCGAGAATGTCGGCAACGCGGGCGATGTTGTCGAGACCGCCGTCGCGGCGGGCCGGCTCGGGCACCTCGGGATCGCCGACGAGGTCGGGATCGATGAGGCGATGGGTATAGTCGAAGGTCGGGCCGAGCAGCTGGCCGCCGGGCAGGTCCTTGTAGGTGGCGGAAATCCGCCGTTCGATGCGCATGTGCCGCGTGTCGAGCGGCTGGCTCGAGCCAAAGCGCGGCAGCGTTGTGCGGTAGGCGCGCAGAATGAAGATCGCCTCGATCATGTCGCCGCGCGCCTGCCGGATGGCCAGCGCCGCCAGACCAGGATCGTAGAGCGAAGCCTCGGCCATGACGCGATCGACGGCCAGCGACAGCTGTTCGGTAATCTGCGCCTCGGTGATGGCCGGCACGGTCCGGTCGCCGCGGCGGCGATCGGCGAGCAGGCGGTGGGCGTGGTCGATGGCGGCTTCGCCCCCCTTGACGGCGACATACATGTCAACTCTCCTTAGGGACGAGGCGGGTGGAGCGCGGCAGCGCGACGAGGTCGCGGCCCGAGGTCAGCACGAAATCGAGACCACGCGGGAACAGCACCCGGTTGTCGGCCAGGAGCCCGGCCAATCCGCTCGGCAGCCCGGCAACGGCGAGATCGCAGGTGCCCTCGATGCCGGGGCCGGCAAGCCAGAGATGCTCGCCAGCGCCGAAACTGTCGACCTCGATCACCACGGTGGCCGAGCGGTCGGGATAGTCCTGCGTGCCGAGCGGCAGGCCGTCCGGCATCGCAGCGCCACGCCCGATGAAGGCGAAGGCGGCTTCGTCCGGGCCGGTGGCGAGACGGGCACCGGTGTGAAAGGATATCCAGGCAGAAAGGTCCGGCGTCGGCGCGTCGAACCAGATCGGTGTGTCGGCGTCGACAAGGGTGAGCGCCAAGGCAGCCTGCGCCGGTCCGACACCGCCGGGCGCCGCCACGTCGGCCTCCACCTTATGGAGGCTACCGGGCCGGGCCATGGCGTCCATCAGCAAGCGGAAGGCGGCCTGTGCCTCGAAGACGGGCTGAGCGAAGCCACCCGTCAATGCGATCTCTTTCGGCATCAGTCTTCTCCCCGCACCAGCGTGAAGAAATCGACCCGCGTCGCCGCCGTCTCGGCGTCGCTGGTCTGGCGCTCACGGTCGAGACGGGTCTCGATCTCGTCGCACAGCCGGGCGACGATCGGCGCGCCCTCGGCCGTCTCGGCGGCGGCGTCGAGGATGGCAGCCCGGCGGGCCATGAGACGATCGCTGCCCAGCATCTGGCCGAAGCCGACCTCACCGGAGGGAAGGCGGACCGTCGACCGGCTCACCGTCGCCTCGCCAAGGTTGAAGCGGCCGCCGTCGCCGCCGATGCGACCGGTCAGCATGACGAGGCCGGTCTCCGGGCCGCGCAAGTCAGTCACGTCGGACGGGACGGCAAGTGCCGCCCAGGTGGCGTCGAGTTCGGCGGTACTGGCGCGAGCAAGCAAGCTCATGCGCCGACGGCGTTTCATCTCGGGATCGATAGGGGTGGCGGTGGCGTCCATCGGCTCGCTCTGGTTCGCCCGCATGCGGCGCGGAGGGCGCTGACATATCGGGCTTGCATCGTCGGTAGTTGTCTATTAATCTAGACAACTGAACAACATGGACAGTTTTAGTCGATCTCCGTGACAGCGAGGTGACATGGCCCAGCAGAAACCCGTCGAGCGACATTCAGGCGTCTCGCTATGGCGACAGATCGCCGACCGCATCCGCGTGTCGATCGCCGACGGCGAGTTCCGGGAGACCGGTCGTCTGCCGCCGGCCTTCGAGCTCGCCACCCGCTTCGGCGTCAACCGGCACACGGTGCGGGCCGCCCTCGCCTTCCTGGCGGAGGAAGGCCTCGTCGAGAGCATCCAGGGCCACGGCACCCTGATTGTCGGCAACCGCCAGCTCACGCTGCCGATCGGTCGACGCACACGCTTCTCGGCCGGCGTCGGCGACCAAGCGTCGTCGGTCACAACGCGCCTCCTGCACTCGGCCGAGCTGCCCGCCCCGGCCGAGATTGCGGCCCTGTTGCGGATCGCGCCGGAGCGACCGGTGATTGAGGTGGAGGAGGCCGGCTATGTGGATGACCGGCCGGTCTCCTGCTCGCAGCACTTCTTCCCGGCCGACCGCTTTCCCGACATCGCCCATCACCTCATCGCAATCGGCTCGATCACCCGCGCCTTCGCCGCCTGCGGCCTGCCGGATTACCTGAGAGCCAGTACCGAGGTGTCGGCCCGTCACGCCGACGCCCGCGAGCGTGAACTGATGAAGCTGTCGCCGGGGGCTATCGTGCTCGAGGCACGCGCCGTCAACACCGATCTTGATGACCAGCCGGTGCAATGTTCGCGGACGCGCTTCTCGGCCGATCGAGTCAGCCTCAGGATGACCACCTGAGACGTCACCCTCCTCGGCGCCGAACTGAGCTCAGTGGCGGCGCCGGGGTGAGGACGAGATGATCGCGAGCCTTATCAGACATTTCCAAGAGGACTGGGCGTCGTAACACTGCCCGGACCACTGCCCTGGCGCATCTGAGCGGGCCATGGTGGGGATTGCTGATGGATTGGTTGTTTCAATAAATTTCCCGCAATGCTAAGGAGAGCTGTAATCTATTTCAAGGAGGTCGATCTGTCCGATCCCGCCGGGCAGGAGCCCGGGTCCTCACGGGCTCTCCTGCACACAGTCGCCAAGCTCTACTACTTGTCGAACATCCCTCAGAACGAGATTGCCCGACAGCTCGGTCTCTCGACGGCCACCATTTCGCGGCTGCTCAAACGAGCCCGCGAGGACGGCATCGTACAGATCGAAGTCAGGGAGCTGGTGGGACCGGAGGAGTTGGCCCATGACCTTGAGAGGAAGCTCGGCCTGAAGCGTGTCATCGTCGCCGATGTGCCGGAAGCCAATGCCGTGACCCTACTCGCCGGTGCCGTTTCCACCTGCTTGATAGATGCGGAACTCCATCCCGGATCGGTCGTGGCGATCGGCTGGGGGCGCGCGGTCAGAGACATCATTCAGGCCGGTCTGCAGCGGATACCAGGCGTCGTCACCGTTCCAGCCAACGGCGGCATGCAGGAGACGGCCGAGCATTTCCAGATCAACGAGTTCGTTCGCCTGGCCGCCGAGCAGATGGGGGGGACGCCCCGTTTCCTGCACGCGCCCTATTTGCCGTCGGCAGCGTTGCGGCAAGCCTTCCTGAGCGACGCCAGCAGCCGGGAAACCATCGCCCTGTGGGACAAGGTGGAGGCTGCCCTGGTTGGAATCGGCCTGCCGCACGTGTCGCCGACGCCCGGACAACTCGGCGTCACGCCCGACGAACGCCTGCTGACCAGCGCGGTGGGCGACGTCATCCGCCACTATTTCGATATCCATGGGCAAATGGTGCCCTGGGACGGCGCCGATCGGCTGATCGCCTTGTCGGTCGAGCAACTGAGAGAAATTCCATCGGTCATCGGCGTCGCCGTATCGGCGGCCAAGGCCGCCGCCATCATCGGCGCCGCACGGTCGCGGCTCATCAACATCCTCGTCACTGACGTCCGCACCGCCCTGGCCGTTCTCGACCTCTGCGCCTGAACCGACCGGCCAGCGAGCGATCTCGCGGCGGTGGCATCTTTATCAATTCATTGATTCATCGAATTTTTCGGTAGGTGCCTCGACGCTCGGCCCCGTAAGTCCGGTGCCGATGGCGTCGACTTGACACTCCTTTGTCGCCACGTCGACCGGCCGCGGAACGCCGCCTGCCTGAGATGGAAGATGTTCCATCGTCAGCCCCACCCCAGCGCATCATAGCAAGTTGTTTCAACCACACCGGTCACGGCTTGAAATTCTCATCACTCCCTATTGAAATTTGTTACGGAAAGATGTTACAGGAGAATTGCCGAATACGGACGGCCGCGACGGTAGTCCGGGCCCGACGGTGCGACTGAGGAGCCGCCGCCGGTTTTGGGAGGAGACACATGAACAAGATTTCTATCGCGCTCGCCGCCGTGCTGATGTCGTCGGCCGGTGCCATGGCTGCGTCGCTGCAGCCGGCCGACATCACCGTCGCGCTGATCTACGGCATCAAAGGCGACCCATTCTACGTGACCATGGAAAAGGGTGCGCGCGCCAAGGCTGAGGAACTCGGCATCACGCTCGTCGCCGACGGTCCGTCGCAGTGGAACCCGCAGTTGCAGACGCCGCTGATCGACGCCATGATCGCCAAGAAGGTGACCGGCATGGTCGCCGTTCCCAACGATCCGACCGCCATGGTCGCCGTGCTTGAGCGCGCCTCTCAAGCCGGTATTGCCATCGCCACGGCCGATACGTTCATCGGCGATGGCGACTACAAGAAGGGCCCCGTGACCTTCCCGGTGGCTGGCGTGTCGTCCGACAACTTCGCCGGTGGTGAGACGGCCTGCAAGGCGCTGATCGACGGCATGGGCGGCAAGGGTTCGCTTTATGTGCTCGTCTCGACGCCGAATGTTCCCTCCGACACGCTGCGCCGCGATGGCTGCAAAGCCGCTGTCGAAGCGACCAACGGCGCGGTCAAGCTGGCCGGTGTCGACTATACCCAGAGCAACGCCACGACGGCGACCAACCTGACGCAAGCCGCGCTCCAGCGTGACAAGAACATCGGCGCCGTCTTCGGCGGCAATCTGTTCAGCGCTCAGGGAGCTGCCGCCGCCGTTCGCACGGCCAACCTGCAGGGCACCGTCAAGATTGCCAGCTTCGATGCGCCTGAAGAGGCCATCGCCAGCCTGAAAGACGGCCTGATCGATATCGTCATCGCTCAGCAGCCCGGCCAGATCGGCGCCGTCGCCGTCCAGTCGGTCTACGACTCTCTCATGGGCAAGACCGACATTGCCGCCAAGGTCGCCGTCCCCTTCGTGACGATCACCCGCGACAACGTCGACAGTCCGGAAGCCCAGTCGGCGATCTACAAGGCCAAGTAATACGGCAAGGCCCGTCTGGGAGGCTCCTCCACTCTCCCGGACGGGCGCCGAAGCGCGGCGCCGGGTCATGTCTTCCCCCAGCGACCCGGAGCCGCCTCGGTTGCCTGACACGTCCATCGACAGGTCGATGGCGTTCGGCGCGGTGCGCGCCCCCCTCCACCTTTCAGCTCAAGGACGCGCTCCATGAGTGCCAAAACAACCAGCTTATCGTCCTCGGCCCCAGATGCTTCCACGGTACCTGACGCTTTCGCGATGCAAGACGAAGTCCTGGCGCCATCCAATCTCGTCGCCTTCGCCGGTCGCATGTGGGCCGTTCTGTTTCTGATTGCCCTGATCGTCTTTTTCTCGATCGCGGCGCCGGGCTTCCTAGATCTTTTCAACTTCCAGGCGGTCGGCGCCAATATGGCGGTGCTGCTTGTGCTCGGCCTCGGGCAGACCTTCGTCATCATCTCCGCCGGCATCGACCTGTCGACCGGCTTCGTGATGGGGCTTTCAAGTGTCGCCAGCGCTATCGTCATGCAAGCGTTGACCGGTTACCCGCTGCCCGTGATCATCTTGCTCGGCCTGATGACGTCGCTTTTCATCGGCCTGGCCGCTGGTGCGGTCAACGGCGTTCTCGTCGCCTATATGCGCGTGCCGCCGTTCATCGCCACGCTCGGCTCTTTGTCGGTGGCCGAAGGTGTTGCCTATGTGCTGTCCGGCGGCCCGCCGGTGTCCATCAGTACGCGCGGCCTCGGCTTCTACGGCAACGGCTTCCTGGCTTATTTCCACCCCGACGCCGGCCTCAGCTTTCTGGCCATGCCGAGCGGCGTGACGGGAACGGCCGTGCGCGATGTTCTCGGCTTCTTTCCGCTACAGGTCGTCTACATCGTCATTCTTGCCTCGTTCTGTGGCTGGTTGCTCGGCAGCACCCGCTTCGGTCGGCATGTCTACGCCGTCGGCGGCAATCCGAAGGCCGCGTCGCGGGCCGGTATTCCGCTCGGCTGGACGCTGTTCAAGATCTACGTGCTCTGCGCGGTATCGGCGTCACTGGCCGGCTTTCTCTACGTGCTGCGCTTCAACGGCGGCGTCGCCAATGCCGGCGACGCACTGATGCTGTCGTCGGTCGCCGCGATCGCCATCGGCGGAGCCTCCATGCTCGGCGGCCATGGCCGTCGACCCCTTCTGGCAATACGTCGCCGTTGGCGCCGTCATCATCATGGCCGTCCTGGTGGATCAGGCCAAGGGGAGGTTCTTCCCATGACCATGCTCGCACCCCACCCCGTCTCCGGCGCCCCGTCGATCCCTCAGGCCCCGCATCCCGAGGGCCTCACCCCGGTCCTGCGCTGTCGCAAGGTCACCAAGCGCTTCGGCGGTCTGGTCGCCGTCGATCAAGTCGACTTCGACGTCTACCCCGGTGAGACTGTCGCCCTGCTCGGCGACAACGGCGCCGGCAAGTCGACGCTGATCCAGACGGTTGCCGGCGTTCACCGGCCGGACGGCGGCACCATCGAACTCGATGGCAAGGAAGTGGACATCCCCTCGCCCTTGCAGGCGCGCGACCTCGGCATCGAAACGGTGTTCCAGGATCTGGCGCTCTGCGACAACCTCGGCGCGGCGGAGAACATCTTCCTCGGCCGCGAAGTCCCCGGCAAA
>JAGSYU010000253.1 GCA_018262575.1 Pseudomonadota bacterium | reverse complement strand
TCGTGGTGTCCATGCTCAACCAGGCGCGCGGCATCCACTGCCCGACGCCGGAAGGCGCCTTCTACGTCTACCCGTCCTGCGCCGGCCTGATCGGCAAGACAACGGCGGCCGGCAAGGTGATCGCCTCCGACGACGACTTCGTCACCGAGCTGCTGGAAGCCGAGGGCGTCGCGGTGGTGCAGGGCTCGGCCTTCGGCCTCGGCCCCAACTTCCGCATCTCCTACGCCACGGCGACCAAGGACCTCGAGGAAGCCTGCATCCGCATCCAGCGCTTCGCCGCCTCGCTGTCGTAAGCGCGCCCGAAAACCGGACACCCATTGGGGATCGGAGGTTCGCCTCCGGTCCCTTTTTCATGTCGGGATACCGTCATGGATGCGACCTGACAAAGCGCTGCTCCAGAACGTCCTTGCCCCATTGGGCGCCGGCGTATTCCTCCGCCAGGACAAAGCCGCGCGTTTCATAGAGGTGGCGGGCGGCGTTGAGGCCCGCGAACGTCCACAGCTGCGTCTCGGTGAACCCTTGCGCGTCGGCGAAGGTCAGCGCCGTATCCAGAAGCGTCTTGCCCACCCCGCCGCCGCGCACGCCGTCGCCGACGATGAACCAGCGCAGGTGGGCGATGGTGCCGCCGAGGTCCTCGCCGTCGATGGCCACCGAGCCGACGATGTCGCCCTGTTGTCGCGCCGTCCAGATGGCGTTGCGCGGCCTGTCGAGGCGATTGCAGAACTCGGCCAGCCCGGCCGCCACCACCGATTCGAAGCGCTGACCGAACCCCGATTCCCGCGCGTAATAGAGCGCGTGCATCCCGGTGATGCGGGCAATCAGGCCCGGCCGATAGCCGCCGACGATCTCGACGGGCGCTTCCGCCCTCGCCCCAAGCGCCCCGGTATAAAGGCGCAGCCCGTCCAGCACGGCGCGGTCCTCGCCGTCATCAAGGCGGCTCAGCGCGTCCGTGACCTGGCGGCTCGCGAAGGCATGGATCGCCGCCACCCGCCTCTGCCCGGCGGCGGTGAGCGACAGCACCTTGACCCGGCCGTCGGTCGCTCCGGCTGCCTCCCTCACGTCGCCGGCCGCCACCAGCTTGCGCAGCATCCGGCTGACCGACGATTTCTCAAGACGCAGGCGGGTGCCGAGGTCGCGCGCCGTGACGCCGCCGGCCTCGATCTCGATCAGCGCATGCACCGCCGATGGCGAAAGATCGGTTCCGGCGAAATCGCCGCCCATGAACCCCCACGCCCGAACCAGCGTGCGCGAGGCGGCCCGGATGTCGTCAACCAGGAACGGATCGGCGGTCACGTTCGGCAGCTCCCTGCGAGTATAGTTGCATCATACAACCAATATGGCGCCGAGTGCAATCCGATGTGCTTTGAATGACCATCGCCTGTCATCCAGGCGGATACAGGTCTCCAGAGCCAAACGACCGGCCCATGTCACCCTCCACGTGAGACGATCGGCCCTCGGCAAGGCCCGGTCCAGAAGGCTCGCCCCGTCACGCCATCGACTGTGAAAAAAGCGAGCCTTTGCCTTCACACATCGTTAACCACACCACGGATGCTCCGCCCGCCAAGCCGCTGGATAAACAGCCACTTTCGAAAGTGGTTGGCTTGTTCACCAACCCTCCACCGGTCAAGTGTTAACCCCGCCACAAAACCGCCACGACATCTCCCGTCACCCACCTCATTCCCGGCATGGGCACGACCCATTCGCCGGGCATCCTCTGCCCATCGAAAGTCGTAGACCGAAGGCCCGGTCGGGCGGCTGACGCGGCAAGGACGAGAGCGATGACCGACCGGATTGACGACACCCCCTTCAATATTTCCCTCGGGGCGACAACCAAGCGCGGCCACGAACTGTCCGTCGGAGCCGGCGCGTCGATCATGATCGCCGTCGCCACCTCGCTGGTTCTGGCGATCACGCTGCTGTTTGCCAGCCTGTCGCCGGTGAGCGCCGCCGAGATCGTGCCGGCCATCGCCACGCTCGACGCCGAGACCGGCGCCATCCGTCCGGCCGGCGATCCCGTGCCCTTCGTCAACGCCCTGCCGCGCGACATGAGCTACGCCATTGCCCCGACGCCCGGCCGATCGGGCAGCCTGGCCATGATCGTCGTCATGGCCGTTCTGGCCGGCTGGCTCGTGGTATCGGCCGACCTCTGGCGCGCCCTGTTCAATCGGGTTAAAAGCTGGGATCGCTCGCGCTCGTAACCCCGGTATCCAATGTCTCCTCTGCGTTTCCTCGGTTTGGTGCTGGCGGCCCTCGTCGGGGCGTTCCTGCTCCTGGTGCTGGCGTTCAACACCTACGGCCGGGAAGCCAGCTGGGAAGCGGTGTTCGGCTCGCCCGACCTCGGTCCCTACGACTTTTCCCTGCCCTCGCGCACCGGCAAGCTCAACGACAGCCTCGCCTGCCCGGCCGACGACTGCCTGAAGGGCATCCCCGACATCGAGACGCGCCGCTACGACCTGCCGCCAGCCGCCCTGTTCGCCGTGGCGGAAAAGGTGGTGAGGCGACTGCCGGGCAAGGTGCGCCAGGTGGGCGCCAACCCGGTGAACACCCGCCTCAGGGCGATTGTCTTCTCACCGGTGCTGCGCATGCCCTCGACGCTGTCGGTGATGATCGCGCCGGCCCGTGGCGGCGGCTCCCTCCTCTACGCCTATTCGCGCAGCCAGATCGGCTACTACGACCTCGGGCGCAACACCGCCACGCTGGTGGCGCTGATCGCCGGCATCGACGCCCAGCTCGCCGCCGCCACGCCCACTCCCGTCGCGCCCGCACCCGCTCCATGAAAAAGACCGCCCACCGGCTGGCGGCCGGAGAGCGGTCCTTGGTCTGACGTTATCCGGCGGATGCCGAGAGCCTGATCCGAAATTCGCTGGGGTGCGGCAGGTGGCGATGAGTGCGAGAACCGGAGCGGAGCGAACCTAATGTTCGTGAGCACCGGACGCGCAGACCTCGAAGCGAGATGCCCGCCCCAGCAGAGTTTCGGCTCAGGCTCTGGGCTCACTCGTCTTCCGGCACCAGATCCATGATCTTCTTGTCGGGCTCGGCGGCGCAGTCGTTGGCGATCTGCTTCACGTTCTCGACCAGCTGATCCATGTCGATCACCGTGTTGCCGCTCTGGTGGCTGAGATAGCCGTCAATCCAGACCACCGTCGGCAGGATGCCTTCCTCGTCGGCCAAAAACTGCTTGCAGGTGAGTTCGGCCATATCGACCTTCTCGCCGGCAACGGCCAGGGTCGGCAGGACGGCGAGAAACGCGCCGATAACCAATGCTGATTTCATGAAATACCCCTTCCCCAGGAAGCCGGCGGCAAGCGATGGCGCCCGCTGTTTCCGGCCAATAGTGCATATCATGAAACACTTGAGGCTTGATGAAGCCGGCCCGACGCATCGGCGGTCAGTCAAAGGCAAGCGGAGATCCAGGGGGCAGCAGTCTGGAGGCCGGGCAGGTCGTCTGGGTGAAAGCACCTGGCCGTGCGGCAAGGCGCAGGCGACCCGCCATCGTTCACGTCTTCCTACACGCGATCGCGATTGCCGATCAAATCGTTCACCCGCAGTTGTCAACGGCGGCCCGTTTCGGCGTGAACGGATACGACCTAAGTATTGGTCATCGGCAGCGAACAAGACCTCCCCGCTGCCAACACACA
>JAGSYU010000252.1 GCA_018262575.1 Pseudomonadota bacterium | reverse complement strand
GGCGAGCCCCATGTGCGCGCATCGCGGGCAGAGCGGCGCAGATCGCCATAGCTCTCATAGCCGAGCCGGCGGAAGAAGCGGGCAGCTGTCGCCGCCGAGACATCGGCGCGGGCGGCCAGTTCGCCAGCGGTGAAAGCCGAGAGATCGCCGGCTGCCTCCAGCACCACCTCGGCGAGGCGCTTCTCACTTTCGGTCAACGCATCAAACAGCGCGGCGATGCGCGCGTTGACCCCGTCACCAGAGACCGCGTCACCTCGTCCGTCCACGATAAAGGCAGTTGCTGTTTTTTTCATCTTTTCCATTTCATGAAAATTCTCTTTCATATATGCTCCCCTGTCAAGCCGGGAAGCCGGCAGCAGAAACAACGGACCAATGACTGATTTGTTCTCCGATCCGGCCTTTTCTCCCGCCAAGGCCGCCTTCATCGTCAATTCTACCCGCACCAAGGGCGCCTATCCCGAAGCCCTCAAGGCGACACTGTCGCACACCGGCTACGTCCGGGCGGCCTCGGTCATCTCGTCCTGGCCGGGCTACGCGCCAACGCCGCTCGCCTCGCTTTCCACGCTGGCGGCGCGGCTCGGCGTCGCCAGCGTCCGCTACAAGGACGAGGGCGGTCGCTTCGGCCTCGGCTCGTTCAAGGCGCTCGGCGGTGCGTATGCGGTGTTTCGCCTGCTCGCCACCGAACTCCGGCAGCGCGACGGCAGCGTCGACGAGACGGCGCTGGCGGCCGGCCGGTTGAAGGACTCCGTCAAGGACATGACCGTCTGCTGCGCCACCGACGGCAACCACGGCCGTTCCGTTGCCTGGGGCGCGCGGGTGTTCGGCGCGCGGGCGGTGATCTTCATCCACGCCACCGTGTCGGAACGGCGGGCCGATGCCATCCGCCACTACGGTGCCGAGGTTGTACGAACATCAGGCAATTACGACGACTCGGTGCGCGAGGCCGACCGGACCGCCGCGGCGAACGGCTGGTTCGTGGTCTCCGATACCTCCTATCCCGGCTATACCGACGTGCCTCGCGATGTGATGCAGGGCTATTCGGTGATGGTGGCCGAAGCGCTTGGGGCGCTCGACGCGCCGCCCACCCACATCTTCATCCAGGGCGGCGTCGGTGGTCTCGCCGCCGCCATCATCGCCCATCTCTGGGAAGCCTATGGCGCCGACACACCTGCCATTGTCGTGGTGGAGCCGGACAAAGCCGCCTGCCTCTACGAAAGCGCGCGGGCCGGCAGGCCGACGGCCGTCACCGGCGACCTTGATACCGTCATGGCCGGCATGGCCTGCGGTGAGCCATCGGTGATCGCCTGGCCGCTCCTCGAAGGTGGAGCGTCTGCCTTCATGACCATCCCTGACGAAGCGGCGCTTGCCGCAATGCGGCTCTTGGCGTCGGGCGCCGCCGGGGCCACCATCGTCGGCGGCGAATCGGGGGTCGCGGGCCTTGCCGGATTGATGGTCGCCGCCGGCCGGCCGGACTGGCGGCAGGCGCTCGGTCTCAACACCGCCTCGCGCGTCTTGCTATTCGGCAGCGAGGGTGACACCGATCCGGATCTTTACGCCCGCATCGTCGGCCGCACCGGCGACGCGGTTCGCGCTGGAGTACAGAGATGACCGACCTTTCTCCCGCCCTCCCCGTCAATGGTGACCGTCTCGTCGCCCGCCTCAAGGCGCTCGGCCAGATCGGAGCGCTTCCATCGGGCGGCGTCTGCCGCCTCGCCCTGACACCGGAGGACGGCGCCGGCCGCGACCTGGTGGTCGGCTGGATGCGGGACCAGGGCCTCGCCGTGGCGATCGACCCGATCGGCAATATCTTCGCCACCCGCAAGGGAACGCAGGATGGCCCCTCGGTGATGATCGGCTCGCACATCGACACGGTGGCGACCGGCGGCCTCTATGACGGCAATCTCGGCGTGCTCGCCGGCCTTGAAGTGCTGCAGGCCCTTGACGACGCCAGCATCGCCACGGTGCATCCGGTCACCGTCGCCGCCTTCACCAACGAGGAGGGCGCCCGCTTCCAGCCGGATATGCTGGGCAGCCTCGTCCACGTCGGCGACCTGCCGCTCCAGGAGGCGCTCGACACCATTTCCATCGACGGCACGCGGCTCGGCGACGATCTCGTCGATGTCGGCTACGCCGGCTCGGCGCCGCTCGGCGGCATCAAGGCGGCCGCCTATCTCGAGTATCACATCGAGCAGGGACCGGTGCTGGAGGCCGAGGGTATCGACATCGGCGTCGTCGAGGGCGTGCAAGGCATCTCCTGGACGGAGATCACGCTGTCCGGCCGGGCGAGCCATGCCGGCGCCACGCCGATGCGCCTCCGACGTGACGCTGGCCTCGCCGCCGCCCGCATCGCCCACGGCGTCGCCGACATCGCCAAGTCGATCGGCGGCGACATGGTCGGCACCGTCGGCTCGCTGCGCCTTCGTCCCAACCTCGTCAACGTCGTCGCCGAAATGGCCCAGATGACCGTCGATCTCCGTCATCCACACGAGAAGGTGCTGGCCGAGGCGGAGGCGCGCCTCGCCGCGCTGGTCGCCCGCGTCGCCGAGGAGGAGCACGTCTCCTTCACTCGCCGCCAGCTCGCCCGTTTCGAGCCGGTGGCTTTCGACGGCGACCTGGTTGGCCGCGTCGAGCAGACGGCCAGGAGCCTCGGCCTGTCCACCCGCCGCATGTTCTCGGGCGCCGGCCACGACGCCCAGATGCTGGCCCGCACCTGCCCGGCCGCCATGGTGTTCGTGCCATCCATCGCCGGGCTCAGCCATAACATCGCCGAATATACGGCGCCGGACGACATCGCCAACGGGCTCGCCGTGCTTGGCACGCTGGCGCTGGAACTGGCCGGTCGCGCCAACATATCTGTCTGAGGAGTATCGAGAGAATGTCCCGCACCATCGTCGTCGGCGCCGCCCAACTCGGCCCGATCGCCCGCGCCGACAGCCGCGAGGTGGTCATCGCCCGGATGATCGCCCTGCTTGAGAAGGCCGCCCGACGCGGCTGCGACCTCGTGGTCTATCCCGAGCTGGCGCTGACCACCTTCTTCCCGCGCTGGTTCATGGAGGATCAGGCCGAGGTCGACGCCTTCTTCGAAACTGAGATGCCCGGCCCGGCGACGGCGCCGCTGTTCGCCAAGGTGAAGGAACTCGGCGTCGCCATCAGCTTCGGCTATGCCGAGAAGACGGTGATCGACGGCCGTGTCCGGCGGTTCAACACCTCGATCATCGTCGACAAGACGGGCGCCATCGTCCACCGCTACCACAAGGTTCATCTGCCCGGACACACGGAGAACGAGCCGTGGCGGGCCTTCCAGCATCTCGAGAAGCGCTATTTCGAGCCGGGCGATACCTTCTTCACGCCGGCCGACTGCCTCGACGGCAAGATCGGCATGGCCATCTGCAACGACCGTCGCTGGCCGGAGACCTATCGCGAGCACGCGCTGCGTGGCACCGAGATGGTGCTGATCGGCTACAACACGCCGTATCACTACCCGCTTGCGCCCGAGCACGATCATCTCCAGTGCTTCCATAATCACCTCGCCGTGGGTGGTGGGCGTCGGCAAGGCCGGCAACGAGGAGAACTGCGTGCTGATCGGCCAGAGCTGCATCATCGCCCCGACCGGCGAGATCGTCGCCATGGCGTCGACGCTGGGCGATGAACTGGTGATGCACGACTGCGATCTCGACCGCTGCACCGAGATCCGCGCCAACATCTTCAACTTCCAGAAGCACCGGCGGCCGGAGATGTATCCGCTCCTGTCGGCGCCAGTCTGACGCCTTTTGGGGATTCATTTGCATGGCCGACCTGACGCCGATCCCGCTGCCGGTGCTCGTCAACCGGATGTTCCGCGAGCTTGAGGCGAAGAAGGCCGCCTTCCACCTGCCGCGTTTCAAGTTCGCCAAGGCGGCGGCCGGCCGCGACCTTTCCACCTCGATTTTCGGCCGCAAGGCGGCGACGCCCTTCGGGCCGGCGGCCGGGCCGCACACCCAGCTGGCGCAGAACATCGTGCTCAGCTGGCTGGCCGGTGGCCGGGTGATCGAGCTCAAGACGGTGCAGGTGCTCGATCATCTCGACATCGCCCGCCCCTGCATCGACATGGAGACGGTGGGCTTCAACATCGAATGGTCGCAGGAGCTTTCCCTCGAACAGTCGCTCGAGGAATACGTCAAGGCGAGGATGCTGATCGAGATGGCCAGGGCGGCGGGCCTGGCTCCTGGCCTTGATGACACCGTCATCGACATGAGCGTCGGCTACGATCTCGCCGGCATCCGCTCGGACAAGGTCCGCGCCTTCATCGCCGGCCTGAAGGACGCCAGCGTCGTCATCGACCGGCTGCGGCCACAGATTCCCGAACCTTACGCCCGGTTCCGCAACCTCGCCTACCCCACCTGCATCTCCGACAGCGTCACCGTCTCGACCTTCCATGGCTGCCCGCCCGGCGAGATCGAAGCGATCGCCGCGCATCTGATGGCTGAGGAGGGCCTCGACGTCGTCGTCAAGCTCAACCCGACGCTGCTCGGCAAAACCGACCTCAACGCTCTCCTGCACGACAGGCTCGGCTATACCGACCTCGTGGTGCCCGACGCGACCTTCGAGAAGGACGCGACATGGCAGGATGTCAGGGGCATCGTTAGCCGGCTCGGAGAGCTGGCCGACAAGCTTGGGCGCGGCTTCGGAGTCAAGTTCTCCAACACGCTGCTCGTCCACAACCACAAGCAGTTCTTCCCGGCCGGTACCGGCGAGATGTACCTGTCCGGGCCGCCGCTGCACGTACTGGCCGTCGAACTCGTCGCTCGCTTCCGGGCCGAGTTCGGCGATCGTTTCCCGATCTCGTTCTCGGCCGGCATCGACGTCGGCAACTTCGCCGACACGGTGGCGCTCGGCCTCAAGCCGGTCAGCGTCTGCACCGACCTCCTGAAGGGCGCCGGCTATGGCAAGGGCGCGGACTATGTCGCCGACCTCGCCGATCGCATGACCGAGGTGGGAGCGTCCGACCTCGATACCTATGCGCTGAAAGCCTTCGGCCTCGCCGTGGTGGCGCTC
>JAGSYU010000251.1 GCA_018262575.1 Pseudomonadota bacterium | reverse complement strand
GCGCCTCGCTTGACCCCGTCGTCTTGACCACCTCGACGAACTTGCGCCGCGCATGCGCCAGACAGAAGGCAAGCCGAAGCGGACCAGCGTTGCTTTGGCACCGCCGCTCGGCCAGCGTCTTGTAGGAGCGATATCCATCCACTTGCGGCACGCCAGTGGGTGCGACAACCGTTGCCGCGCCTCCCTCCTGGCCTCGGCGTCGAGGCCGTTGATGTCGCGCTCGATGGCAAACAGAGCGTCCATGCGGGTCACCGCCGCGAGCGCGACCGGCGATATGGCGTGGACGGGTTTGCCCTTGCGGACATTGCCGGCGATGTCGGCCAGTTCGAAGAACTTCCGGCGAGCCCGGCTCCAGCACAGAGCGCTGACAACCGGTCCTGGTTTGCGGTCCTCTCGGTAGAGGTCATTGTAGCCGCCATAGGCATCGGCTTGCAGGATGCCGGTCCAGCCGTTGAGATGACGGTTGGGATGGACCTTATCCCGATCGGTGGCTAGAGCGTTTCCTGTTTTGATAGAAGCGTACCCTGCGTTTGCAAGGTAGTTGGAGCATTCCTGCGGCCCAATGGTGTCGACTAGGACTCCGATATGTCGCCAGGTGTCCTCGATCGTGCGTTTCTGCTCCTGGCGCATCCAATGCTTGATCTTGGCAAAGACCTGTTCGATCGGATTGAGATCAGGAGAATACGGTGGCAGGTACCAAAGTCTCGCTCCAGCTTTCCTGATCAGATCGCGCACGGCGGCCGACTTGTGGCTACCGAGATTGTCCATGATGACAATGTCGCCGGGCTTCAACGTCGCGACAAGTTGCTGCTCGACATAAGCACGGAACGACTGGCCGTTGATCGGCCCGTTGAAGACACATGGCGCCACCAGCCGATCAGCCCTGAGAGCCCCGAGGAAGGTGAGTGTCCGCCAATGGCCATGTGGGGCCAAGCCCTTGAGGCGTTTGCCCTTGACGCCCCAGCCATAGAGCGGCGCCATGTTGGTCTTGATCCAGGTTTCGTCAATGAAGACCAGTCTTTGTGGATCGAGCCTTCCTTGCCAGGATCGCCAGCGCTCACGCCTACGGGCCGTGCCAGCACGGGCCTGCTCAAGGGCGAACATCGTTTTTTTTGAAGCGCAGGCCCTCGCGGCGCAAGAACCGCCAGATAGCGTCATGCGAGACGACGATGCCGCACGCTGCCAGCTCATCCTTCAGTCGATGCAGCGTTAACTGCGGCGTCTGGTTGATCCGTTCGACAATGAAGGCTCGGTGCGGCTCCAACACCCACTTGCGGTGACCGCCCATCTTACCCGGAGCCACCGAACCCGTTATCCGATGGCGTTGCGACCACTTCACCACCGAGGATACCGCAACGCCGAACCGCGCAGCTATTGACCGGCTGGTCTCTCCTGCGAGCACCGCCGCGACAACCCGTTCACGCAAATCGTTCGAGAGAGGTCTAACCATCTGATGCAGGCCTCCGTCCAGCCTGCATTTTGAATCACAATCCGACCGTCAACGGAATCCCCGATTCCGATAAAGAAAGAAACGCTCTAGATGTGAAGCCTGTGAAGCCTCAAGAGGTTGTCTCGGGTTAGGTTGAGGCGACTGATGGGTGTTTTCGCGTCAAGGCTGCCGTGTGGTCTGTGCCAATTGTACATGTGGGTCCACTCTGGCAAGTGGGCCTTTCGGTGATCTGAGGTCGGATAGGCGCGTGCGTATGCCCATTCACGCAGAGCGGTCTGGATGAACCGCTCAGCCTTTCCGTTGGTCTTCGGCGTGTAGGGCTTGGTTCGGATGTGTTTGAGACCGAGATCTCGGCAAGCCTTTGCGAAGTCTTTGGATTTGTAGCACGATCCGTTGTCGCTCATGACGCGGGTTACGGTTATGCCGAGACCTTTGTAGTAGGCGATCGTGGCTTTCAGGAAGGCCAAGGCACTGACAGCCTTCTCGTCAGGGAAGATGCCGGTGTAGGCGACGCGCGAGGCATCGTCGATGGCAACATGGACATATTCCCAGCCGACGCCGCGCGAGTTGCTCTGTCCGGTGCGATCTCCGGTGATCCGGTGACCAACCCGGTCGAAGCGACCCAAGCGTTTGATATCGAAGTGGATCAAGCCACCGGGCTCAGCATATTGATAGCGGACGATCGGGTCTGCCGGCGCCAAGTCCTTCAACCGTGACAGTCCGGCTCGCTTCAACACGCGGCTGACCGAGGCCGGCGAGACCTTGGTTTCGCGGGCGATATGCCTGGCAGTCAGCCGTTCGCGCCGCAAGGCGGCAATCCGGTGGCAAACTTCCACCGCGATTTGCCTGGAGCTGGTCTTCGGACGAGACGAACGGTCGACCATCCCGGCCGATCCGTCGACACGAAAGCGCTCAACCCAACGCGAGACAATCTTCGCACAAACACCATAGCGACGGGACGCTTCCGCCTTCGACAGATCTTGTGGATGTTCATTCGGGGCGATCCTGGAAAACTGAGGTGTGGTAACTCCAGTCTCCAAAATCTGCTCCGAATGGACAACCTCCTGAAAGCTCACAGCTAGCTCATCGCGCATGTAGAACATCGAATCGAAGCCGCCGATAACACTGACCTCGATCTCCGCCTCCGGGCTCCCGCGCCTGAGATTCACGTAGTTCTCCAAGGAAGGGTCTGCCTTGTAGTTTTTCGTGATCTCGTTGAAGCCGCCACGTTTGCTTGATCCGAAGTTCCGATCCATCGAAGCCCCTTTCACTGGCACGGTTGACGTGAGCGCTGGTCCGCATGTGCCCCATCTTCCGCCCCTCATTCGAGCGCGGCAACCCTGATCCCCTATGAATGAACAACATCGCGAGCGCTCGAAGCCCTTGCGATGTTGGGCAAATTCCTTTCGGAACGGGAGGCGGATATGCGGACGCGGCCAAGTGAGGGCGAACAATGAGCATCGCCCGCCTCATCGAAGACATGGCCGCCGCTGGCGCTCCGATCGGTGCCATTGTCTTCGCAGTCCGTGAGATCGAAGACCGAGACGCTGTCGACGCCGAGCGCCGCGCCAGGGCAACCGAGCGCAAGCGCCGGGAGCGTGACAGGAAGCGTGACGGTCACGCGACGGTCACCGGACAGTCGCTCGACACCCCCCAGTGCCCCCCTTCCTCCCCCCCGCTTTCCCCCACACCCCCTAACACCCCCCCTATATCCCCCCAGACTACACCGGACGCCCGCGAGCCGGCGCCAGAACTGGCGATTGAACCGATGCCGGTCTCGGAGCCGGATGGCGAGACGCTTGGTCGTCAGCTGGCCGATGCCGGGGGGAGGGCGCTGGCCAAGCCTGCCTCATCGCCGGGGCTGCTCGTTCTGTCCGGTCCGATCAACTGGATCCGCAACGGCTGCGACCTTCAGGCCGACATTCTGCCGACCATCCAGGCTCGATGCAGCCGGGCCAGGCCGTCGAGCATCCGGTCCTGGAGCTACTTCACCGAAGCCGTCTACCAGGCCCGCGACACCCGCCTGAAACCCGCACCGGAGCCGAACCTTGTCCGACCGTCCCGCACTTCCCGCCCTGCCGCAGCCTCGCCCCACGACCTTCTCATTGCCGCCCTCGCTCGCCAAGCTGGAGCGTACCCTGAACCCGGAGGACGCGGCGAGCCGGACCCCGACCTTGAGCCGGGGCCTTACCCCGGACGAACGATCGATCTTGTCGCGATTGGTCGATGAAGTCGCACCGCTCGCCGAAGCCACGCCGGACAAGTTCGCGGCACTTGGGGAAGTCGCCCGCCTCCTCCTCGCCTTCCCTGCCTCGAGCCTCGGCCCGGACGCCGCAACGGCCCGCTCCGAGGCCTACGCCATCGCCCTCGAGGACGTCCCGGCCTGGACGGTCAAGGCCGCCGCAAGGCGCTGGATCAGGGGCGAGGTGTCCGTCCTCGGCGACAAGCCGAACCTCTCCTTCCCGCCGTCGCCGCCTCAGCTCCGCACGCTGGCGCTGGAGGAATGGGCGAAAGCGCGCGCGGCCCTGTGGCGGTACCGGCGGTTGATGGAGGGGAGGGAGGCGCGCGTGGTTCCACTGGAGCAGCGTCGGCCGCTGCCGAGGGAAATGCTGCAGGCGCACAGGTCGGCCTTCCACCTGACGAAGCGCGCGGAAGGCGTCGTCGCCAAGGCCCCATCCCCTGCTCAGGCGTCCGTCATTCCCGAGACCGCAGATTAGAGATATTCTCACGGTTCTGGGCTAAGTAATGATAATCAGGGCTAGCCGTTTCGGAACGTCGGTGCACTCTGATGGACATGGAGCCTGCGATGAAAGAAGAGGGCGGGGTTGAGGGCATGGCGGCTGAACATGTCGCGGAAAAAACCCCCTCTCAGTGCTGCGGCATGTTTCTTCATTGTCCGACCCAGAACGAAACCCGCTGTGTTCTCTTCGACACGCTGTTCGGCACCAATTCCGCGCCCATCCTGCTGATAGATCCAGACGATGATGGCGCCATCGTCGACGCCAACTCAAAGGCCGCCGAATTCTACGGCTACAGTCGGGAGACGTTTCGAACACTCCACGTCTGGGACATCAACACGCTGAACCGGTCGGTTCTACCGGTCATGCGTGAGATATCATCCTGGTCGGGCGGCCATTATCCGCAGCGCTTTCGGCACCGGCTGTCCGATGGGACGATCCGGGACGTGCAGGTCTATGCCGGCCCGATCGAGCTTGTTGGCCAGCGCCTGCTTCTTTGCATCATTCACGACGTCACCGCGGTCATCGAGGTCGAGCAGTTCAATCGCCTGCTCCTCGAAAGCGTCAACGTCGGCGTCTGCGGCATCGACACCACCGGCGCCTTCACCTTCGTCAATCCGGAAGCGGTCAGCGCGTTCGGCTTTCTTCACGAGAGCGAAGTCGTCAGGCACGGCATTCTGCGCTTTCTTGGCGAGGACGCGCGGGCGGATGGCGAACCGCATCCGATCCTGCGTGTCGCGGCGACAGGGGTCGCCTTGCACGATGTCGATTGCTCGATGCTGCGAGCGGATGGCACCGTCTTCCCGGTGCGCGTTGTCGCCAGCCCGATCAGGGTTGGCGATCGAGTCGAGGGGGTTGTCGTCAGCTTTACCGACCTGACGCGGGAACGCGAACGCGAGGACCAGATCGCCGATCTGATCAACACCTTGCCCGGCGTCGTGTTCCAGGCCGAAATGACGGCCGACGGCCATCTTGGCGCCACCTATTTCAACGGGGCCGCCAAAGCCTTCTTCGGCCTGCCGGAGGGGGCGGACCTGACGTCGCCAGCCATCTTGTCGTCGCTGGTCGACCGCGCCGGATCGATCGAGCTGCTGCGCAGTCTCAAGGCGTCAGCTCTCCATCGTCTGCCGTGGGAGCGAGAGTTCCAGATCAGAGGACCGGGCGGCGGCAAATGGCTGCTCGGCCGCGCAAGATCGCGCTCGCGGGCCAACGGAACCGTTGTGTTCAATGGCGTTCTTCTCGACATCACGGATCGCAAAGGCCTCGAAACGCGTCTTGAGGAAGCCGCCCTGACTGATCCGCTCACCGGACTGTGGAATCGCCGCCGCTTTGAACAGGTGGTCGAACAGGCAACCGCGCATTTTGTCAGGTCGGGGCGTCCCTACTCATTGGTCATGATCGACATCGACCATTTCAAGCGCCTCAATGATCAATTCGGCCATGTCGCAGGCGACGAAGCCCTCTGCCGCGTCGCCGACGTCTTGCAACATCGGTCCAGGCAATCCGATTGTGTCGCCCGGTGGGGAGGCGAAGAATTTGCGATCCTACTCCCCGAAACAGGATTGGCCCTCGCTTCGATTCTGGCCTCCGACATCCTGCTACAAGTCGCGGATATCAAGCTTGCGACAGCCGACCACGTCACGGTGAGTATCGGCGTCGGTGAACTCGCCGCAGGCGAGGAGGCACACGTCCTCTTCCGCCGGGTTGATGCCGCCCTCTATCGCGCCAAGGCCAATGGCCGCAATCGGATCGAGCGGGCCTGACGCAGGGCAGCACGCCACCCTGCAAATGCAAAATCGGCCAGGACTCCAGTTGTCTAGGGTTCGATGGGTGAGGGGGATGGCCGGCCGCTGGAGTCGACGGCCGGCCCCTCCCTCAGCGCGTTGATCTCCGAGAGATCAGCCGCGAAGCTTGGCGGCCTCTTCGTCGCTCTGGCTGCCGTAGAAGGTCGGCTTGGCAAAGTTTGCGGCGGCGGCCTTGGCGGCCTCGGCGTTGGCGGGGTTCTCGACCACCACCTTCTGGACGAACAGGTTCGAGCTGTCGTCGGTGGCCGTCTCGGTGACGAACTTGGCGCCGGCATCGCCATGGGTGCCGATCACGGCGCCCGAGGTGCCAACCGCATAGCGGGCGGCATCGGCCTGGGCGGCGGCAGCGGTGGCCGGGTTGG
>JAGSYU010000250.1 GCA_018262575.1 Pseudomonadota bacterium | reverse complement strand
TGGCAACCAGCAGAAGGTCGTGCTGGCCAAGTGGCTGTTCGCCAATCCGGACGTGCTGATCCTCGACGAGCCGACGCGCGGCATCGACGTCGGCGCCAAGTACGAGATCTACACCATCGTCAATGACCTCGTCGCCGCCGGCAAAGCGGTCATCTTCATCTCCTCGGAAATGCCGGAGCTGCTCGGCACCTGCGACCGCATCTACGTCATGAACGAAGGTGCCGTCGTCGCCGAAATGCCCGTCGCCGAGGCCAGCCAGGAAAACATCATGGGCGCCATCATGCGCTAGAGCACTCGCCGGCCAGATGGACCCATCTGGTCGGCAAGCGAATGCTCCAGATTTTGTTTGAGCAGCCGCTTTTCGATCAGGTTGTTCCAACCTGATCGGCGGGTGCTTTAGGGAGAAGGTTTGATGTCCAGCCTGAATTCGCCGATGGCGGAAGGAAATGCGTCGTTCGCGTCGGTGTTCCAGCGCAACGCCAAAGACTACGGCATGCTGATCGCCCTGATCGCCGTGATGGTGTTCTTCCAGATCATCACCGGCGGCGTGTTGTTCATGCCCGCCAATCTGACCAATCTGGTGCTGCAGAACTCGTTCGTCGTCATCATGGCGCTCGGCATGCTGCTGGTGATCATCGCCGGGCACATCGACCTGTCCGTCGGCTCCATCGTCGGCGTCATCGGCGCGCTGGCCGCCATCCTGATGATCCGGCTGCAGATCAACCCGTGGATCGCCTGCCTGATCTGCCTGGTGGCCGGCGGGGCGATCGGCGCCTCGCAGGGCTATTGGGTGGCCTACCACCACATCCCCGCCTTCATCGTCACGCTGGCCGGCATGCTGGTGTTCCGCGGCGTCACCTTCTGGGTGCTCGGCGGCATCAACATCAGCCCGTTCCCGGCCGGCTTCACCAAGCTGTCCACCGGTTTCCTGCCCGACATCTTCAACATCGGCGGCCTGCACTCGACCTCGATCATCCTGACCCTGCTGCTGACGGCCGTCTTCGGTCACGCCTCCTTCCGGGCGCGCAAGCGCGAGCAAGCCCATGGCGAGGACGTGGCGCCGATGTCGTTCTTTCTGGTGCGGACGGTGGTCATCGCGGCGATGATGCTGTTCCTGGGCTACCAGCTCAGCGCCTACAAGGGCTTCCCCAACATCCTGCTGGTCATGGGCGTGATGGTGGCGGCCTATTATTTCCTCACCACCCGCACCACCGTCGGCCGCTGCATCTACGCGCTCGGCGGCAACGAGAAGGCGACGCGGCTGTCCGGCATCAACACCGACCGCTATTCCTTCTACACCTTCATCAACATGGGGGTCATGGCCGCCTTCGCCGGCCTGATCGTCGCCGCCCGCCTCAACTCCTCGACGCCGAAGGCCGGCACCGGCTTTGAGATGGACTGCATCGCCGCCTGCTACATCGGCGGCGCCTCGACGACCGGCGGCGTCGGCCGGGTGACCGGCGCCGTGGTCGGCGCTTTCATCATGGGCGTGCTCAACAACGGCATGTCGATCATGGGCCTCGGCATCGACTTCCAGCAGATGGTCAAGGGCGCCGTGCTGCTCGCCGCCGTGGTGTTCGATCTCTACAATAAAAACAAGGGGTAACCTGCCTCACCTCCACAAGCCCCGATCCTCCTGACCAACTTGGCGGGGCCGAAAGGCTCCGCTTTTTCATGCAAAAACGCCCCGGCGCGGATGGCACCGGGGCGTCAGTGTTGACGTGTGGAGGTCGTCAGGCGGCGCGTTTGTGCGGCGGCTGGCGCAGGTTGGCCACCGGCTCCCAGACGGCGCGGTCGAGCTCGCGCTCGGCGGTCTCCTGGCAGAAGCCGACGTCGTCGAGCAGGTAGGGGTCCTCGACCAGGCGCTGCAGATCCTGACGCAGAAGGGCACGCTTGCGCCACTGCCGGTAGAGCTGCCCGGGATTGAAGGTGTCACCGACCCACTGACGGAGAGGCATTGAGAAGATCATGATAGGACTCCGTGGTCTTCGCTTGGTGTCTATATGACGGGGCACGACCGCCCCTTCAAACGCCTTTTTGGGTGGCTTGACGTGCGAAAAACTCAACTGTAAACAAATCCTTACCAGCGGCACCACAATGGCCGGGTCTCCGGCACAGGTGCCTAGGTGGTAGTGCGTGACCGACCGTCATATTTCTGACAAAACAGCCCTCTGGCGGGCATGATCTACGGGATTTGCAGGATGGTGGAGCGCCGTTGATACCTTGGTCGATGCGGGCTTGCCGCGGGGCATGGCGGCACCCAGACGTGCGTGAAAATCAACTGGAAACCGAACTTCGGGAGCACCGACCGTGGCCGTTCATCGTCTGCCCAGCCTCAACGCCCTCCGGGTGTTCGAAAGCGTCGCCCGCCTCGGCGCGCTCAACCGCGCCGCCGAGGAACTCAACGTCACCGAGAGCGCCGTCAGCCGGCAGATCCGTTCCTTGGAGGAAGAGCTGCGCGTCGAGCTGTTCCGCCGCGTCCATCGCGGCGTCCGGCTGTCGCCGGAGGGGGAACAGCTGGCGCTGTCGCTCGGCACCGCCTTCGAGGCGATCCGGCGCGGCGTCGAGCAGATCCGCGCCCGACCCGGCGTCATCCGCGTCCGCACGCCGCCGACCTTCGGCGCCCGCTGGCTGCTGCCGCGCCTCCGAAGCTTCGAGACGGCCAACCCCGACCTCACCGTCCGCGTGTCGGTACTGTGGGAGAACATGGACCCGAGCGACGTCGAGAACGACGTCGGCATCCTCTATGAATCGCGCCTGTGGCAGCCCGAGGAACTGGTGCCCTTCCTGATGGAACGCCTGACGCCGGTCTGCTCACCGGCCTATTTTCAGACCATCGCCCACCTCGAACCGCTGGAGCAGTTGCGCCGCGGCCAGATCCTGCATTGTTCCGGCATGGCCGACTGGCAGCGCTGGGTGGCCCGCGCCTTCGGCGACAGCGGGCTCGACATCGAGCATGGCGAAACCTTCGACACCATGGACACGGCCCTGCGCGCCGCCGAGGCCGGGCGCGGCTTTGCCATGGCCGACCTGTCGATGATCGACGACGACCTCGGCCTCGGCCGCCTGGTGGCGCCCTTCCGCATCGTCGCCGCCGGTGCCGACAACTTCTATCTCGTCCGCCGCGACCGCCTCCGGCCAAAGCCGGAGGTAACGCGCTTCGTCGAATGGCTCTACAGCCAGGTGGAAGAGAGGAACGAGGGGCGGTGAGGCATCCGACCGAGGAGGCGCAGCCTGAGATGGTCCCCTTGCGAGCCCTATAACAGGGCCGTGCTCCATTCTGCCTGAGGCGGTGACGTGGATATAGCTCTCCCGCGTCCTGATGGCGCCTCCCGTACTCTATCTCTGTCCCTAATACAGCCGGCCGCCGACCACCGCGTCCTTGTCCGGCGCCACCAGCACGACGTGGCCGGCGGCGTCGGGCACGCCGAGCGTCAGCACCTCCGAGCGCATCGGGCCGATCTGCTTGGGCGGGAAGTTGACGACGCCGAGCACCAGCCGGCCGACCAGATCCTCAACCGTGTAATTCTCGGTGATCTGCGCCGACGACCGACGCTCGCCGATCTCCGGCCCGAAGTCGATGACGAGCTTGTAGGCCGGCCGCCGCGCCTCCTTGAACACCTCGGCCGCCACGATGCGGCCGACGCGGACATCGACTTTCAGGAAGTCGTCATAGCCGATCAGCTCGC
>JAGSYU010000022.1 GCA_018262575.1 Pseudomonadota bacterium | reverse complement strand
CAACGCCGACTACCACACTGGCGCCGGCTACAACGGCCCGGCGCTGCCGCATTTCGATCGGCTGATCTTTGCGCCGGCCCACTATGCCCTCGTCGCCTACGCGACGCTGATCGAAGTCGGCCGCCTGGCACCGGAAGCGCTCGGCCAGTTCAACAAGGATGGCTCGTCGGTGGAGATGATCGGCGCCGAGCATTCGCCGGGCATGGAAATGCACAACGGCACGCTCGGCATCGGCCTGTCGACGGCGGCCGGCCTTGCCTGGGGGCGGCGGCGCAGGGGCGAGACCGGTCGGGTCTGGGTGTTCATGTCGGACGGCGAGGTTGAAGAAGGCCAGACCTGGGAAGCGGTGCAGGCCGCGGCCTACCACGGCATCGACACGCTCAACGCCATCGTCGACGTCAACGCCCAGCAGTGCGACGGCGCCATGGCTTCGGTGATGGACGTGCGCGACATTCGCGCCAAGTTCGAGGCGTTCGGCGCCATCGTCGCCGAGATCAACGGTCACGACCTCACCGAGATGCGCGATGCCGCCAGAATGTCCCATCCCGGCCAGCCGCTGATCATCCTGGCCAAGACCAGTCCCTTCCAGAGCATGAGCTACCTCGAGCGCCGCTTCCCGCGCCTGCACTACGTCCGGTTCAAGGACGAGGCCGACCGCGCTGCCACCAATGATGCCATCGCCGCCGAGCTCGGCGTCTCCCCCGTCGATTACGTCCGCTGAGGTCCCGTCATGGTCGAACTCGTCAACCGTCCCTACGCCGGCGCCTTCGAGGCTTATGCCGTCGCCCACCCGGAAGTGCTCTGCCTGTCAGCCGACCTCACATCGTCCTGTGAGATCGATGGCTTCCGCGACCGCCATCCGGACCAGTTCCTTTCGCTCGGCATGGCCGAGCAGAACATGATGAGCTTTGCCGGCGGCCTTGGCCTTGCCGGCTTTCGCCCCTTTCTGCACACCTTCGGCGTCTTCCTTTATCGCCGCCCCTACGACCAGTTGGTCGCCTCGGTGGCCTATCCGCGCCGCAAGGTGCGGCTGATGGGCTTTTTGCCGGGCGTCACCACGCCGGGCGGCATGACGCATCAGGCGATCGAGGACATCTCGGTGATGCGCTCGATCCCCAACATGACCATTCTGGAGACCGGCGACGCGACCGAGGTGGAGTCGATCGTCGAGGCGGCCGACAGCGTCGACGGTCCGGTCTACGCCCGTGTGCTGCGCGGATCGGTGCCACGCCTGTTCGACACGCCGATCGTCGTCGGCAAGGCGCGTGAATTATCGCTCGGCACCGACGTGCTGGTGATCACCGCCGGCATCACCACCGAGGAGGCGTTGCGCGCCCGCGCGGCACTGAAGAAGGCCGGCGTGTCGATCCGTCACATCCACCTCAACACCATCAAGCCGTTTGACGCCCAATATCTGCTCGACCACCTGCAGTCGGTGCGCCACGGCGTCGTCACCCTCGAGAACCACGTCACCGAAGGCGGCATCGGCTCGCTGGTGGCCGAGACCATCGCCGACGCCGGCATCGCCAAGCGGCTGATCCGGCTTGGCCTGAAGGACACCTACGCCCACGGCGGCTCACGACCCTACCTGATGCGCACCTACGGCCTTGACGCCCCAGCGCTGGTGGCCGCCATCGAACGGCTGACCGGCGAAAACTTCGGCATCACCGACGCCGACCTCGACGCCGTCCGCATCGACGCCGTCCACTCGTCGGCCAAGGCGGAGGCACTGTGATGTCGCGCTTTTCTGTCTTTTATCGCATTTTCGCTTCCAGCCTCGACGAAGCCGCCGAGCGTGCCGAGGGCATCGCCCTCGAACAGACCGTCGAGATCCCGCGTGACGTGGTGCCGAAGGGCTATATCGAGGATGTCATCCTCGGCAAAATCGTCAGCGTCGCGCCGGAGGGTCCAGGCGCCTTTCTTGCCCATCTGACCTACAGTCCCGACAGCACCGGTGCCGAGCTGCCGCAGCTCCTCAACGTCATCTTTGGCAACTCGTCGATCCAGAAAGGCATCAAGGTCGTCGGCTTCGAGCCGGGAAAACGCCTTTCGGCCGATTTCACCGGCGCCCGCTTCGGCATCGCCGGCCTGCGTGACCGGGCGCATCGCCCGACCGGCGGTCTGATTGCCCCGGTGATCAAGCCGCAGGGCAGCGACGCCGATACGCTGGCCGCCATCGCCTATGCCGCCGCTCTCGGCGGCGCCGACATCATCAAGGACGACCACGGCCTGACCAATCAGAAATCCGCCCCGTTCAAGCGGCGGGTCGAGAAGGTGGCTGCGGCCGTGGCACGCGCCAACCGCGAGACCGGCGGCCATAGCCTTTATTTTCCCAACATCGCCGGGGACAGCGACGAGCTTGTCGACTTTGCCCGCTTCGCCAAGGAAGCGGGCGCGGGCGGCGCGCTGGTGATGCCGGGCCTGTTCGGCTTCGACCTTACCCGTCGCCTCGCGACCGCCGACTGGTTCGACCTGCCACTGATGGCGCACCCGACCTTCCTCGGCAGCCATGTGCTGTCCGACACGCTCGGCTTTACCCACGCCATGATGTTCGGCGTGCTGCAGCGCCTTGCCGGTGCCGATATTTCGATCTTCCCCAATGTCGGCGGCCGTTTCGGCTTCTCAACCGCCGAATGCCTGTCCATCGCCGACGCCTGCCGGGCATCGGACGGTATCGGCCGGACGATCTTCCCGAGCCCGGGTGGCGGCATGAGCGTCGATCGCGCCTCGGACATGCGCACCATGTATGGTGATGACGTCGTCTATCTTCTCGGCGGCAGTCTGCTCAGGCATCTTGACCGCATCGGCGAAACCATCAAGGAAATGCGGGCCCGCCTTACCTGAAGCCGACGACAGGGAACCGACGCCATGCGCTACACCGCCGCCCACTGGGGGACCTACACCGTCACCGGCAAGGCGGACGCCCCCGATCTGACGCCGCTCGCCGACGATCCGCAGCCGTCGGTGATCGGTCGCGGCTGGCTGGGGGCCGTGCGCGACGAGGCGACGCGCATCCGCCGACCCTCCGTTCGTCGTGCGTGGCTGGAAAAGCGCGACCGCAACCGCAGCGGCCGCGACAGCTTCGTCGAGCTTCCATGGGACGAGGCGCTGGATCTCGCCGCCGGTGAACTCCGCCGCGTCGTCGACACCCACGGCAACCGATCGATCTTCGGTGGCTCCTACGGTTGGGCCAGCGCCGGCCGTTTCCATCATGCCCAATCGCAGCTGAGGCGCTTTCTGAATCTGATCGGCGGTTACACGCGCTCGGTTGACACCTATTCGCACGCCGTCGGCGAAGTGCTGCTGCCGCACATCACCGGCATGAGCAACGGCCTGTTCCAGGATCGTATGACGTCCTGGTCGTTGCTCGAGGGCAACACCGAGCTGCTGCTGTGCTTCGGCGGCATCTCCGGCCGAACGGCGCAGGTGATGTCGAGCGGCACCACCGGCCACGAGGTGGAAAGCTGGCTCGGCCGCATCCACCAGGCCGGCGCCCGCATCGTCAACATCTCGCCACGCCGGGCCGATGTATCCGAGGCGCTCGAAGCGGAATGGATCGCGCCGCGCCCCAACACCGACACGGCATTGATGATGGGCCTTGCCCATGTGCTGATCGAGGACGGGCTGGTGAACCGCGCCTTCCTTGACCGCTACACCCACGGCTGGCCGCATCTTGAGGCCTATCTGACCGGCAAAGCCGACGGCACGGTGAAGTCGGCCGATTGGGCGGCGGCCATTACCGGCATCGACGCCAACCGCATCCGCGATCTTGCCCGCGAGATGGCGGCGCGGCGCACCATGATCTCGCTCGCCTGGGGCATCCAGCGTGCCGATCACGGCGAGCAGCCACTTTGGATGGGCCTGGCACTGGCTGCCATGCTGGGGCAGATCGGCAGCAAGGGCGGTGGCTTTGGCTTCGGCTATGGTTCGACGACGCCGGTCGGTCGCCCCATCCGGCCGCTGCCCTGGCCGTCACTGCCGCAGGGCCGCAATGCCGTGGCCGACCATATCCCGGTGGCGCGCATTGCCGACCTGCTGCTCGATCCAGGCGGCAGCTTCACCTACAACGGGGAGACGCTGGTCTATCCCGACATCCGCCTCGTCTACTGGACCGGCGGCAATCCCTTCCATGCCCATCAGGATCTCAACCGGCTCGCCGAGGCCTGGACGCGGCCGGAAACGGTGATCGTCAACGACATCTGGTGGACACCGACCGCCCGCCGCGCCGACATCGTCTTCCCCATTACCTCGCCGCTCGAACGCGAGGATATCATGATCAACCGGCGCGACGGATCGCTGGTGTTCATGGACAAGGTGCTGCCGCCCCAGGGTGAAGCGCGCGACGACCATGCCACCTTCCGCGGTCTGGCCGAGCGGTTCGGCGTCGCCGACGCCTTCACCGATTGTCTTGATGAAGCCGGCTGGCTCAAGCGGCTCTGGCAGGACTCGGCTGCTGTCGCCGAGCGGCACGGGGTGACGCTGCCCGATTTCGACGCCTTCCGGGACGCCGGCCGCTTCGACCGGCCCGATCCAGCTGGCGAGGTAATCCAGTTCGGCGACTTCATCGCCGATCCCGAGGCGTTTCCGCTCGACACGCCGAGTGGTCGCATCGAACTTTACAGCGACTGGCTGGCCAGCCTGGCTCTCCCCGACTGTTCCGGCCACCCGGTATGGATCGAGCCTGCCGAATGGCTGGGGGCGGCGGATGCCGGTGATCGGTTGCACCTCACATCAGGCCAGTCGATCACTCGCCTGCACGGCCAACTCGACAATGGCCCGGTCGCCAGGGCGACCAAGATCGACGGCCGCGAGCCGGTCTATCTCCATCCGGCCACGGCCGCTCGTCTCGAGGTGTCGGCGGGGGACATCGTCCTGCTATCGAACGCCCGCGGCAAAGCGCTGGGCGCCGTCGTCGTCACCGACGGCATCCGCGAGGACGTCGCCTGGATGGCCACCGGCGCCTGGTATGACCCGCGGGAGGTAGACGGCGAGCTGATCGACGTACACGGCAACCCCAACACGCTGACCATCGACAAGGGTGCCTCGGGCCTGTCGCAGGGCAACATCGCCCACACGGCGCTGGTATCGATCGAGCGCTGGACCAAGCCGCTGCCCGACCTGTCGATCGACCGGCAGCCAGATCTTTCGACCACGCCGCATAGCCCCTCTGTGTAAGCAATGGCGGCCATCGAAACGGGGCGGATGGGTTTGGTATCGCAATCCGCCAGCCGCAGAGCCCGAAAACAACAACCAATCCGCCCAAATTGGCGGGCAAGATATTCCCCGCATCGAACAGCAATTGGTTGGCGCATGGTCGGCAGTGCCGATGGAAAGCCGCATGATGGCGACATCAAAACCATCGGGGCTTGCCAGTCATGAGACGCCAGTACATCGCCACCTTCGCCGCTCTCGCCATCACCCTTCCTGTTACCGCCTTCGCTGGCGAAACTCTCGACCGCGTCAAGTCGAAAGGCGAAGTCGTCGATGTGTTGGTCAATGATTATCCACCCTTTGGCTTCATCAACGACAAGAACGAGCTCGACGGCTTTGACGTCGACGTCGCCAAGGCGTTTGCTGAGAAACTTGGCGTCAAGCTGAAGCTCGAAACACCCGGCTGGGAAGCCATCATCGGTGGCAAGTGGGCCGGCCGCTGGGACGTTGCAATCTCCTCGGCGACGCCGACCGAAGAACGCGCCAAGGTGGTCAATTTCCCGGCGATTTACTACAGTCTGCCGGCGGTGCTGGTGGTCAATAAGGACGAGACGGCCATCCAGTCGGCCAAGGACATCACCGGCAAGAAGATCGGCGTCGGCACCGGCTCATCCTATGAGGCCTACGTCAACCGCAGCTTTGTCATTCCCGGCCAACCGGCCATCGAGTTCCCGTTCGATACCGTCGAAGCGGTGCCGGGCGACGAGACGGTCAACTTCCAGAACCTTGCTCTCGGACCCGGTGTCCGGCTCGACGCCATCGTCGCTTCGGCGGGGACGGCGCAGGGGCAGGTCGAAGCGACCGGCAAGCTGAAGGTGGTCGGCAAGCCGCTGTTCGCCGAGCCGAATGCCGTCGTCACCGACAAGGGCGATCCCGAGTGGGATGCCGAGGTCGCCCGCGTCATCAAAGAGCTCAAGGCAGACGGCACGATCGCCAAGATTTCGCAGACGTGGTTCCACACGGACATCACCAAAGATGCCGAGTGACATCACCGGCGCGATGCCGTCGATCATTGTGCAGCCGGCGAAACACCCCCGGCTGCATCTCGATTTCCGGCTTCGGGTCTGGATCACCTGGGCGCTGCTCCTGGCCGCCTTGCTCGCCGGGCTCTACCAGCTGGGCCTCGACTTCGCGCTGATCCGGACCAAGCTGCCGTTCATGCTCGGCCTGCGTCTGTCGCCCAATGGCTTCGTTCAGGGTGTGGCGCTGACGCTGCTGGTCACGGCGATGTCGATGGTGTTCGCCGTCGGTCTCGCCGTGCTGACGGCGCTCGGTCGGCTGTCACGCAACCCGGTCGCCTTCGCCGTTGCCACCTTTTATGCCTCCTTCTTCCGCGGCACGCCGCTTCTCGTTCAGGTGCTGCTGATCTACCTCGCCCTGCCGCAGTTCGGCATCGTCCTGTCGGCACTGACGTCAGGCGTGATGGCTTTATCGCTCAACTACGCCGCCTATCTGGCCGAGACCATCCGTGCCGGTATCACGGCGGTGCCACGCGGCCAGCGCGAGGCGGCGATGTCGCTCGGCCTGTCGCCGACACTGACCGCGATCAAGATCATCGCTCCGCAGGCGGCGCGCGTCATCATTCCACCGGCCGGCGCCCAGTTCGTGTCGATGCTGAAGGATTCGTCGCTGGTGTCGCTGATGGGCCTTTGGGAACTCAACTTCCTCGCCCAGTCCTACGGTCGGTCGACCTACCACTACATGGAGATGCTACTGACGGCCGCTTTCATCTACTGGCTGCTGTCCATCCTGTTCGAAATTGTCCAGCACCGCCTGGAAACACGCTTCGGCCGCGCCTACGGCGCTCCTCGCCGATGATCGCCACATCCAGCGCACTTCAAAGAGAACCGATCCATGACTGCTGACCCCACATTCACCATCCTCGACGGCGGCATGGGGCGCCTGCTCGAACGGCTGGGTGCGCCATTCCGTCTGCCGGAATGGTCGGCGCTGTCGCTGATCGAAGCGCCGGACTATGTCCGCCGCGCCCATCAAGCCTATGTCGACGCCGGCGCCGAGATCATCACCACCAACTCCTACGGCCTCGTCCCGCACATGATCGGCGAGCAGCGCTTCAGCGCCGAAGGCCGTGTGCTTGCCGATCGTGCCGGCTCGATCGCCCGCGCGGTGGCGGACGCCGCGTCCCACAAGGTGACGGTGGCCGGCTCATTGCCGCCAATCTTCGAGAGCTATCGGCCGGACAAGTTCATCGAAGAGCAGGCTCCGCGCATCCTGGCAGAACTCGTGGCGGGCCTGGCGCCGCATGTCGATGTCTGGTTGATCGAAACTCAAAGTTCGACGGCAGAGGCGCTGACGGCGTTGGCAGCCGCCGCGCCGACGGGCAAGCCGGTTTATGTTTCCTATACGCTGCGCGACGAGCGCGGGCGCACCGGTCCAGCCGAACTGAGGTCCTGGGAGCCCGTCGGCGATGCCGTGTCGCGGACGCTGAATGCCGGGGCCGCCGCTATCCTGTTCAATTGCAGCCAGCCCGAGGTGATGAGCACCGCACTGAAGGCCGCCCGTCTAGCCATAGACGCGTTTGGTAAGCCCGGCATCGGACTCGGCGTCTACGCCAATGCCTTCGTGCCGGAACCACCATCGGACGAGCCCTATGCCGGCATCTCCGAGCTGAGACCCGATCTCGACCCGCCTAATTATCTCAAGTGGGTCGACCGCTGGATCGGCAACGGCGCCACCATCGTCGGCGGGTGCTGTGGTATCGGGCCTGAGCATATCGAGGCGATCGCCCGCAGCCGATCCAGCCGGGCTGCCTGACGGATCATTGAAAAATCGAGCGCGCTCACCGGCCGGGTGACGGCCATCGTCACCACATCGCTCTTGGTGCGTCTTGAGGTGGGTGACGTCGCCTTTGCCGACCCCGGCGCTGTGTTCCCCTCTATGCGACAGGAGGTCGCCCCCGGCCCTGGATGGTCTCGGCCTTAACGTAGAAGGATTTGCCCCTGCTCTGGTCACCGGCCGGAGCCGGCGAACCAGAGGGGGCGATGTGTCAGCCCTTGGCTGCCGGCCGCGGGTGCAGCGGTTCGGCGCGGTGCCAGTTTTCGAGGACGCGACCGTCGGTGTGGGTCTGCTTCACCCAGCGCACGCCGTTGGAGATCACCTTGTGCACCATCGGGTCGTGATAGATCGGGAAGGTCTCGTGGCCGGGGCTGAAGTAGAAGATGCGGCCGCGGCCGCGCTGGAAGGTGCAGCCGGAGCGGAACACCTCGCCGCCCGAGTACCAGGACATGAAGACGATCTCGTCGGGCTGGGGAATGTCGAAGGGTTCGCCATACATCTCCGAGGCCGCCACCTCGAAATAGGGCGGCAGGCCCTCGGCAATCGGATGCGACGGGTTGACCACCCAGACGCGCTCGAGATCGCCCTCCGGCATTTCGCGCCAAGACAGATTGCAGTTGGTGCCCATCAGCCGCCTGAACAGCTTGGAATGATGGCCCGAATGCAGCACGACGAGCCCCATGCCCTTGAGCACGCGCTGCTGCACGCGATCGATCAAGCCGTCGCTGACGTCGTCATGGGCCATGTGGCCCCACCAGAGCAGCACGTCGGTGTCGTCGAGGAGGCTCTGCGGCAGGCCCTCGTCCGGATCGTCGAGTGTGCCGCGGCGGATCGCGAAATCAGGATGGGCGATGCCCTTGGCGATGGCACCGTCGATGCGGTCGGGATAGACGTCGCTCACCGCCTTGTGGAGCTGCTCGTGGCGGCCTTCGTTCCAGATGGTTACCTTGATGGTCATGCTTTCCTCATGCGTCAGCGCCTGACCCGAAACTCGACTGGGCGGGCATCTAGCTTCGATGTCTGCGCTTTCCGGTGCTCACGAACGTCAAGTTCGCTCCGCTCCGGTTCTCGAACTCATCGCCAGCTACCGCACCCCAGCGAATTTCAAGTCAGGCTCTCAGGCAACATTGGCGGAGCGGAGGATCCGTCCGTCCGTGCTGAAAATGTGGCAGGCGGCGGTGTCGGCGGCGAACGGCACCCGATCGCCCGGCCGGAAGGTAACGTCGCCCTCGACGCGGACGACGATCGGCTGTTCGATCGAACCGACGGTCAGATAGGTCTCGACGCCCAGCCGCTCAACGATCGCCACCTCGGCAACAAAATGAGCGGCATCGGCGGCGACCACCTTGAAGTGTTCGGGCCGCACACCCATTCGGGCGGCGCCTTCGGGGAGTGAGGCATCGGCGAGCGCAAAGGTCATGCCGAGCGGACCGGCGAGGCGAATGCTGTCTGCGCCGTCTCGTGTCATAGCGACCGGCAGGATGTTCATCTTCGGCGAACCGATGAAGGTGGCGACGAACTCGTTGTCGGGCCGATGGTAAAGCTCCATCGGCGGGCCGACCTGGGCGACCGTGCCCTGATTGAGCACGACGATCTTGTCGGCCATGGTCATGGCTTCCACCTGGTCGTGTGTGACGTAGACGACGGTGGCGGACAATTCGCGATGCAGCCGCTGCAGCTCGGCGCGCATCTGCACGCGCAACGCGCTGTCAAGGTTGGACAGCGGTTCGTCGAACAGGATCAGCGACGGCTTCTTGATGATGGCGCGGCCGATGGCAACGCGCTGACGCTGGCCGCCGGACAGCGCACCGGGCCGGCGATCGAGCAGTTCGCCCAACTGCAGGATGTCGGCTACTTCCCCGACCTGACGCCGGATCTCGGCCGGCGCTACCTTCTTGAGACTGAGCGAGAAGCCGATGTTCTCGGCCACCGTCATATGTGGATAAAGCGCATAGGACTGGAACACCATGGAGATGCCGCGCTTGTCCGGCGGCACGTCGTTGATGCGCGTGCCGTTGAGCACGAGGTCGCCGCCGTCGATGCCCTCGAGGCCGGCAATCATCCGGAGCAAGGTCGATTTGCCACAGCCCGACGGGCCGACGAAGACGGCGAACTCGCCGTCCTCGACGGTAACGTCGATACCCTTGATGACTTCCAGCGCGCCATAGAACTTGCGGACGTTGTTGAGGTGGATCATTGGCTCGAACTCTTGTTTTGTCTCACCCCTTCACGCCGCCCGAGAAGGTCTGGACGAGGAAGCGGCGCGCGAAGCCGAAGGCGACGACGGCAGGAACCAGATAGATGAAGGCAAGCGCGGTCAGCAGGCCGTAATCGATCTCGTTAATGCGCAGGAAGGCGCGGAAGAGGCCGATCGGCAACGTCTGCAGTTCCGGCGACGACAACAAGATCAGCGGCAGCAGGAAGTCGCCCCAGGCCGCCATAAAGGCGAACAGGCCGGACGCGGCGAGGCCGGGCAGGGCCAGCGGTATCAGAACACGACGGATACGCTGGAGCATGGTGGCGCCGTCCATCAGGGCGGCTTCCTCATAATCGCGCGGCAGGCCGTCGAAGAAGGTTTTCATGATCCACAGCGACAGCGGCAGCTGCATGGTGGCCAGCACCAGGATCAGGCCGAGGTAGCCATCGATGAAGCCGGTCCAGCGCATGATGTCGCGCGTCGTGCTGCCGAAAATCGGCCGGAGAAGGGCGCCTTCGGCGTTGTTCAGCGTCAGCAGGAACTTGTAGAGCGGCACGATCAGCGCCGTCGACGGCAGCACGCGGATCAGCAGGATGGCGTAGAGGAACGGCAGCTTCCACCAGGCCCGCGTCCGCGACAGCGCGTAGCCGCCAAGGCCGGACAGCACCATCACCAGGAAGGTGGCGGACCCGACGACGAACAGCGAATTGAACAGCCACTTGGCGCCATCTTCCTTGGCGAAGACGCGCAGGTAGTTGGCAAAGGTCCAGGTCTCGGGCCAGCGCAGGAATAGCTGGGCGTTGCCGTCGAGCGAACCGACCAGCAGCCAGAAGAACGGAATGGCGCAGAAGATCGAGATCAGCGACAGGCTCGCATAGGCCATCAGGTCGCCACGGAGGCGGTTGGCGGATTCGCCGGGAGGCGCAGCAGACATGTCAGATCTCCACCTTGGCGGCGCGGACATAGGCGATGCCGAGCACCAGCGACACCAGCAGGGCGATCACTGCCACCGCCGCGCCATAGCCGAGCTGGTAGGCCGTGAACGACTGATTGTAGATGTAGATGCTGATGAGCTCGGTGGCGCCGCCGGGGCCGCCACGGGTCAGAGCGTACACGAGCCCGAATACGGCGATGGTCGAAACGGTCGAGATCAGCATGTAGAGCAGGATGGTCGGCATCATCAGTGGCACGGTGATGCGGCGGAACATCTGCGCCGGCGTGGCGCCGTCCATGCGTGCCGCCTCGTAGATCTCCTGCGGAATGGTACTGAGGCCGGCGGTCAGCAGGATCATCGCCGTGGCGATGCCACGCCAAGTATTGACGACGATGATCATCGACAGCGGAAATACCTGCAGCCAGTCGGCGGTCGGCAGGCCGAAGAAAGAGACAATGCGGCTCAGCGTGGCGTGGTCGCCGCCGGCCAGCATCGAGATCCACATGAAGCCAGCCACCACTTCCGGTGCCGCATTGGGCAGCAGGATGATCGATGAGAACAGGGTGCGGAAGACGAGGCGGCGGCGCAGGGCGATGGCCGAGACAAGGCCGAGCACGAACTGGCCGATGATGGCCGATCCCAGCACGAAGATGAAGGTGACGAACAGGGCGTTCCAGAACTTGGCGTCGTTGAACAGCCGCGTGTAATTGCGCAAACCGACGAAGCGGGGCGCGCGCGCGGCGGCGCCGGTCAGGGCCTCATTGGTGAACGACAGGTAGACCGAATAGATGGCCGGATAGATGACGAAGGCGAAAAGCAGCAGCAGCGACGGCAACAGCACGATCATCAGCTGCCGTTCGGCGCGCCGTTCCTGGAGCGTTTTGGCCATGGGGCTCACATAAATGGATCGAAGACTATGGGGACGCGAGGTGGGCCCGCGTCCCCGTGTTGTTCATCAACGCAAAAGCGACATCATTTCATCGCGTCTTCGCCGAGCGTTTCCGTGACGTAGTCGACGAGGATCTTCTGGGCGCCGGCGGCGTCGACTTCCTTGCGTAGAAGGGCGTCGGTGGCGCGCGCGACGCCCTCGGCAACGGTGCCGAAGCCGGCGGCCTGCTTCAGGAACGTTCCATTCTCGGCGGCGGCATGGATCGGCACCAGTTCGGTGAGCTTCTGGAACTCAGGATCCTTGGCAACATCCTTGCTGGCCGGAATGTTGCCGATGCGAGCGGCGTAAGATACCTGCGTCTCGACCGAGCCGATCTCGAGCAACGCCTTTTTGGCCAGCTCGACATTGGCCGACTTGGCGTTGACGGCCCAGGGGCCGGCGAGGTTGGCGAGGACGTACTGGCCTCCGGCTTGGCCGGGAACGGTCCAGGTGCCAACCACCTTGAGTACGTCGGGGATCGGGGTCTTGCTCTCGCGGCCCCAGTCGAAAATGTAGCACCACGAACCACAGGTGGTGGCGACCAGCTTGCCGGCCGGGAACATTTCATACTTCGGGATCACCCAGGGTTCCGGCCCGAGCAGGGGCTGCACCGGCATCAGATCCTTGTCGATCAGCGTCTTGTAGACGTTGAACACGTCCCTGACACCCTCACCGCTCAGATCGAGCTTGCCGTCGTCGGTGACGATCTGCGGCGTCTTGGAGCCGACGATCAGGTGCTGGAAGCCTTCATCGAAGGCGCCCGAGCCCCAGCTGACACCGGCCGGGAAAAGCAGGCCATAGGCGCCGGTCTTGGCCTTGATCTCCTCGGCGCGAGCGATCAGGTCGTCCCAGGTCTTCGGCTGGTCGGTGGAAATGCCGGCTTTTTCCAGCACGTCCTTGCGATAGTAGATCTCCTGGATGCCCAGCATGTAAGGCATGACGTAGGTCTCGCCGTCCGGGCTGACCGCCAGTTTCTTGGCGACGTCGTAGAAGTTCCTGTAGCCCTCCCAGGCGTTGATCTCAGTGGTGATCGGCGCGAGATAGCCGGCCTCGACCATGTCGGCGACGGCTGCCGTCGACGGCAGCGAGAACAGGTCAGGCCCGTTGCCGGCACCGAGCTCGGTCAGGAGCTTGGAAAGATAGTCCTTGTCGGGGGCGGGGTATTCGACCACCTCGACCGTAACCCCGAGCTTCTTTTCGATGCGTTCGACCGTCGACTTCATCGCGTCGACACCGGCTTGGCCATGGTTGGCCAGGCGAAGAGTCTCGGCCTGCACGAGCGTAGACGTGCAACCGAGCAGGATGGCGCAGAGGCCACCTAAGACCGCCTTGTTCAACGGACAATCCTCCCATGATTGATGGCCGGCGCCCTCCAGCGTCGACCGAAAGCAATGTACACGTTTTCGCAATCGCGGCAAGTAGCCCTATCCTTTTGTCTGATATGCCGCGCAACATACTGAAAATGACGGATAAAAAACGGCTTGTCAGGAAAAACGCGGGCGTGTACACGTTTGCACAAACGGGAGAGGATGACGAAGATGGTCGGGCGATTGAGGCTGGGAGTGATCGGTGCCGGCTTGAAGGCGGCGGAATATGCCGCGAGCTGGGTGGCGATGCCGGAGGTGGAGTTCGTGGCGCTGAGCGACACATCACCCGTCTCGCTCGACCGGCTCGCCAACATCTGCGAGACCGCTGGCGCGCCGCGCCCGCACTGCTTTGCCGACTATCGCGACATGCTGGCCACCTGCGGTGACCGGCTCGACGTCGTCTACGTGTCAACCCCCCATGCCTTTCACGCCGAGCAGGCGATCGCCGTAGCCGAACGCGGCATCGACATGTTTCTCGAAAAGCCGATGGTGACGACAGTCGCCGAAGCCGAGGCACTGGTCGCCGCACAGAAGCGCGGCAAGGGAACCATCGTCACCGCCTTCCAGGGCGGATTGTCACCCCTGGTGCTTGACACGCGCCAGCGGTCGCTGGCCGGCGAGTTCGGCGACCTCGTCGCCATTTCCGGCATGATCTGGGAAAGCTGGGCGACCAACTATGCCGGCCACTGGAAGCAGAAGCCGGAGATTTCCGGCGGCGGCTTCATGTTCGACACCGGCGCCCACCTGATGAACACCGTCTGCCTCCTGGCCAATGCCGATTTTTCCAGCGTCGGCGCCTACATGGACAATCGCGGCGCGCCGGTCGACATCGTCACCGCCGTGGCCGCCCGCCTCGCCAATGGCGCGCTGGCAACACTGACAGCGGCCGGCGAAGGGCCGAAGGGCTGCGCCTCGTTCATCTCGCTGTTCTTCACCAAGGCGATCGTCCGGATCGACGCCTGGGGCGGCTGGCGTGAAATCCTCCTCGACGGCGTGGCGCAGCCGCGCGAGACGGCGGAAATCCTCGACAACCCGCTCAAAAGCTTTCTTGCCATCCGGGCCGGTACCATGGAGAACACCGGCTCGGTAGCGATGGGGTTGCGGTTTGCCCGGCTTTGGGATGGCATCAAGGCTTCGGCAGCAGCGAATGGCGCCCCGGTGCATATTGGCGGGGCCGAGGAGCGGACGGATCGATGAGCAGGAAACGCATCACGTCGAAAGAGCTTGCGGAACTGGTCGGCGTTTCGTCGGCAACCATTTCGCGAGCCTTTTCGCCGGATGCCCGCATCGGCGAGGAGACGCGCAGCCGCATCCTGGCGGCAGCGCGCAAATACGGCTATCAGCCGAACGCCATCGCCCGCTCGCTCAACAACCAGAGATCTCGCCTGGTCGCCGTGGTCGTCAATGCCATCGGCAATCCCTGCGAGGCGGAGGAGCAGCAGTTGCTCGTCCACGCGTTGCAGGCGCGCCAGCTGCTGCCGATCATCCTGTGCTGCGGCGACCATAGCGACCGGCTGCAGCTGATGCGACTCGCCGCGACCTATCAGGTCGACCATGTGGTGATCTTCTCGGACATGGTGTCGCTGCGCGACGCCGTCGACATCTTTCCAACCACCAAACCGATCATCGTTTCCTTCGAACCGCTGGAAAACGAGGACGTGTCGACCATCCGCATCGACGGTGCAGCGGCGGCCGACGAGATCGTCGACAAGCTGGTCGCCGACGGCAAGCGCCGTTTCACCTATCTCTCCGGCACAAGTTCGAGCTGGATCGACAAGCTCCGGCGAACCTGGTTTGCCGATGCGCTCGCCCGACGCGGCCTTGCCTTCGTGGCCGATGCCACCGGCACCTACACCTATGATAGCGGCTTCAAGGAGGCCGTACCGCTGGTCCACCGTTCCAAGACCGACGCGATCATCTGCGGCAACGACGTGATGGCGATCGGTGCCCGCGACGCCGTGAAGCGTGTGCTGGGCAAATCGGCACCGGAGGACGTCGCCATCGTCGGCCAGGATGGCATCGCCATGGCCAGCTGGGACTGCAACGACCTCACCACGCTCAGCCTTGACCATATCGCCTTCATCAACGCCGTCGTCGAGCTTATCGAGCGGCACGAGGCCGGTGACGACAAGCCCGATACCATCACCCTGACATGCTCGACCCGATGGGGCGCTACCGCCTGACGCACCCGAGCCCTGCCCCTGCCCCGACCGGATACCGACTGGAATTCAGACATGCGCCCCTATCGTGACCGTCAGAGAACTCTGGAACAGCTTTCCCGCCACGTTGAGACCTGGGCGGATGAGCTGGAGGCTTTCGAGCTCAAGGCGCGGCGACATTTGGGGCCTTTTGTGGAAACCGGCCCCGATGGAGCACGGCGTCAGATCGACCTCGGCGAGGGCTGGGGCGATCGCCATGGCATCCATAGTTTCGAACTCGACGAGCCCGTGACGCTGCCCGAGAGTCCGGGCGTGGAACTGCGCTTTGATTTCGGCGGCGAGTCGCTGGTGCGGCTCGTCGGGACGGACGGAGCACTCCTCGACAGCTTCTCGGCCAATCCACGCCATCGCCGGTTCGAGGCGCCGCGGGGGGTGCCCTTCCGCATCCAGGTGGAAGCGGCCGCCCGGACGCTGTTCGGCATTCCCAACCGCGAGCCGCGGCTCGGCATGGCCGAGATCTACGAATATTACCCGGAAATCCGCCATCTGCGCCGGCAGCTGTCGACGCTGAAGGAGACGGCTGATGCCGTCGCCGACAAGGAACTGGCACGTTCTCTGTTCGAGACGGCGTCGGTCGTCGTCTCCGGCCTGCGTCTGCCGACGGTGACCACCGAGATCGGGCCACGGCTCGCCGACCGGGCCTGGGCGCGCGACATCTGGGAACGCAGCTTCGAACCGTCGTCCCAGCCGGCACCGCTGTCCGATGAGGTCATTGCCTCGGTGGTGGCGGCAAGCCGCCAGTTCGACGACCTCGTTGCCGAGCTGCGCGAGGCCTATCCCAAGCAGGGCAATGTGCTGGTCAGCGGCCATGCCCATATCGATTACGCCTGGCTGTGGCCGCAGCCGGAGACCGTGCGCAAGATCATCCGTACCTTCTCGAGCGTCAATTCGCTGATGAAACGGCACCCCGATTTCCGCTTCCTGCAGTCGTCGTCGATCTTCTACGCCCATGTCGAGCAGGAAGATCCGGCGCTGTTCGAGGAGATTCGGCGGTGGGTCGCCGAGGGACGGTGGGAGCCGATCGGCGGCATGCTGATCGAGTGCGACACCAACATGCCCTCGGCCGAAGCCTTCCTGCGCCAGTTCGTGCTGGGCCAGAGCTATTTCCTGAAGCATTTCGGACGTATCAGCAAAGTAGCCTGGCTACCGGATACCTTCGGCTTCACCGGCGCCATGCCGCAGATCATGCGCCATGCCGGCATCGAGGCGCTCGTCACCATCAAGGTGACCTGGAACGAGACCAATCGCCTGACCGACAACCTGTTCCGCTGGCATGGCAATGACGGATCGCCGGTGTTCGTGCACACCTTCGACGCCTCGGCGCATGAAGGCTACAACATGACCATCTCGCCGCCCGCCCTGCTGGAGGTCTGGCGCAACCATGGCGGCAAGGATCTGTCCGACACGGTGATCGCTTCCTACGGCTGGGGCGACGGCGGTGGTGGCCCGGATCCCGACCAGATCGAATCGCTGCCGTTCCTCAATGCCATGCCGGCCATTCCGACCGTCAGCCACGGCGCCCTCGAACCGCACGTCCTCGATCTGGCCGAAAAGCTTGAGAGCGCAGCGCTGCCGGTCTGGCGGGGCGAACTCTATCTCGAATATCACCGCGCCACGCTGACGACGCAGGCGCGCGTCAAGCAGCTCAACCGTCGGGCCGAATCCGGCCTTGTCACCGCCGAGGCAATGTCGGTGATCGACGCGCTCGACGGTGGGGCGTCTGACATGCCCGATCTTGCCGCCGACTGGACGCTGCTGTTGCGCAACCAGTTCCACGACATTCTGCCGGGCTCGTCGGTGCGCGAGGTCTATGAGCAGACGGAGGGGGAGCTTTCGGGTGTCGTCGACCGCGCGTCTGTCATCAGCCGGCAGCATCTCGCCGCCATCGCTGCCCGGCGCGCCGGATCGCGCGATGGCCTGCTGGTCGCCAACGTTTCCGGGTCGGCCAAGACGGCATTGCAGTTGGAAAGCCGTACCCCGTTGCCGGAAGCGCTCAGGCCGCAGCGGACCGAGGAGGGCTACGTCGTGGCCATCGATCGCCCGGTGGCACCGCTGTCGCTGGCCTTCGCCGGAACGGCAAGTACGCGAACGGTCACCACCGATGGCAACGTCCTGGAGAATGATTTCGTCAAGGTGACGCTCGACGAATTCGGCCGCCTTGCCAGCCTCGTCGACAAGCGCTGCGGCCGCGAACTTCTCGACGGCCCCGGCAACCGGCTGATGCTCTATCGCAACGACCTGCCACGGCAGTACGACGCCTGGGATATCGAGGCCGGTTTCGAACTGGGCGAGGAAGAATGGCTGTCGATCGAGAGCCGCCGGGTGACCGCGGCAGGGCCGCATCTGGCGGAAATCGAGATCGTCCGCCGCCATTCGGCCAGCACCATTCGCCAGAAGCTGCGCCTGTGGGCCAACAGTCCGCGCCTCGAAGTGGTCACCGATCTCGACTGGCACGACCGCCGCACCTACCTGCGGGCGGTCTTCCCGGTCACCGTGTTGGCCGAGGAAGCGGTGTTTGACCAGGCGATCGGCGTCACCCGCCGGGCAACGCATGACAACACCACCTGGCAGCGCGCCCAGTTCGAATCCTGCGGCCACCGCTTTGCCTCGCTGTCGGAGACCGACTGGGGCGCGGCGCTGTTGTCGGCCGACAAATACGGCTTCTCGGCCAAGGGCAATCGGCTGACTCTGAGCCTTATCCGCGGGCCGATGTATCCCGACATGCTGGCCGACGAGGGAGCGCACCACTTCGTCTATGCCATTCTGCCGCACGACGGCCGCTGGTGGAGCGAGACGGTGCAGGCCGAGGCCGACCATCTCGCCACGCCGCCGGCCTTCGTCGTCGCCAGCAGCGATGCCGACTACGACATCGCGCCGATCGGCCTCGCCGGCCAGCAGGTGCGCCTGCATGCGCTGAAACCGTCAGAGGATGGCAAGGGTTACGTGCTGCGCCTGTCGGAAGCATCCGGACGACGCGGACCCTTCTCGCTGTCGCTGCCGCAAGGCAGGACTGCCACGGCCGTGGACGCGCTCGAACGGACAACGCAAGAGCAGGAGACCGCCCTCGGCCGCCCCTTCGGCCTCGCCAGCTATCGGTTCTGAAGGCACTTTTCGGTCGCCGTCGCCACGGCTCCGTGGTGCCGGCGACCTATACCTGGATAACGAGGTTGACCCGGTTGCTGGGCGTCAGCAGCAGCGAGCGTTGCAGCGGCGTGCCCACCTCGTCGAACACCGTCTTCTCGACCTCGAACAATGGCTCGCCGCTGCGGCAGTTGAGCGGCTCGCGCTCTTCGGGGCCGGCAAGGCGCACGTTGATGACCCGGCGCGCATGACGGACCTCGCGGCCATAGCGGGTTTTGAGCAGCTGGTAGATCGAGCTCGCGCCGACGATCTCGGCGGCGAGACCGGGGAACAGAGCCAGCGGAAAGTCTGAAATTTCAATGGTCATCGGCGCCTCGGCGGCCATGATCAGCCGCCTGATGGTCAGGATCGGCGCGCCTTTGGATATCGCCAGCTTCTGGGCGAGCGCGCCATCGGCGGTGCCTTCGGCAATCCCGAGCAACACCTTGCTCACCTTGTAGCCCTGCAGCGAATACGTCTCCGAGAAGCCGGCAAGGTCGACGAGGCTGGTCTCCATGCGGCGGAAGGAGACGAAGGTGCCCTTGCCGTGCCGCTTTTCCAAGAGGCCTTCCTCCTGCAGGTCGCTGATCGCTCGCCGCACCGTGATGCGGCTGACCGCATATTGCTCGCAGAGCTGCGTCTCGGTCGGCACCGGCTCGCCCGGCGCGTAGCGTCCGCTCCGGATCGCCTCCGTCAGACTGTTCTTGAGCTGGAGATACAGCGGCGAAGCGTCCTGCCTCGCAAGGCTGTCGGCGGACTGGGACAAGACGACTTTTCTCCTCGGTTCGGGATGCGACATCAGCCGATAGAGCGGCAACGGTGCCACAGAACGTCCGCCAAGTCACCGTTTCCACCGCGACCACCCCTTGCGCAGAGCCACCGCCTTCCAATGGCGCGGTGTCGCCTTCCCGGCTGTGCGGCCTGGCTTTGAAAACAGCGTTGACAGACGTCCGTAAGCCATATTAGCGTATATGACGTCATAGGACGTTATCAAGGATTCTATCATGACAGAAGTGCTGAAGAACGTCGAGGCAGCCGTAAAGGCAGCGGCCGCCCGCGAGGCGGTGACGGACATCTTCTTCGTGGCCTGCGGCGGTTCCAACGCGCTGCTCATGTCCGGCCATTACGCCGTCGAGCGCGAGGCCGAGAGGATCGCCAGTTTCTCCTATAGCGCCGCCGAATTCCTGGCCCGGGCGCCGAAACGTCTCGGCAAGGGGTCGGTCGTCATCCTGTGCTCGCATTCGGGCAATACGCCGGAGACAGTGGCCGCCGCCAAGTATGCCCGCGAGGCCGGCGCGCTGACCATCGCCTTCACCAACCTCGAGAACTCGCCGCTCGATCAGGCGGCCGAGGCGACCATCCTCTATCAGTACAACCCGCTGGCCGTTTCCGAGGACCACGCGGCGCCGATGTTGATGCGCCTCGTCTTCGGCATCCTCGCCGCCCGCGAGGGTAACGGCAAGCTCGCCAAGATCGAAGCGGCGCTTGCCGGCATGGCAAAGACCATCGAGACCGTCATCGCGCGCCACAAGCCGTCGATCGCTGCCTGGGCTGAGAGTTCCAAGCGCGAGCCGGTCATTTACACCATGGGCTCGGGCGCCAACTGGGGTTCGGCCTATTCCTTCGCCATCTGCATCCTGCAGGAGATGCAGTGGGTACATTCGGCGGCTATCCACTCCGGCGAATATTTCCACGGCCCCTTCGAGATCACCGACTTCGACGTGCCGTTCATCGTCCTGAAGGGCCTCGGCAACGCCCGCAAGATGGACGAGCGGGCACTCGCCTTCGCGGAGAAGTATTCCAAGCGCCTGCTCGTGCTCGACGCCGCTGAATTCGGTCTCGAGGCGCAGGCCGGCGACGCGGCCGAATATCTGACGCCCATGCTGTTCACGGCGTTGCTGCGCGCCTATGCGGTGGCGCTCGCCGACAGCCGCGGCCATCCGCTGACCGTTCGCCGCTACATGTGGCGCATGGAATACTGATAGCTTAAGGGCGGGGCGGAGGGCCGCCCTGCCCCGCTTCTTGTGTGACGTTGGCCGTGCCGCGACGGCCGAAAGGATGAGTGATGGCTGCTTCGGTGTCCTCGCCGGCCCTGCTTGGCATCGGCGACAATGTGGTCGATTTCTACAGAGATCGCGGCGAGTTCTATCCAGGCGGCAACGCCGTCAACGTGCCGGTCTTGGCCAAGCGCGACGGCCTCGCCCGGGCCGGCTACATCGGCCTGATCGGCAGCGACGCCGAAGGCGCCCACGTTCGCGACGCCCTGACGCGCGAGGGTATCTGGCTCGGCCGCCTTCGGCAGGCGATCGGCCCGAACGGCAAGGCCGTCGTATCGCTCGACGACAAGGGCGATCGCGTCTTTCTGGGCTCCAACAAGGGCGGCATCCAGCGGGCGCTTGCTCTGCGCATGGACGCCGAGGATATCGAGGCCATCGAGAGCTTCGGCAACGTCCACACCTCGGTGTTCAGCTACGTCGAACCCGAGCTGCCGAAGATCCGAGCGCATGCGCAAACGCTGACGTTCGATTTTTCGACCCATCGCGATCCCACCTACATCGCCTCGGTTGCCCCGCATATCACCGGCGCCTTCCTGTCCGGCTCCGGCCTTTCCGATGGCGACATTGACGATCTCATCGGCTACGTCGCCGGCTTCGGGGTCGCCACGGTTGGGGTGACGCGCGGCAGCGACGGCGCCTTCTGGCTGGCCGACGGCCAACGCCACCGCCAAGGTATCAAGCCGGTCGAGGTGGTGGACACGCTGGGGGCCGGCGACTCGTTTCTCGCCGGCTATCTCACCGGCGTACTGAGCGGCCGCACGATCGAGGCCGCACTCGATTTTGCCGCCGAATGCGCCGCCGCCACCTGTACCTATTTCGGTGCCTTCGGCTACCCCCATCCCGCCAGCGACTGAGGCCGCCGTGCCCGCCGAGATGACGGACCGCCCCTTTCCGGCCATGGCCCGATCGCGGTCAGCTGGCCGCCATCGTCCGGCGCGGTGCGCCGATCGAGCCTCTCTCGATGAAGCGGGTGGGAAGGACGCAATGGCGGGCGGGGGGCGACTCGCCGTTGATACGGGCAATCAACAGTTCGGCCGCCTGCGTGCCCATGTCATAGACCGGCTGGTCGATGACGCTGATCGGCGGCGTTGTCACCGACGTCCACTCGGCGTCGTAGAAGGAAACCAGCGACAGGTCTTCCGGAATCCGCAGGCCCCGCGCCTGCATTGCCTTGAAGATCTCGAAGGCAACCAAACTGTCCGAAGCCAGGATGGCGGTCGGCGGCTCGGCAGCAGACAACAATTGCTCGACCGATGCCCGCTGCTGACCGGTGGCGGTGCCGCCGGCAAGGCAGATGCCGCGCTCGGGCTCCTCGATGCCGGTGGCGTGGCAGGCAGCGAGAAACCCGTCGATGCGCGCCTTGACCGACGACGTGTAGAGTTGCTCCGGGCCGATGAAAATCGGCGGCTCGGCATTGAGCGCGGTGACATAGGCGAGGCGCCGGTGACCGGCCTCTACCAGACGCATCGTGGCGGCGAAGGCCGCGTCGCGGTCGTCGGTGGCCACCATGTCGACGGCGAGGCCGTCGATCGGCCGATCGAACAGCACCAGTGGCCGCCGCGAGCGGACAATATCCCTGAGATGGGCGATGTTGCGATTATCGGCCGGCGTGACGATCAATCCGTCAACCCGCTTGCCGACCAGCACCTTGAGCGCCGCCTTCTCCGCTTCCACCTCCTCACCCGAATTGGCCAGGATGACGTTGAAGCCATGCCGGTGAGCGGTGTCGGAAATGCTGCGCACGGCAATGCCGAAAAAGGCATTCTCAATGTCGCCGACCACAATGCCGATGGTGCCGGATTTGCCGGTGCTCATCGAACGCGCCAGTTCGTTGGGCCGATAGTCGAGCGCCTTGGCGGCCGCCTGGACACGCAGCTTCACCTCGTCGCTGACCGGGCCATAGCCGCCAAGGACGCGGGCTGCCGTGGCCTTGGATACCTCGGCGCGCCGCGCCACGTCAGCCACCGTCACCGGGCGAAAGGGAGACATTTTCCTGTCCATGGACTGTAGCACTACATAGCGATTGACGTCACGTCAATGTCGCAATAACCTCCGAATTGAGACCGGTCTCACACTACATATTGACCGGAAAGAGCGTTGAAAATGGGCACTCGGCAATGACACGACCAGCGTCGATGGTCGCTTTTGGACAATCTAAGGTTCTATCGCCGTGTTTCAGGGATACACGCAAGGTAGAATCTTGTCTGGACGACGTTTAGCTACTTTTACTTCGCCCATTAAAGAAATCCGATCGGGGGTCCAGTAGGCGTCCGTCCGGAACTAAGGGTTGTCGGTTGCCGCGGATGGATGCGGCGAAAACGGCAAACAGAGGTCTGAACAACAAGGAGAACAGCACATGATCAGCAGTGTCATGAAAGGCTTTGGCCGCCATATCCGCACATTTGGCCTTATGGCCGTCCTCGCCGGCACCGGCGCATCGGCCGCCATGGCTGCCGGAGACAATCCCTACGACTTGATCGATCCCACCAGCATCAGCGTCGGCACCATGGGCGACGCCAAGCCCTATGCCTTCGTCGACGCCAACGGCCAGTTCAGCGGGTTCGACATCGAGTTCTTCCTCAACGTCGTCTCGCGCATGGGCTTCGACAAGGATCACGTCACCTTCACCGGCCAGGACTTCTCGGCCCTGATGCCGTCGGTGGCCAACGGTCGCTTCGACGTGGCTGTCGCCGCCATCGGCACCACAGACGCCCGCAAGAAGAACGTCGACTTCTCGGATGGCTATCTCGCAGGCTATCTCACCGTGTTGACCCCGGATGCCGCGATCACCACCGCCGAAGGCCTCAAGGGCAAGCGTCTCGGCGTCGTGCAGGGCACGCTGCAAGAGATCTACGCCGAGAAGAACTTCACTGGCTCGGACATCGTCAAGTTCCCGGACAACAACTCGGCGGTCTCCGGCCTCAACAACGGTACCGTCGACGCTCACTTCCTCGACTACGAGGCGGCCAAGCAGTATGGCGAGACCTACCCGGCCCTGAAACTTGCCGTCAACATTCCGTCCTTCGATGCGCCGGCCGGCTTTGTCGTCCGCAAGGGCAATGATGCCTTCCGGAAGGTGTTGAACGAGAACCTGCACGCCGCCATGGAAGACGGCACGTGGCGGGACCTCTATCAGAAGTGGTTCCCGGGTTCGCCGATGCCCGACCAGTATCTGCCGTCGAAGAAGTAAGGCTACCATCCGCGCCCGGAGACCCATCCGGGCGCGGAGACCGGCCCTCGTGAAAGCCGTCCGTAACGCTCCCCCGTCGGACGGTCTCCTTAGCCGGGACGCCCTCCCGCGTGCCCGGCTCTTTTTGTTTCGTCAGCAGCCGACTTGGAAAGTCTTCCACAATGGAATGGTTCGAGAACGTTCGTCGCAGCTTTCTGGACTTCGATGCGATGGCGGCCGTGTTGCCGAACATGTTGTTCATCGGCCTCAAGAATACGCTCATCCTCGCCTTCGCCTCGACGATTTTCGGCGTGCTGATCGGCATCATCCTCGCCGTCATGGGCACATCGCGGTCGGCCTGGGTGCGGCTGCCAGCCCGCTTCTACACCGATATCTTCCGCGGCCTGCCGGCCATCCTGACCATCCTGATCATCGGCCAGGGTTTTGCGCGGATCGGTCGCGAGATCTTTGGTCCCTCGCCCTACCCGCTCGGCATCATGGCGCTCAGCCTGATCGCCGGTGCCTACATCGGCGAAATCTTCCGCTCCGGCATCCAGAGCGTCGAGCGCGGCCAGATGGAAGCCTGCCGGGCGCTGTCCATGAGCCACGGCCAGGGCATGCGCCTGATCGTCATTCCGCAAGGCATCCGCCGCGTGCTGCCGGCGCTGGTCAATCAGTTCATCGGCAACGTCAAGGATTCGAGCCTCGTCTATTTCCTCGGCCTGCTCGCTTCCGAGCGGGAGATCTTCCGCGTCGGCCAGGACCAAGCGGTGGTGACGGGCAACCTGTCGCCGCTGCTGCTCGCCGGCATCTTCTATCTCGTCATCACCGTGCCGCTCACCCACCTCGTCAACTATGTCGACAACCGTCTCCGCACCGGCCGGCGACCGACGACGCTGGTCTCAGGTCTTGAAGAGGTCGGCGAGTTGCAGGGCAGCACCGCGACTGCCGCCAATGACGCCGAAAAGCTGCCTGTCTTCAGGGGAGGAAGTCTCACCGTGCGGGGGCTCGGCATGGCCTACGGCGACCTTGATGTGCTGAAAGACGTTGATCTCGACGTCATGGCCGGCACGGTCACCTGCGTCATCGGTCCCTCGGGTTCGGGCAAGTCGACGCTCCTGCGCTGCCTCAACCGGCTGGTGGAACTGAAGGCCGGCGACGTGGCGATCGACGGTGCGTCGATCCTCACCATGAAACCCGAGACACTGCGCCGACGCGTCGGCATGGTGTTCCAGCAGTTCAACTTGTTCCCCGACCACACCGCCCTCGAAAACGTCATGCTGGCGCTCACCAAAGTAAAAAAATTGGCGCCGGCCGAAGCCAAGCGCATCGCCGAGGCGCGACTTTCAGACGTTGGACTGGCCAGCCGCATGGACCACCGGCCGAGCAGCCTTTCCGGCGGCCAGCAGCAGCGCGTCGCCATCGCCAGGGCGCTGGCCATGGCACCGGAGGTGATCCTGTTCGACGAGGTGACGAGCGCCCTCGATCCGGAGCTGGTCAAAGGCGTCCTCAACCTGATGTCCGACCTTGGCCGCCGCGGCATGACCATGGTGGTGGTCACCCACGAGATGGGCTTTGCTCGCAAGGTGGCCAACCAAGTCGTCTTCATGGACGAGGGGCGCATCGTCGAGACCGGCACCCCCGACGACATCTTCGAACGGCCAAACAGTCCGCGCCTTCGGCGCTTCCTCAATGAGGTGCTGTAAGGCCGGCGAGCAAGCCGGCGGCCGATATGGCTAGAGAAGCGGACCGACCAGTCGCGCCAGATTTTCGGCCAGGCGCAGCGCTATCGGCCGGCGGCGCCATTCAAGAAAGTCCAGATGGTCGCTCCGCGCCATGCAGTCGGCCTGATGGGCGGCCAGTTCGGCCACCTGCGCCGGATCGTAGAGCAGCATGCTGATCTCGGCATTGAGCATGAAGGATCTGAGGTCGGCGTTACCGGAACCGATAACGCCGACCCGGCCGTCGACCGAGACATGCTTGGCGTGCAGGAGATGGTCGCGATAACGGTGGATGCGAACGCCCATCGACATCAGTTCGTCGTAGAAGGAGCGCTGCGCGAGGCGGACCAGCCTCTGGTCGACCACCTTGGAGACGACGAGATCGATGGTGACGCCGCGATAGGCCGCCGTCTGCAGGGCGGCGAGCAGCGCCTCATCGGGAATGAGATAGGGGCTGACCAGCGTCACCGACGTTTCGGCCGCATGGATGAGGGCGACCAGCAGGCGCTCGAAGCCCGGCACGCCATAATCCGGGCCGCTCGGCATCACCTGCACCGGTGCGGCGGCGGCAGCCGGCATCGGCGGCGGCGTCAGTGCCTCGCGAGTCTCCAGGTACCAGTCACTGGCAAAGACGGCGGCCACGGCCGCCGCCGCCGGCCCCTCGACCCGAGCGACCAGTTCATCGTTGACAACGCCGCGGCGGAAATTCCGATCGACGATATTCTGCGAACCAATGTGGGCGAGACGGCCATCTATGACCGCGATCTTGCGGTGATTGCGCAGGTCGGCCCGCGCCCGCCGCACCGTCGTCCACCAGTGTACCGGCAGCACCAGCCGGCACGGCACGCCTTCGGCTGCGAGAAGGGCGAGGGTCCGCGGCGCCCACGGGCGCGAGCCGATGGCGTCGATCAGCACCCGGACGTCGATGCCGCGACGGGCGGCCCGGCCGAGCGCCGCCGCGACTTTTCGCCCGGTGGCGTCGTCGGCGAAAATGTAGGTCAAGAGGTGCACGCTTGCCTCGGCCGCGTCGATGTCGGCCGTGAGGCGTTCGATCGACAGATCGTAATCGACCATCAGAACGAGACCGGACGCGCCGGTTACCGGGAACTCGCCGAGTCGCTCGGCGAGTTCTGCGAGTTCGGCGGTGCCTGGCACCGGTTGTCCGGGCGCCGGCAACGATGCTGCCACACCCTGCCGATAGGTTGCGGCGTCCGCAAAGCGCTGCTGGCGCCAGGCGGGAAAGCGCGGCCGGCCGATCAATCGGTAAAGCACCAGGGCGGGCACCGGCAGGAAGAATACAAGGAGCAGCCAGCTTCGAGCCGCCTCTGGCGGACGACGCAGCGGCACGATCACAAGCATGACAAGGCGGATCGACCACTCGATGAGGAGATAGATGAGCGCCAGATGCTCGGTCCAGGCCAACGACGCAACTCCGCCGATCCGCAACCGGCGAGATGCCGGCCCAACTCCTCTTCTATGACGGAAACGGCGCCGCTTATCCAGTGTCCGGCCGCCACCGCTGCAACCTCCGGATCAGGACGCCGAGCGCGGAAATCCGCCACCCTCCCCTCCCGAATGCGAATTGGTGAAAGTCGGCCGACCGCCTATGATCGGGGGAGTTGCGAAACCGGGCGAGGGGCCTGCGATGGCGTCGGCGCGGCAAGCGAGAGACGGGAGGGCGACATGGACAAGGTTGATCAACACGGTGCCGGCAAGTGCCCGGTCATGCACGGGGTCAGTCCCAACGCGATTTCCGCCGGCCGGTCCAACCGGGACTGGTGGCCGAACCAACTGAATCTCCGCATCCTCCATCAGCATTCGACCCTGTCGGACCCGATGGGGCCGGACTTCGATTACGCCAAAGCATTCAGCAAGCTGGACCTCAAGGCCGTAAAGGCCGACCTCTACGCACTGATGACCGACAGCCAGGATTGGTGGCCGGCCGACTGGGGCCACTACGGCCCGCTGTTCATCCGCATGGCCTGGCACAGCGCCGGCACCTACCGCCTGATGGACGGCCGCGGTGGCGGCGGCTCCGGCAACCAGCGTTTCGCTCCGCTCAACAGCTGGCCTGATAACGTCAATCTCGACAAGGCGCGCCGGCTGCTCTGGCCGATCAAACGCAAATACGGCAACAGCCTATCCTGGGCCGACTTGATCATTCTGGCCGGCAACTGCGCCCTCGAGTCGATGGGCTTCAAAACCTTCGGCTTTGGCGGCGGCCGCGCCGATATCTGGGAGCCGGAGGAGGACATCTACTGGGGTGCCGAGACCGAGTGGCTGGGAGACAAGCGCTACAGCGGCGAGCGCGACCTCGAGAACCCGCTGGCAGCCGTGCAGATGGGCCTCATCTACGTCAATCCCGAGGGACCGAACGGCAACCCCGATCCGGTTGCCTCGGGCCGTGACGTGCGCGAGACCTTCGCCCGCATGGCGATGAACGACGAGGAGACAGTGGCGCTCGTCGCCGGCGGTCATACCTTCGGCAAATGCCACGGCGCCGGCGATCCGACGCTGGTCGGCCCCGAACCGGAGGCGGCGCCGATCGAAGCGATGGGGCTCGGCTGGAAGAACGCCTTCGGTTCCGGCAAGGGCGTCCACACCACCGGCAGCGGCATCGAGGGCGCCTGGAAGAAGAACCCGACCACGTGGGACATGGGCTATCTCAACACCCTGTTCGGCTACGAGTGGGAACTCCTGAAAAGCCCGGCCGGCGCCCATCAGTGGCTGGCCAAGGATGTCGCCGAGGAAGACCTGATCCCCGACGCCCACGACCCCGCGCGCAAGCACCGTCCGATGATGACCACGGCCGATCTGTCGCTGCGCTTCGACCCGATCTACGGACCGATCGCCCGACGGTTCCGCGACGATCCGGCCGCCTTCGCCGACGCCTTTGCCCGCGCCTGGTTCAAGCTGACCCATCGCGACATGGGGCCGAAGGTGCGGTATCTCGGGCCGGAAGTGCCGGCCGAGGGCCTGATCTGGCAGGACCTGGTGCCGCCCGTCGATCACGAACTGGTCGACGCTGGCGATGTCGCCGCTCTCAAGGCGAGGGTGCTCGCCTCCGGCCTCACCGTCTCCGAGCTGATTGCGACTGCCTGGGCGTCAGCGTCGACGTTCCGCGGTTCCGACAAGCGTGGCGGTGCCAACGGCGCCCGTGTCCGCCTTGCGCCCCAGAAGGATTGGGACGTGAACGAGCCGGCACGGCTCGCTCGCGCGTTGTCGATACTGGAGGGTGTCCGGCTAGCGTTCAACGCCGCCGCCTCCCGGCCAATATCGCTGGCCGACCTGATCGTCCTCGCCGGTTCGGCGGCTGTCGAGGAAGCGGCGAAGAAGGCGGGATACGCGGTCGACGTGCCCTTCTCACCGGGACGTACCGACGCGAGCCAGGAACAGACCGACGCGCCGTCCTTCTCCGTGATGGAGCCCTATGCCGACGCCTTTCGCAACTATGCCAAGGCCGGTCGTCCGGTGGCGACGGAGGAGCTGATGGTCGACCGGGCACAGCTGCTGACCTTGACCGCACCGGAGATGGCCGTCCTCATCGGTGGTCTGCGCGTGCTTGGCGCCAACTGGGGCGGAACGCTGCATGGAGTGTTCACCGACCGACCGGGCGTGCTCAGCAACGATTTCTTCGTCAACCTCGTCGACATGGGCACCGAATGGCAGCCGGTTTCCGAAGGAGAGGAATCGCTGTTCGAGGGTCGCGACCGGGCAACCGGCGTGGTGAAATGGACCGCCACCCGCATCGACCTGGTATTCGGGGCCGATTCCCAGCTCCGGGCGCTCGCCGAGGTCTATGCCCAGGACGACGCTGGCGAGGCGTTCGCGCGCGATTTTGCCAAGGCCTGGACCAAGGTCATGAACGCCGATCGCTTCGACCTTCGTTGATGGCAGACAGACGGCCCCGGACGTCTGCCCGGGGCCGCCGCGAGTCGCCATCAAGGTCGACCGAAACACCGGCGACCAGGACGGAAGGCGGTTTCCCGGGGATCATCCGGGCCAGCGTTCCACTGCCGTGACATCGATGAACCGACCTTCCGCGGATGCGGCCGGAAACCGGCCGGCGCCGGGCATTTCCATGCGCCTTCGGTCCCTATGCAAAAATACCAAGGCAAAAGGAGTCGGTGGTTTGCACTTTACATCCCAACATCACTTTCGTAAAGTTTCGCCATCACGCACGATGACGGCAAGCGGACGGGATTTGCGACAGCATGACGAGCAGGGAGCGAGCCAGTCACCCGAAAGACAGCGGACACCGCGACCATATGGCCGTCGCGGCGCATATTCGCATGTTACTACCTGCGCTATCACAGGGGGAGCAGGCTGTTGCCCTCTGGTTGTTGGTTCGGGGAAATTTGACGAGTAACCCGAAGATCGGTGAAGTCGCTACGGCCCTTGGCATTTCCGAGGCGATGGTTGTCAAGGTGGCCCGTCGGCTGGGATACGGTGGCTTCAAGGATCTGCGCGCCGACCTTCTTGCCTATTATTCCCATCTTCGGGTGGAGCTCGACGAGGAGCTGTCGCGGGAAGATTCGGTCTCTCAGATCGTCCGCAAGGTATTCGCCGCCGAACGCTCGGCACTCGAGGAGGTGGAGAGCATCCTCGACATCGACGCCATCGCCGAAGCCGCGCGCGTCTTCATCAAGGCGCGTCACCGCGACCTTTACGGCGTCGGCGGCTCGGCCACCGTCTGCGCCGACGCCTCTCACAAATTCCTGCGGATCGGCATCCGGTCGAGTGTCTTCTCAGACGCCCACCTGATCGCCATGTCGGCGAGTCTTCTGGAAGAAGGTGACGTGGCATTAGTGGTGTCGCACTCGGGCGAATCCAAGGATGTCATCCTTGGCGCGGAAGTTGCCCGCGCCGCCGGTGCCAAGGTCATCACCATCACCAACTCGATCGCCTCGACGCTGGCCCGTAATTCGGATGTCGTGCTGTGCGCGCCGGCCAAGGAAGCGCCGCTGATGGGGCAGAATGCCGCTGCCCGCATCGCCCAGCTCGCCATTCTCGACACGATGTTCATCTGTCTCGCGCGCGAGGACTACCAGACCGCCGAGCGGAACCTGAACAAGGTGCTGACCTCGGTCGCCGTCTATTCGACGAACGACCGCGGCCGGACCGAAAGACGCGGTACGCCCCGCGCAGACAAAAACTCGCCGGACGGCGTTCAGCCGGCGAAGGAAACCGCAAGGAAAAGGGTGGAGTTATGAAAATCAGAGGCCTGCTCATCGCCACTGTCGCCGCCGCCGGACTGCTGGGCTTTTCAGCCAGCGCCATGGCCGCCGACTATGCCATCGTCCTCAAGACGCTGTCCAACCCGTTCTGGGTGCAGATGAAGGACGGCATCGAGGCCAAGGCCAAGGAACTTGGCGTCGAGGTCGACATCGTCGCCTCGCCGTCGGAAGAGGACTTCCAGGCCCAGCTGCAGCTGTTCGAGGACATGCTGAACCGCGACTACAAGGGCTTCGGCTTCGCGCCGCTGTCGCCGGTCAACCTCGTCAATCCGGCCGCCGCCGCCTACAAGAAGGGCAAGCCGATCGTCAACATCGACGAGAAGGTCGACATGAAGGCCCTCGAAGCCGCCGGCGCCAACGTTGAGGGCTTCGTCACCACCGACAACGTCAAGGTCGGCGAAAAGGGTGCCAAGTTCATCATCGAGCAGCTCGGCGCCGACGGCGGCGAAGTCGCCATCGTCGAGGGCAAAGCCGGCAATGCGTCGGGCCAGGCCCGTCATGATGGCGCCAAGGCCGCCTTCGAGGCGACCTCGAACGTCAAGCTGGTGGCCAGCCAGCCGGCCGACTGGGATCGCCTGAAGGCACTCGACGTCGCCACCAACATCCTGCAGTCGTCACCCGACCTCAAGGCCTTCTACTGCGCCAACGACACCATGGCGCTCGGCGTCATGCAGGCCGTACAGAACGCCGGCAAGGCCGGCAAGGTGCTGGTGGTCGGCACAGATGGCGCGCCGGAAGCCCGCGAGATGGTGGCCGCCGGTCGCCTGACCGCCACCGTGGCCCAGGACCCGGCCAAGGTTGGCGCCACCAGCCTCGAGCTGCTGGTCGAGGCCGTCAAGGCCGGCAAGCTGACCCCGGTTGGCACCGAGCCCAGGCAGGTGGCGGTGGATTCGGTTCTCATCACCAAGTAACCGACGCCTCCGGGATAAGGCGGCCGTCGCGCATACGGCCGCCTTCCTCCCCACTCCGTCCGGCGCGTCACTCCCCCGGTGCGCCGGACAATTTCTGAAGTGCAACCGATCGGGCGATCTAGAGCAACGTGCATCCTGAGGGATGCTTTGTATTGCTCTATGCCTTTGTCACGCATCAGATTTTTCCGAAAGTGCAAAAACTTTTCGGTCGATGCCCTAGCGAGATCGACATGTCAAACCTGGCTCCGAACACCGCCGGCCCGGCCAGCACCGAAGCGGCCGCCCCGATCGTCCGCATGGTCGGCATCGAGAAGCATTTCAACAACGTCGCGGTGCTGAAGGGCGTCAACCTCGATATCCGCCCCGGCGAGGTCCACGTTCTCCTTGGCGAGAACGGCGCCGGCAAGTCGACGCTGATGAAGATCCTGACCGGCATTCACGAGCCGACCGGTGGCGAGATCGTCATTGACGGCGTGTCACGTCCGCTGGTGACGCCGCGCGAGGCCAGCGAAGCCGGCATCTCGATCATCTATCAGGAACTCTCGGTCATCAACGAGCTGTCGGCGCTCGAGAACCTGTTCGTCGGCCGGCTGCCGGTGAAACGCCGCCTCGGCATACCCATGGTCGACTGGAAAGTGATGGAGGGGGAAGCGCGAGCGATCATCGGTCGCCTTGGCCTCGCCGATCTCGACCTCAACAAGCCGGTCGGTGAGATGCCGATCGCCCATCGCCAGATCATCGAAATCGCCAAGTCGCTGATGAAGAACGTCCGCCTCCTCGTCATGGACGAGCCGACGTCTTCGCTGACTTCGGTGGAGACCGAGCGGCTGTTCACCCTGGTTCGCCAACTCAAGGCCGAGGGTACGGCTGTCCTGTTCATCTCGCACAAACTCGATGAGGTGCGCGAGATCGGCGACAGTTTCTCTGTGCTGAAGGACGGCGTCTCCACCGGCCACGGCCGCATCGCCGACACCACCAACGATGACCTCGTCCGGTTGATGGTCGGCCGCGTCGTCAAGCAACGCTTCCTCGCCGAAGAGCCGATCGACCGCACGTCGCAGCCCGTGCTGAAGGTCGAGAATGTCACAAGCGCCGACCGCAAGCGCGTCCGCGACGTCAGCTTCGAGGTCTACCATGGCGAGGTGCTGGGATTCGCCGGCCTCGTCGGTTCCGGTCGCACCGACCTGATGAATTGCCTGTTCGGCGCCGAGCCGCGCGCCGACGGCAAGATCATTCTCAATGGCGCCGACATCACGCCGAAGAGCCCGATCGAGGCGGTGAAATCGGGCATGGCCTATCTCACCGAAAATCGCCGCCAGACCGGCTTCACGCCCAATTTCACGATCGAGGGCAATATCGCCGTCACCAAGTCGGTGAAAGATGCCCCGTTCCGCGGCACCTGGGGCCTCGTCGACCACAAGGCCGAGCGCGTCGTCGCCGAGGAGCAACGCCGGCAACTCTCCATTCGGTGCGCCGGCATCGACCAGAGCATCCTGGAGCTGTCGGGCGGCAACCAACAGAAGGTGCTGGTCGCCAAGTGGATGTCGATTGCGCCGTCGGTCATCATCTTCGATGAGCCGACGCGCGGCATCGACGTCGGCGCCAAATCGCAGATCCACGAAATCATTCGGGCGCTCGCCAACGCCGGCAAGGCGGTGATCATGGTGTCGTCCGAACTCCCCGAAATCCTGGCTGTCTGCGACCGCGTCGCGGTATTCCGCAACGGCCGCATCATGGATACCCTCGCCGAGGAGTCCATTCTGAGCGTCGCAATGAGGGACGGCAAATGAGCCAGCGCGTGAAACTTGGCAAACTCTGGGACATCTACGGGACGCTCTGCATCCTCCTGGTGATCGTGGTGCTGTTCAGCGCCCTGTCCCCCACCTATTTCACCCGTCCCGAGAACATCGTGCAGATCTTCCTGCAGAGTTCGATCACCATCCTGATCGCACTCGGCGAGTTCTTCCCGATCCTGATCGCCGGTATCGACCTGTCGGTCGGCGCCGTGCTGGCGCTCACCGGCATGATCACCGCCCAGTTGATGGTGGCTGGCTTCGATCCGACGCTGGCCGTGCTGCTCGGCGGCGTCGGCGGCGGCCTGGTGCTCGGTGCGATCAACGGCCTGCTGGTCAACTTCACCGGCCTGCATCCGTTCATCATCACGCTCGGCACCAATGCCATCTTCCGGGGCGTGACGATGATCATCTCCGGGGCAAGCCCGGTGTTCGGCTTCTCCTATGACTTCGTCAACACGGTGACCGGCTTTGTCGGCTTCGTGCCGGTGCCGGTGATCTTCGCGCTGTCGTTCGCCGTGGTGCTGTGGTTCTTCACCGCCAAGACGCGCCTTGGTCGCAATATCTATGCGGTCGGTGGCAACAAGGAGTCGGCCTTCTACTCGGGCATCGACGTCAAGCTGCACACGCTGATCGTCTTCATGATCTCCGGCCTCTGCGCCGGCCTTGCCGGCGTGCTGTCCATCGCCCGTCTCGGCGCTGCCGAACCGGCGGCCGGCACCGGCTTCGAGACTTACGCCATCGCGGCGGTGATCATCGGCGGGACGAGCTTCTTCGGCGGCAAGGGCCGCATCCCCTCGGTGGTGATCGGCGGCCTAATCATCGGCACCATCAACAACGGCCTCAACATCCTGCGCGTTCCCACCTTCTACCAGCTCGTGGTAATGGGGGGCCTGATCATCTCGGCCGTGGCGCTCGACCGCCTGATCGGCCGCATGCGCTGATGCAGGTTTGACGGATAGCGTATGAAGACCCCCGTCCCGCCGCCCTCCCCGGCGGGGCGGCCCGCTCCCGCCACTCCTCCCACGGCGGGGGGCTTGCCGGACAGTACCGGCCCAGACCAGGACGACCCGATGAAGATCAAGATCTCCCCCTCCCTGATGTGCATGGACCTCCTGCGCTTCAAGGAGCAGCTTACCTTCCTCGACAGCCATGCCGACTTTCTGCACATCGACATCATGGACGGCCATTACGTGCCGAACCTGACGCTGTCGCCCTTCTTCATGGAGAATGTCGCCAAGGTCTCGAAGCTGCCGATGGATTGCCACCTGATGACCACGGACCCGTGGATGTGGGTGCCGATCATGGCCAAGGCGGGCGCAGGTTTCATCTCGCCGCAGGCCGAAACCATCAACGCGATCGCCTTCCGCATCATCGCCAAGATCCGCGAACTCGGCTGCAGGCCCGGTGTTGTCCTCAATCCGTCGACGCCACTCGACACGCTGCGCCACTACATTCACCTCGTCGACAAGATCACCATCATGACGGTCGATCCCGGCTATGCCGGCCAGCCGTTCATCGAGGAGATGCTGGAGAAGATCAGCGAGGCCAAGCGT
>JAGSYU010000122.1 GCA_018262575.1 Pseudomonadota bacterium | reverse complement strand
GACCATCACCGGCACCACGCCGGCCACCGAGCTGGTCATCAGGATGTCGCCGTGCTTGCGCTCGATCATGTAGGGCAGAACGGCATGCACGGTGCGGAAAGCCGCGTTGATGTTGAGGTTCAACATGCGGTCCCAGGCATCGGGATCGCCCGTGGCGGCGTCGCCGCCGATGTAGGAGCCGGCGTTGGCATGCAGGATGTCGAGCTTGCCGGCCTTGTCGAGGATCTTCGGCAGCATGGTGGCGACGCTCTTGGGATCCAGGAGGTCGATGCGAACCGGGAAGGCCTTGGCGCCGATCTCGGCACAGGCCTTGGCGAGACCTTCCTCGTCGCGGTCGACGATGGCGACACGGGCGCCAGCCTCCGCCATGGCCTTGGCACAGGCCAAACCGATACCCGACGCGCCACCGGTGATGGCGGCAACCTGACCTTCGATACTCACAGCCATTTCAGTCTCCTTTCGTCCGTATTCGACGGACATTTGCCTTTTTGATTGGATGAGTGTTCGTCATGCCACCTGCAGCAGGCCGCCGAGACGCATCTGCTCGATCATCCAGCGCCGGGCCGTGGCGATCTCAACCACCGGCTCGTCCGATTTCTCGGTCCACATCTCCATCAGGAACGGGCCGCGATAGCCGAGGTCGGCGAGCGTGGCGAAGCAGGCCTTGAAGTCGACGCAGCCATCGCCGAAAGGCACATCGCGGAATTGGCCGGGGAAGTCGCCCGACACCTTGCGCGTGTCCTTGAGGTGGATGGCGACGATGCGGTCGATGCCGGCCCTGAGTTCCGCGTCAACGTCGTTGCCCCAGGCTGTGAGGTTGCCGAGGTCGGGATAGACGCAGAAGTAGGGCGACTGGATGATCTGGTCGTATTCGCGCCAGCGGGTGATCGAGTTGATGAAGGCGGTGTCCATGATCTCAACCGCCAGCATCACCTGCGCCTTGGACGCTTCGCGCACCGACCACTGCAGTCCCTCAGTGAACCGCTCCTTGGTGCCGACGTCGGCGTCTTCATAATAGACGTCATAGCCGGCCACCTGAATGGTACGGATGCCGAGGTCGGCGCAGAGATCGATCGCCCGGCGCATGATATCGCGCGCCTTGACGCGGGTCGCTGCATCGCGACTGCCGAACGGAAAACGACGATGCGCTGACAGGCAGACGCTCGGCACCGAGACGCCGAAGTCGCGCACGGCGGCGCAGAAGGCCGCCCGCTCGGCCTTCGACCAGCTGAGGCGGGTCATGCGCTCGTCGGTCTCGTCGATCGACATCTCGACGAAGTCGAAGTCCAGCGCTTTGGCCAGCGCCAGCCGCGCCGGCCAGTCGAGGTCTTTCGGCAGCGCCTTTTCGTAGATGCCTAGCGGATTGGGCAGTGCCTCTCGGGTCACGTCGTCCTCCAGATTTTGATTGGCTCGGTCAGCGTCCGGCCGGCAGGGCGGACAGCGTCTCGGCCAGGCGGCGGAAGGCCGCGTATTTTTCGCGATAGGCGGGGAAGCTCTTGGTATCCGGCTCGATCAGCGCGCCGGATGGGCACATCGCCGCCATGGCCTCCTTGAATCCCTTGTGGACGCCGGAGCCGACGGCAGCGGCGATGGCCGCGCCGAGGCAGCCGGACTGCTCGACATGCATCACCTCAACCGGCATTTCCGAGATATCGGCGACCATCTGCATCCACGGCTTGGAATGGGTCGGGCCACCGGTCAGGCGCAGCGTCTTGTCGCGGCCGGACAGTTTGACGATCCGCTCGAGATGGACATGCTGCGAGAAGCAGATGCCCTCGTAGACCGCCTGCAGCACCTGGCCGAGGCCATGGGCGTTGGCGAGTCCATGCAGACCACCCGAGAGGTCGTCGCCAAGATTGGAGGCGAAGAGATAGGGCAGGAACTGAATGTCGGTCGCCGCCTTCGGCAAGGCCGAGATCATCAGGTCGGCCTGCCGATAGCAGTCGGGCATGCCGCCGAGGAACGTGCGAACGAACCATTCGAGGTTGCCGGCCGATGTCGGGCTGCCTTCGTGGACGAAGTAGCGGTCCGGCATGCAGTAGCGACCCCAGATATAGGGCCAGGTGTCACCTTCCGGCTTCAGAATCTGGTCAGTGGTCCAGGTAACAATGGTCCAGGTCCCCATCACCACGTTGACGAAGCTCGGATCGGCCAGGCCGGCGCAGACCGCCGCCGAGACCACGTCGAAGAAGCCGCCGAACACTGGCGTGCCGACCTTGAGGCCGGTTTCCCCGGCCGCCTTGACGCTCAGGCCGGCGACACATTCCTCCGAGCCGACGACAGGCGGCAGGCAACCCTCCATCTCATCGATTCCGAACATCTTGAACAGGGCCGGGTCGTAGGCGCCCTTCTCGACATTGTAGAGGTTGCTGCCGGAGATGTTGGTGACCTCGGCGGCGAAGACGCCGGTCAGTTTGTAGCGGATGAAGTCGTGCGCCATCAGTACGTGGCGCGTCCGGCCATAGTTCTCCGGCTCATTGGCCTTCATCCAGGCAAGCAGTGACACCGGATGGCCGGTCCACAGCTGCTGGTAGCCGAAGGGGTAGCCCGCAGCGTCGAGCCCTTTCGCCTTCCAGTCCTTGACGATGGATAGCGAGCGATTGTCCGAGGAGATGATGCCGTTGCGCACCGGCTCGCCATTGGCGTCGAGGGCGTAAAGACCCTTGCCGTGGGCGGAGAAGCTGATGCCGGCGATCTCGTCGGCCGAAACGCCGCTCTCGGCGATGACCCGGCGGATGGTGCCGACGACGATCCGCCACATGGCATTCATGTCGCGCTCGGACCAGCCGACATGGGCGGCAACGCCGTTGTCGACCTCGGAGGCCACCGCCTTTTCATGGCCCTCGGCGTCGTAAAGGCCGCTCTTGATGACGGTTCCGCCGATGTCTATTCCGAGAAAGTAGGTCACGGCTCAGGTCCTTTGAACAAACGCGCGAAACGATGTCGGCTGGGCGCCGGGTAGGAGGCTCCCGCCCGCCGGACGGGTGGTCCGGCGATCGGGACTTGTTGGGTTCAGGACGGTCAGTCGGAGCCGTGAAGGTCGCGGTCTTTCAACTGATCGTCGGCCATGTCATGGAAGACGCGATATTTCCCGTGCCTGGCCGCCTCAGCGCGAATTCTGCTTGCGGAGGTAGCCGATGAGCACGGCGATCAGCAGGATGACGCCCTTGACGACGCGCTGGCTGTAGGGAGACAGGCCAATCATGTTGAGGCTGTTGTTGAGCACGCCGAGCAGCAGGGCGCCGATCAGCGTACCGACGATATGGCCCCGGCCGCCGGTGATCGCCGTGCCGCCGAGCACCACCGCGGCGATGGCGTCGAGCTCCATGCCGATGGCCGAGTTGGGCTGGCCGGACAGCAGACGCGAGGTCTGGATCAGGCCGGCGATGGCGGCGGTGAAGCCGGAGACGGCATAGACCATCAGCTTGATGCGGGCGGTGCGGATGCCCGACAGGATAGCGGCGTCCTCATTGCCGCCGACGGCGTAGACGTAGCGGCCAATCGGCAGGCGGTTCAGCACGAAGTAGGCGACCACGAAGACGATCAGCATGATCAGCGTCGGGATCGGCAGGCCGAGAATGTATTCACGGCCAAGGAAGCCATACTCACGGTCGATCGGCAACGGATAGCCGTTGGTATAGATGAGGCCGAGGCCGCGCGGGATTTCCATCATCGCCAGCGTGACAATGATCGGGGGCAGGGCGAAGCGGGCGATGAAGAAGCCCGACACCGCGCCGGTCAACGCGCCGCCGACGACGGCCACCAGCGCGGCCAGCCAGAAGGGGAGACCAAAATCGGCGATCATGCCGGCCATCAGCGTCGAGGCGAGCGCTACGATGGCGCCGACGGACAGGTCGATGCCGCCCGTCAGGATGACGAACGTCATGCCGACGGCGACGATGCCGGTGATGGATACCTGGCGGGTGATGTTGAGCAGGTTGTCGACCGTGAAGAAGTTCTCGTTCATCGACGCTGTCAGGACCATCAGGACGATCAGCGCCACGAAGGAGACGAACTCCGGCCGGGCCACGACGGTCCTGACAAGGCCGGCCAGTCCAGCGGGTTGCTCGCGCGACGTTGCGCCGGTGCCAGCAGCTTCACCCATTTTCACCTCCCGAGGCGTAAATCATGATCTTTTCAGAGTTAATGTCGGCGCCCGTCAGCGTGGCGCGGATTGAGCCGTAGCGCATGACCAGCACGCGGTCGCAGAGGCCGATCACTTCCGGCAGGTCGGACGAAATCACCACCACGCCAAGGCCTTGTGCCGCCAGCTCCTGGAGCATGACGTAGATTTCCGCCTTGGCGCCCACGTCGATGCCACGGGTTGGTTCATCGAAGATCAGCAGCTTGCAGTTGCTGGCCAGCCAGCGGGCGATGATCACCTTCTGCTGGTTGCCGCCGGACAGCTCCGACACCGTCTTAAGGTCGGATGTGGTGCGAATGCGCATGCGCTGGATAAAGCGATCGCTGAGCGCTTTCTCTTCGCGCGGCAACACCATGCCGAGCTTGTTGGTCAACCGGTTGAGCGTGCTGATCACAATGTTGGAGCGGATGGAGAAGGGCAGGAACAGGCCAGTCCGCTTGCGGTCTTCGGGCAGGTAGCCGATGCCGTGGCTCAACGCCTCGTGCGGCGAGCGGAGATCGATCGGCTTGCCCTGGAACAGCACGTCCTTTTCGATGGAAGGATCGCGGCCGATCAGCGCCAGGAAGCTCTCGGTGCGCTTGGCGCCGACCAGTCCGGCGATGCCGAGGATCTCGCCGCGGCGCACGTCGAAGGAGATGTCCTGCGAGCCGGGGAAGCGCAGCTTGCGCACTTCCATGATCGGTGGCTCGGCCGCGTCGGCAACGCCGCGCTTCGGCGGAAAGGCCTGCGTCACCTCACGGCCGACCATCTTGGAGATCAGCTCGTCCTGGGTGCAACTGCTGACCGGGCCTGTGAAGACGTGGCAGCCGTCACGCAGCACCGACACGGTGTCGGCAATCTCGAAGATTTCCTCAAGATGGTGGGAGATGAAGAAGCATCCGACCCCCAGCGCCTTGAGGCGTTCGATCACTTCGAACAGCTTCTTGACCTCCCGTGGGGTCAGCGTTGCCGTCGGCTCGTCGAGCACCAGGAAGTTGCACTTGAAGATGGTTGCCTTGACGATTTCGACCGATTGCTGCTCAGCCACCGTCAGATCGGCGACGGGACAGTCGAGCGGGAAATACATGGCGAGACGATCGAGGGCCTCGCGGGCCATACGACGCATGGAGCGGCTATCGAGTGTGCCGAGCTTGGTACGGATCTCCCGGCCGAGAAAAATGTTCTCGTAGGCGTTGAGATCGGGGACCAGGCTGAATTCCTGGAAAATGATGTTAATGCCGAGCTTTTCAGACTCGCGCGTTCGCGTCGGATGAACCGCCGCCCCGTCGATCAGCAGTTCGCCCTCGTCGGCTTGGTAGACGCCGGACAGGACCTTCATCAGCGTCGATTTGCCGGCGCCATTTTCGCCGACCAACGCGTGAACTTCACCGCGTTTCAACGAGAGGGAAACATCGTTGAGGGCGACGATGCCGGGGAACCTCTTGGTGATGTGTTTCATTTCGAGCATGGCGGAACCCTCGGAGCGCGCCGTTCCAGACGGCGGTGCTGATGACTGTCCGGAAAACGGGTTCGCCGCGGGGAGGGGCCGTTCGGCTTCCCCCCGCGGCAGATCGATTACCAGGCGAAGGTATCCGCGTTGGTTTTGTCGACGAGCTCGACGTCGATCGGGATCACGGCGGGAACGTGGGCGCCCATGTACTTGGCGAGCGCAATCGCCAAGCCGATACGCATCTGGTCGCGCGGGAACTGGGCGGCGGTCGCCTTGAAGGCGGTGCCAGCAGCGATCGCCTTGACGGCTTCCGGAGCGCCGTCGACCGAGGTCAGCACGACGTCCTTGCCCGAACCTTCGATGGCCGCGAGAACGCCCATGGAGCCGCCGTCGTTGACCGAGAAGATACCCTTCAGGTCGGGATGGGACTGCATCATGTTCTCAGCAACGCCGACAGAGATGTCGCGCTCCTGGCGGCCGTTCTGGATGTCGACCAGCTTGACGTCCGGCGCCTTGGCGAGAGCGTCCTTGCAGCCGCGCACGCGCTCAAGGATCGGAACCACGGCGATGCCGTCGAGAATGGCGACTTCACCCTTGCCGCCGATCTCCTTGACCAGCGCGTCGCAGGCCAGAACGCCGGCGTCGTAGTTCTTGGAACCGACGAAGGCGTCGACGCCAGCAGCCTGCGCGTCCACGGAAACCACCGTCACGCCCTTGGCCTTGGCGGCTTCGACGGCGCCACGAACGCCCTCGGAGTCAGTCGGGTTCACCACGAGGATGTTGACACCCTTGGAGACCATGTCCTCGATGTCGCTGAGCTGCTTGGAAACGTCGTGACGGGCGTCAGCAACGTAAACTTCAGTATTTCCACCGAGAAGCTTGGCGAAAGCCGTGACTTCCTCGTTCATGACGATGAAGTATGGATTGTTCATTTCCTGAAAGGAAACACCAATCTTGGGGGCATCCTTGGCGAGAGCTGCGCCGGCCGACAGAACAAGCGTCGCCGTGGCGGCAAGCAGCGCCGCTTTTGCATGGTTATTCATAACGTCTCCTCCGTATTTATTGCCTTTCGGCGGAGTCGTTCTAGCCGAGCCTCTTGGTTTACCCCTAGACGGTTTTCCTGAATTGTCCGGTACTTTTTCCACCACCCCTTGAGTTGATTGCGTAATTTGCCATGCCGGTTAGCCTTTGGTCTGAGTGCTCTCCGGGTAAGGGACAGCAGTCTTGACAGGGGCGGCGCCAGATTCCGATCATTGCCGACAAGCTCGCCGCGACAGGCCGGCGGAGGAAGGTTTGGGCGATGCCGGAGATGAAGCCGTCACTCGAGGTGAATGACAACAGCCTCGGAAATTCGTTTCGCTTCCAGCGCTGCGGCTGGCCGAACGACAGCGGCAAGTGGCACTTTCATCCCGAATATGAGTTGCACCAGATCGTCAGGACCAGCGGCAAGCTATTCATCGGCGACAACGTGCTGAACTTTCGGCCCGGCAGTCTGTTCCTGATCGGTCCTTACACTCCGCACAACTTCGTCAGCGATGTGCGCAGTGGGGCGGTCATACCCGAGCGCGATCTCATCCTGCAATTCCGCAAGGAGTGGATCGAGGCCAGCGCCAATGTGCTGACCGAGCTGCGCCACCTTCGTCCGGCCTTCGACGAGGCGGTGTTCGGCGTTGAATACGGCGGCGAGACCCAGCAGGCGGTCTACGGCCTGATGAACTGCATCGACACCCAGGACTCGCTGGAACGGCTGATCTCGTTCCTGCGGATCATCGATCACCTCAAGCAATGCCGCCGCAAGACGGTGCTCGGAACGTCGCGCTATTTCATCGACATGCGGACCGCCTCGCTCCGGCGCTTCAACAAGGTTGTCGACTACATCCGCGAGCATATTGAAGAAGACGTCTCGATGGAGACGGCGGCCGACCTCGTCGGCATGAGCTACAAGATGTTCTCGCGCTGGTTCATCGAATGCACTGGCATCGGCTTTCGCCGCTATGTCATCAAGACGCGCATCAACAAGTCCTGCGAGTATCTGTTTTCCACATCGGGCTCCATCCAGGAGATCTGTTACCTGGTGGGTTTCAACAATGTGTCCAATTACAACCGGCTATTCCGTCAAGTGATCGGCGTCACGCCCAGCGAATTCCGTCGCAAGTCGCAGGAAGCTCAGGAATATGATTTCCCGCTGGAGGGATTTGCCGCCGCCTGACGCGGGTGTCAGGTCTCGGTGGCGGTCGGGAAATAGGACTTCATATGCTCGTAGAGCCGCTTGAAATGTTCGAAGCTGCGCTCATAGACGGCGTGGGCGGCGGCGTCCGGGGTCAATACCCTGGCCTGCTGGCGGACGCTCAGCCAGTCGCCCATCTGCTGGCGGTCGATCATTCCGACGCCATAGGCGGCGATCACCGCGGCGCCGTAGGCCGCCTTGCCGCTGTTGGGCAGCACCCGCACCGGTCGACCGGTGACGTTGGTGATGATCTCTATCCAGAGATCGGATTTAGACACGTCGCCAACGACGGTCAGTTGCTCTTCCAGCCCCTGGAAGGCGGCGCTGCCGTATTCGATGTTGTTCTTCAGCGCGTAGGCGACGCTTTCCAGGATGGCCCGATAGAGGTGGGACTTGGTGTGGTTGAGGGTCAGTCCAGTGATGGTGCCGCGGGCGTCGACATCCCAGATCGGGCTGCGCTCGCCCATGAAATAGGGAAGCACCATCAGGCCATTGGAGCCCGGCTGGATGGTCGAAGCGTGCTCGTCCAGGAGGTCAAAGGCCGAAATGCGCCGCTTGCCGCCGCTGGTCAGCGATTCGACCAACCGCTCGTTGTCAGCAAAATTGTCGCGAAACCACTGGACCACCGAACCTGACGTCGCCGAGCCGCCGTAGGAATAGGTGAGCGTTTCGCTGTCGATCACGTAAGGCATCGAGACGAGGCCAGGAAAGCGGTCGGCGCTCGAATGGATGAAGCCCCAGCAGGTCGACGAACTCAGCATGGCGGCGTGCTGCCCCTCGCGCACGACTCCGGCCCGCAGCGTGGCGACGGCAGCGTCGACACCACCGGCGCAGACGGGTAGCCCCTCAGTGAGGCCGAGCATCCGGGCGCCGGCTTTGTGCAGCCGCCCGACCACCTCCTGCGACCCCACCAGTCGCTCGGGGAAGAAATAGGGAGGAATGTCCAGAATGTCTGCCATCTCCTCCGACCAACCGCGTTTGCCGAGGTCATAGACGCCGCCGATGTTGCAGGCTTGCGAATGATCGACGGCGAGCTCGCCGGTCAGGCGGTAAATGATGTCGGTGTTGGGTGGCAGGAAGTAGTTGATGCGCGACCAGACGTCCGGCTCGTGGTTCTTGATCCACAGGATCTTGGTGAAGCCGAAATAGGAATCGGCGCCGTTGCCGGTGATGGCGTAAAGATCCTCCTCGCTGATCATCTGCCGGACGCGTTCGCTTTCGATCTTGGCGCGACGGTCAAGCCAGAGCAGACAGGGGCGGATCGGCTGCATGCCGACGTCGACCGGGATGCCGGTGCCGCCGCCGATGGCCGATATCGCCATGCCCTGGACATTCTGCGCGGCGACACCGGAGCGCAGCATCGTCTCCCGCACGGCGTCGACGAAAGCCTGCAGCCAGACCGCGGACGATTGCTCAGCCCACAGGCTATGCAAGCTGACGAAGCCGTATTCCGCCCGCCCCTGGCCGAGGATGAGGCCGTCCCGATCTACGAGGACCGCCTTCACGGACGAGGTGCCCAGGTCCACGCCCAATACACATTCGGCCCCGGTCATCCGAGTCAGGCCTCCTCTGTCGTTTCATCCCTTTGAGCGGCGGAATTCTAGCGCCCGCCTGCCCCAGACCAGGGACAGTAGTCCATTCCGTCGAAAAGGGGAAATCGAGGGCCTCGTAGTGACCGGGTGATGGAGGTCGCCAACCGAGAGATGAACCCGTTCAAACCGGTTGACAGTCTGTGGATAGCCCGTGGAAATCCTTCTGGCTGGCAGTCGAACCAGCAGGCACATCATCGGCGGTGGCAGGACCTGAAATAGAGCCAGAAAGCTGGGCGAAGGATCAGCCATGGCCTTGCTGAGTCGTCGTGTATCAGGGCAGCGCCTTGACGAAGGTCAGTTCGGACTGCCCGCCGATGGCAATGTCCTTTAGCCAGTCGTTGAAGGCGGCGCTATGTGGCGTGGCGAGGTGACTGGCGAAGGCCGCCTCGTCGGCATAGGCCTCCACCACGTCGAAGCGGTTCGGCTCGTCGCGTCGTCGGTAGACCTGGAACAGCCGATTGCCGGGCTCCTTGCGAACGTGGAAGGCAAGATCGGAAAGGCGGGCTGCCAGATGCTCGGCTTCGCCGTCTCGGGCCTTGAGATGTGCGATCAACGAAACTTCCATTTTCGGTCTCCTCCATTGCCAATGGCTCAGTTGGCAATTGTCTCTGCTTGGCCCTCGATCTCATCCAGCCGGTCATAGAAGGGCACGCCCAGCCGGTAGAGGTCGACGAACACGCCGAACAGCTTGGCATATCGGTCGCGCCAGGCCGGGTTCGGCTTGATTTCCTTGTCGTATCTCACACAGCGCCGCACGGCCTCCGCGGTATCCGCGAAGGCACCAAGCCCAAGGCCGCCGACCATGGCGCAGCCGATGATGCCATTCTCGGCGTCGGCGGTACGCAGAATCGGCAGGTCGTAGATCGATGCCTTGATCGTCAGCACGAAGTCGGACCTTGAGCCGCCGCCCGAGGCGATCAACTGTCCGATCGGGCCGGTCGCCGCGCGCAGGTCATCAAGGCAGCGGCGGGCACCGAAGGCGGAGCCCTCGATGACCGCCCGATGCAAATCGCCTGCGCGGTGCCGGCGGGTGAGGCCGAAGAACTGGGCGCGGGCATTGCGCCGAGCGGCGTTGCGCTCGCCGCTGAGATAGGGGAGGAAGACAAGGCCACCGCTGCCGGCCGGCGCCCGTTCGGCCATGGCGGCGATCTCGGCGTAGGACAGCGCATTGTCATGGAAGGCAAGGCGCGCCCAGCGCATGGCATCACCTCCTGAATCGAGAATGGTGAACACGCCCCAGGCTCGATTGGCGAGGTGAAGGTTATTGACGCCGGCGACGGGCTGCGGATCGGGGCTGACCACCGTCAGTAGTGTCGACGTGCCGGTGCTGTCGGAGACGACGCCTGTCTCATAAACGCCCGAGCCGAGAATGGACGCTGCCATGTCGGAGGTGCCGGCCACCACCGGCAGGCCATCAGGCAGGCCGGTCGCGCGGCAGATCGTTGGCAGCACCGTGCCAATAATGTCGGTGGCGGCCTTGACCTCCGGTAGAAAGTCGCGGCTGAGCCCGAACAGTGCCAATAGAAGCATGAGGCCTCGCTGAGGTCGGTGGCGCGAACGCCGGTCAGGCAGGCGTTGATATAGTCCTTGGGCATCAGCACGCCGGACGCCTTGTCCCAGGCTTCTGGCCGATGGTGTTTGAGCCATTGCAGCTTGAAGGCGGGCCAGGCCGTGGTTGGCGGATTGCCGGTCAGCTTGACCAGCTCCGGCAGGTCGGCGCGGGATGAAATTGCCTCGACTTCCGCTTCGCAACGCTTGTCATTCCAAAGCGGCACTTCGTCGAGCACTGGTCGGAGATCGTCGTCAACGAGCACGGTGCCATGCATCTGCCCACAGGTGGCGATGCAGAGGAGCCGATCGGCGGCGTCGGGATGGTCGGCGAGGATCTGCCGGATGCCACTCTCCGCGTTGGCCCACCATTGGCTCGCCCGCTGCTCGCTCCAGCCGTGCCGTGGCGTAAGCTGGTCGTGTTCATGCTGAACCATGGCCGTGATGCGGCCGTCGAGGCTGACAAGAGCCACGCGGACG
>JAGSYU010000121.1 GCA_018262575.1 Pseudomonadota bacterium | reverse complement strand
ATAGTCGGCCGGCACGTCCACTCCGGTGCAGACGATCTCGGCGCCGATCTCGTGGCCGGGAATGCGCGGCAGGCTGACCAGCGGGTTGAGGCCGGCGAAGGTGTTGAGGTCGCTGCCGCACAGCCCGACGTGCTTCACCGCCACCAGCACTTCGCCCGGACCGGCCACCGGTTCGGCAACCGCATGAAACGAGCTCGCACCCGCCCCGTCAATCTTCAACGCCAGCATGGCCGTCCTCCGATGGAGGCGCGGTTCACCGGTGCCCAATGAGGGTCGGCAGATGTCGCCTCTCTGTCTATTATAGATATCTAGACGAATTGGCTTGCGGTTGTCAAAGCGTATTTTGCGGGGTTGCCCCGCCCTTGACGCCATTGTGAGTGCATTCGCGCCCTTGGATAAGGCATGCTACCATCGGTCGATGCCGCCGAGACCGCCGCAGCCTTCCGGTCGGTTCCGGCAAGGAGGTGTCCCATGACGCCCGCTGCGCTCTACTGGCTGTTCGCACTCGCCTTCACCGTGCACAATATCGAGGAAGGTCTGTTTTTGCCGGCCTATACGGCCGCGGTGCCGCGCCTCGCCGGCAAGGTGACGCCTTTTGCCTTTCGCTTCGCCTTGGTGGCGCTGACCGGCCTTCTTTATGGCGTCGTGGCGTTTGCCGAGGCGGGTAGCCGGCCAGCCATCGAGCTTCTGGCCGGAGCCGCCATCGTGATGGTCGCCAACGCGGTGATCCCGCATCTGATGCTGACGGTGGCGTTTCGTCGCTACGCGCCGGGCACTGGCACAGCGCTCGGCCTCATGCTGCCGCTGTCGCTGCTCGTCGTCATCGATGGCTTTGCCGCCGGCCTGCTGACCGGACGGTCCCTGCTTGTCGCCGCCGTCACGGTCGCCGCGGTGGTCGTGGTTGCCATTCCGCTGTTGTTCTGGGCCGGACGTCTTGTCGAGCGTCGGTTGCCCTGGCTGTCGGCCGGCGGGGCTGCGTAGCTCTCGGTCGGAGGGCTTTCGGCGGCCCGTCTTGACAAACCGCTCTGCGGGGTTGTCCTAATTGCTAATGCCTTGCAACAGCAATTAGGCTTCTCCCAAGGTTGAAGCCGGATGGCTCCGTCGCAACAGAGAGGAAAATGAGATGACCGTTCACGTGATCTATGGATCGGATTCCGGCCGCACCAAAGCGGCCGCCGGCAAGATCGCCGCCAAGCTTGATGCCAAGGTCATCAACGTCAAGGACGCGACGGCGGACGACTTCGAGGGCTGCGATCTCCTGGTGCTGGGGTCGCCCACCTACGGCGAGGGCGATATGCAGTCCGATTGGGAAACCGGCGTCGACATGCTGGCGGAAGCCGATCTCGCGGGCAAGAAGGTGGCGCTGTTCGGTCTCGGGGATCAGAGCACCTATCCGGACAGCTTCGCCGACGCCATCGGTACGCTCTACGACGCCGTGGTGGCGAAGGGTGCCGAGGTGATCGGCTTCACCGACACCAAGGGCTACGAGTTCGAGGTCTCGACCGCCGTTCGCGATGGGCAGTTCGTCGGGCTCGTCCTCGACCAGGACAATCAGGGGGGCAAATCCGAGAAGCGGATCGCAGCATGGACCAGCCAGATTCTCTGATGTCGGTCAGCGGCCGCATCGTCAATCACTCGCTCTACGAGCTCGACAAGGGCGTGCGGCAGTTGTTCATGCTGACGGTCTCCTGGACGGACCTGCCGGGCGTTGTCGCCCGGCTGGCCGCCGAGCGGGTGGATCACTACGTCCACCGGCTCAACGACAGTCGCGTCAATCTGTTCTTCGGGCGGACGGCGCTGGTGGAGACGGTCCGACGCTTCGTCGACAAGCCGCTCTACGAGCTGACGGCGGAGGAGGACTTCATGCTCGGCGCGCTGCTTGGTTACGATCGCGAGCAACAGTGCCGCCGCTATCTCAAGCGGACGGCGGATACCGGCCGCCGCTCCCACGTCGGCGAAGCGGCCGCCGCGCCCGTTGCTCTGTGCTGAAACGCCGCCTCAGCCGCCGATCAGCGACGCAGCCAGGGGCACCAAAATAGCCGTCATCAGGCCGTTGAGGCTCATGGCGACGCCAGCGAAGGTGCCGGTGAGCGGGTGTACCTGAAAGGCGCGGGCCGTGCCGACGCCATGGGCGGCGAGACCGACCGCGAAGCCGCGCGCCCGCCGGTCGGTGATGCGCAGCAGGTTCAGGAGGGGCGTTGCCATCACCGCGCCCGCGATGCCGGTGGCAACGACGATGATCGCCGTCAACGAGGCGTCGCCCCCCACCGACTGCGAGATGCCCATGGCGACGCCCGATGTCGCAGACTTCGGCAGCGACGAGATGGTGATCATGGCCGGCAGGTCGAAGAGGACGGCGCAGATGATCACCGACCCGATGGTGGTCACCGATCCCACGATGAGGGCGACGACGATCGGCACCAGCGAGCGCAGGACGACCCGCCGGTTTTCATAGAGCGGCAGGGCGAGGGCAACGGTGGCCGGTCCCAGCAGGAAATGGATGAAATAGGCGCCATCGAAATAGGTCTGGTAGGGTGTGCCGCTGAGCATCAGGATCGTGCCGATCACCCACACCGAATGCAGGACCGGATTGGCGAGCGGGTTGCGTTGTACCAGCAGCGATAGCCGGTCGGCGACCGTGTAGACGACGAGGGTCAGCGTCAGCCAGAACAGCGCGCCACCGGAAAGATGCGTCCAGAGCCCGTCCATCGTGGTCATTCCTGGCCCTCCGCAGGAGCGGGGAACCAGCGTGAAACGAGCCGGAAGGTGAACGCTGTGACGGTGATCGAGATGGCCGTGGTTACCACGATGATGGCGAGGACGCCGAGGACGTTGGCCTGAAGAATGCCAAGACGCTGGACGATGCCGACACCGGCCGGCACGAACAGCAGCGCCATCTGCTGGACCAGCGTCTCGCAGGTCTTGTCGATCTCTTCGCTGCGCAGCGAGAAGGGCAACCACTCCCAGCGGTCGCGCACAAGGAAGAAGCCGAACAGCAGCACCAGCCCCACCACGGCAGCCGGTATGGGCAGGTGCGTCAGATAGGCGAAGATTTCACCGACAAGCTGGCAGAGCAGCACCACCGCGAGTCCGACGACCATGGGAGACCTTCAGGCAGGTTTCAACGTGGCTTCCGAATAGTCGACCTTGCCGCCTTCGTCCAATGCGTAGTGCGGGACACAGCCGCGCACCATCGCCCTGGGGCGGCCCATCAGGCGCTGCGTTCGAGTGCTCCGGGCGTTTCTCCATCCGCCAGCCGGGCCGGGCGGCCGAACAGGAATCCCTGCGCTTCGGTGCAACCTTCTTCCTCGAGAATGCTGAGTTGGCCGGCCGTCTCCACGCCCTCGGCCAGCACCGGCACGTCGAGACTGCGGCCGAGCGCCACAACCGCCTTGACGATGGCCCGCGAGTCCTCGTTCACCTCGGCCTCGGCCAGGAAGGATCGGTCGATCTTGATCTTGTCGAAGGGGAAGGAGTTGAGCGTGTCGAGAGAGGAATAGCCGGTGCCGAAATCGTCGAGCGCCACGGTGATGCCCAGCGCCTTGAGCTGCCGTAACACATGAAGGGCATGCGCCTTGTCACCGATGATGGTCGACTCGGTAATTTCGAGTTCGAGCCGCTGCGGTGCAAGGCCGGTTTCGAGCAGTGTCTCGTGGACCAGCTTGACGATGTCGTCGTTGGCGATCTGCACCGGCGACAGGTTGACGGCGACGCGCAGACCGTCGCTCCAGGCGACGGCGTCGGTGCAGGCGCGCTTCAACACCCAGCGGCCGATCGGCAGAATGGCGCCGCATTCCTCGGCGATCGAGATGAAGGCATCCGGAGGCACGGCGCCGCGCGTTGGATGCGTCCAGCGGATGAGGGCTTCGTAGCCGATGGTTTCGCGCGTGCAGATGTTCTTTTGCACCTGGTAGGTCAGGTGGAACTCGTCTCGCGCCAGCGCGTCCCAGAGATCGCGTGCCACGGCCCGTCTTTCGCGGGAGGCCTCGTCCATCGCCGCTTCGTAGAAGCAGACGTTCTGCGTTACCGAGCGCTTGGCGCGATGCTTGGCGAGGTCGGCATTGTTGAGGAGTTGCTCGGCATCGACTGCGTCATCGGGATAGATGGCCACGCCGATCGATACGCTGACAGAAATGTCGTTCTCTTCAACTCGAATCGGGTCCTCGAAACAGCGTTCCAGCCGGCCAAGGAACTCAACCACCTCTGTCTGGGTGCGGAATTTCTTGAGCGCGCAGTATTCGTCGCCGCCAATGCGTCCGACGAATTCACCGTCCTGCGCCATGCTGTCGAGCCGGCGACCGATCGCCACCAGCACGGCATCCCCGGCGGTGTGGCCCCGCTGATCGTTGATCTCCTTGAACTGCTTGAGGTCAAGGCCGATGGCGGCGAGCTTGATGCCGTTGTCGGCGGCCCAGGCGAGATCGAGCGCCAGACGGTCGTTGAACTGGGTGCGGTTGGGCAGGCCGGTGAGCGCATCGAAGCGCGAGAGATAGGCGAGGCGCGCCTCCTGTGCGCGGCGCTCGGTGACGTCCTCGACGGTGGTGACCCAGCCGCCTTCGCCGGTCACGACGTGGGTGAAGGAAACCATCCGATCGCCGAAGGCCTCCTCGCCGGAGACCGGCTCCGCCTGGGTGAACAGGCGGCTGAGATGCCGGCCGAACAGTTCCCCGCCGGCAGGAGGGACGGCGGCGCGATGCGTGGCGACGATCCGGGCCGTGATGATGTCCTCGACATCCTGGGCCGACAATCTCGCGCCGAACGCCTGTTCGGAAAGGTCGAAGATCTCGAGGAAGCGTTCATTGACGAAAAGCAACCGGTGCTGAGCGTCGAACAGGCCGAGACCCTGCGTCATCGAGCGAAGCGCCATGTCGAGGTTGCCGGTCGCCCGCTCAAGCTTGCGCAGGGCAATGAAATTGGCGGCCTCCAGGGCGTCCTTTTCGGCGAGATTGTTGCGGAACACCACAAGCGCTTCGGACAGGTCGCAGATCTCACGAGCGCGATCGGCGGTTTCAGGAACTTCGACCAGCTCGCCGGCCGCGAGACGGCGGGTGAGACCGCTCAGCCGCTCGAGCGGGCTGACCACGGTCACCCGCATCAGGAGAACGGCGAGCATCAGCACCGACAGGACGATGAAGGCCGCGAGCTGCGCCCGACCGCGAATATCGTCCCTCCAGCCGGCGTAGTCGCCGCTGAGGTCGATGCGTGCTGAAAAGAAACCGGACAGGCGGGTGGCGCCGTCGCCAAGCACGAAGGCGCGGCGGACGCTGAGATCGCTGTCGCCCCATGCCACGACGTCCTCGCCTGGCGTTACGACCGCGCCGTCGACGCCGTCACTGGTTTCGACCCGTATCGTCTCTCCTCGATGGTTGTGGGTGTAGATGTCCGCCATGGACCGCAGGGCGTCGAGGGCGGACTTGGTACTGGTTGGGCCGTTCTCCGCGCCGCGGGCCGGAATGGCGGCCAACAGGTCGAGCCCGGCCTTCGCCCGGTACATGGCTTCCGAGCGGATGCCATCGAGTTGCCGGACGGTTTCCGTTACCCCGACGGCCAACTGGAGGACGACGAGCATCAGGCCGATGATGGCGACCACGATCGCCTGCAGCGACAGGACGCGGGGCTTCCACGAGGGCACTCCAAGGGTGGACTGCGTTTTCGAGAGCGTTTTCAGCGGCTTCATGATAACAGCGCTCGCCACCTGACCCGACGTATCAAAGGCCGAGGATATCGGTGCCTTTGATAATATTTCGCTAAGTTGTTCTGGCGCCCCCGCCTGCTTCGCGCCGGCCGTAGCGGCAGCGCGACGGCGGGAAGGGAATTGTCAGATTGCGTATATTTGAATATTATGAGCTTCATAAAACATGAGAGGCCCCAGATCATGTCGGCATCGCTCGAATCCAGCCTTTGCGACTCCTTCGGCAATCCAGTCGACATCATGGAATCGCGGGCCGAGGAGGCAGCCCGTCTGCTGTCGGCTCTCGGCCAGACCAAGCGGCTGATGGTTCTCTGCCGCCTTGTCGACAGAGAGATGTCGGTGGGGGCCCTCGCCGAATCCGTCGGCCTCGGCCAGTCGGCACTATCGCAGCACCTCGCCCGCCTGCGCGACCTTGGCATCGTCGCCACCCGCCGGGAAGCGCAGACGATCTATTATCGTCTCGCCTCCGACAATGCGCGTCGGCTGATCGGTGTGCTGTATGAAATCTACTGCGCCCCGGCAGAACAGAAGAACAGCTGACGAGGGCAGGGCACCTGACCATCCAGGGGGCGAGGAGGGGAGTCGGTTTCTTGACTCGCTTTATATATTAGACTATACGAATTTAATAACTGACAGGATGTCCGACCGGAGATGCCCCATGATGTCCTTCTTCACCCGTAACGCCTTCAAGACCCTGCCGCCGCAGGAGGTCAAGGATCTCCTGGACAGCCAGGCCATCCACCTCATTGACGTGCGCGAGGTGCACGAGTGGAGGGACGGGCACGTTTCTGGCGCCGTCCATCGGCCATTGTCGGAACTATCGACCTGGGTCGGCGATTTGCCGAAGGACAAGCCGGTGGTTTTCTATTGTCTTTCCGGCGGCCGGTCGGGGCAGGCGCTTTCCTTTTGCAAGTCGGCCGGGCACACGGTGGAAGGCCACATGGGCGGCGGCATCAGTGCCTGGCGAATGCAAGGCCTGCCGGTGACGCGGGACTGATCGGTCGGGCGCTTTCTTCCAGACAGACCGAGGGTAACCAACCCCTTGCCAGCCTTGCGCGAACAGGCCAATAGTGGCCATCACGCGCCGGCAACGAAGGGATCTCGTTCCGGCTACCTCAGCGACGGAGGATCCTTTCATGCAGGTTCTTGCGCGGGCGGCTGCCGCCGCCGCGGTTGTCTTGTCCGCTTTCGTGTCTCAGGCCACTGCGGCCGAGCTTCCCGACCTCAAGGGCCGCACCATCATTGCGGTCACCGAGAACGCCTACGTTCCGCTCAACTTCGCCGACCCCAAGACCGGCAACGGTGTCGGCTGGGAGTATGACGCCTTCAATGAGATCGCCAAGCGCCTCAATGCCAAGGTCGAGTGGAAGCTGACTTCTTGGGACGCCATGATCCAGGCGGTGCGCGATGGCCAGTTCGACGTCGGCATGGATGGCATCACCATCAACGACGAGCGCAAGGCGCAGGTCGACTTTTCGGACCCCTACATGATCTCCGAGCAGCTCATGCTGGTGCGTGCTGATGAGAGCCGCTTCACCGACGGTCCGACCTTCGCCGCCTTCAAGGATGGCCTGGTCGGTGCCCAGGCCGGCACCACCAATTTCTACGTTGCCATCTACAGCGTGCTCGACGGCGACGAGAAGAATCAGCGCGTCAAACTGTTCGAGACCTTCGGCGCCTCGGTGCAGGCACTCAAGACCGGCGATGTCGACACGGTGCTGATGGACAAGACCTCGGCCGACGGCTACATCGGGGCCCTGCCTGGCGCCTTCAAGGTGGTTGGCGGCCCGCTCGGCCGCGAGGAATTCGGCTTCATCCTGAAGAAGAGTTCCGACCTCACCGCCCCGATCAACGCCGCTATCGCCTCCATGAAGGCCGATGGCAGCTTCGATGCGCTCAACAAGAAGTGGCTCTACGACTACAAGAGCCAGAACTGAGCCAGATTTGACCCCGATAGAGATCCGTCGCCGCGAACTGCCCTGGTGGTTGATCGCGGCGATCCTCCTGGCGATTGCCTTCGGCCTCGTCATCGGCTCGGACAAAAGCTACCGAGTCATCTTCGGCGCCGTGGCGAGCGGTATTTGGGTGACCGTCTTTGTGACGGTCCTTGCCTATGTGCTTGCCTGCCTGATTGGTCTTGGTATCGCGTCGGCCGGCCTGTCAAAACGCCGGCTGCTGCGCGAGGCTGCCACCTTCTACGTTGAGATCGTCCGCGGCGTGCCGGTGCTGGTGCTGTTGTTCTACATGGCCTTCGTCGCCGCTCCGGCCATGGTTGCTGCCTGGAACCTCGTCACCATGCCGCTGCAGGCAGCCGGGCTCATCGAGCCGGCCAGCGTTCGCGATTTCGATCTCCTGTGGCGGGCCGTGGTGGCGCTGGTCATCTCCTATTCGGCCTTCCTGTCCGAAGTCTTCCGCGCCGGCCTGCAGTCGGTTGACCGTGGCCAGATCGAAGCGGCCAAGGCGCTCGGCCTCAGCCGCTTCAAGGTCTTCCGCCTGATCATCCTGCCGCAGGCCTTCCGAACGGTGCTGCCGCCGCTCGGCAACGATTTCGTGGCGATGATCAAGGATTCCTCGCTGGTTTCCGTGCTCGGCGTGCAGGACGTGACGCAGCTCGGCAAGGTCTATTCGTCGGGCACGTTCCTGTTCTTTGAGACCTATAACGTCGTCGCCTATGTCTATCTCTTGATGACCGTGTCGCTGTCGCTCGCCGTGCGCGGGCTGGAAAGCCGCCTGCAACGGCATCGCGATTTCATTGGCGACCGGCGATGATTGGAGGGCGGGACTGCTGACGCGATCAGGCGGCGCGGTCGATATTGTCCTGTGCTCTCGAACCGGAGAACACGCCATGATCCGCGGATACATCGCTTCGACGCTCGATGGCTACATCGCCGCTGCCGACCACAGCTTTGCTTTCCTCGATCCCTATCCGGCGGAGGACGCCGGCTACGAGGACTTCTATGCCGAAATCGGGACCTTGGTGATGGGGCGCGTCACCTACGAGGTCTGTCGCCGGACCATGCAACCGTGGCCTTATGCCGGCAAGCGCTCGATCATCGTCACCTCGGCTGGGATCGCGGATTTGCCGGCCGATGCCGAGACGTGGACGGCCGGCGTCGAGGCCCTGATCGGCCATCTCCGCGCTGACGCGAAACAGGATGTGTGGATCGTTGGTGGCGGCCGGTTGCAGCAGGCCTTCATCGACCGCGACGCGCTCGACCGGCTCGACCATTTCATCGTGCCGGTCATCCTTGGCGGCGGCATCCCGCTCTATCCCGGTCCCGCCCGGCCACGGACGATGAAGCTCGCCGAGGTCGGCCGCTTCGGCCAGATCGCCCACCTCCGCCTTGAACGGGAGTGAGGCGCCAGAACAGGGCTGAAGACCCATCGGAGGCGGTGTGGCCGTTCAGGCGGCGACCGCCATTTTGCCCTTGTTTACCAGCTTGCGCAGGCGGTCCGACGCGGCCGGCGTCATTTCGGCAACCTTGAATTCGACGCCGACGTTGCCCTCGCGGATCCAGCGCACGGTCGCCGGCACGTCGATGTCCTGTTCGCCGGTGATCCGCACCTCGTCTCCGACCCTCAGTGACGGCAACGGACCGGCAAACCGGCCACCGGTCAGCGAGATGTCGACGCATGTCGCTTTCGCCGAACCCTTGGCCGAAGCGATGGTGACCACCTGACCACCTGGCACGCGCTCTGCCGCCTGACGGCGATCGAGCGGCCCGCGCCGCAGCCTGACCAGGAACTCCCGAACGGTGACCGCCAGTCGATCCCCCTCGGCCGACAGTGTGCCGGAGGTGGAGAACAGGCCTTGGGCCAGCGCCGACGTCTCGCGAGCGATGCCGCTGATGCCGGAAATCCGGTCGGATACCTGTCTGGTTCCCTCGGAGGCATCGCCGACGCCTTGGGCGATCTCGGTGGTGGCAGCGATCTGCGCCTCGATGGAGTCGCGCATATCGGCGGTAATGGCGTCAATCTCGGCGATGGTACCACCGATGCCGATGATGCTGCCGACCGCCGCGCGAGTCGCCGTCTGCACCTCAGAAATATGACGGGTGATTTCGCCGGTGGCAGCCGCGGTCTGCGACGCGAGCGCTTTTACCTCCTGGGCGACGACGGCAAACCCTCGACCTGCCTCGCCGGCCCGCGCCGCCTCGATGGTGGCGTTCAGTGCCAATAGGTTGGTCTGGCCAGCCACTTGCTCGATCAGTCCGATGACGGCTCCGATCTTCTCGGCGGCATCGGCCAGACCGGCGACGATACGCTTGGTTTCCTCGGCGCGGGCGACGGCATCCTTGGCGATGATCGCGGAGCGCTCGATCTCCCGGCCGACCTCTTGGGCGGAATTGGTGAGCTGCGTCGCGGCCTGGGCGACCCGCTGCACGTCGGTCGAAGCCATGCTCGAACTGGATGCCGCGTCGGTGGCGCGCTGGTCGGCGGAGCTGGCGCCCTCGCCAAGACGCGTCGCCGCGCCTCCCATGTCGCGCGAGGCGCCGACGAGGCTTGCCACGATAGAGTTGATGGTGGTGCCGAACTCGTCAGTGGACGCCTCGAAAGCCTCGACGCGATCCTGGATCACGTCGGTGGCGTCGTTAATGGTGTTCGAGGCGGCAAGCAGGGCGCCTTCCATGCCGTTGGGCAGGATGCGGCGATAGTAACGGTTCAGGCGGACCGCCTCCATGGCCGCGCTGGCTTCGCGGACGAAGGCGTCGATGCGGTCGGCCATGTCATTGATGGCCTCGGCGAGATGTCCGGCTTGACCCCACTGGTCAAAGACCAGATCGCGGATTTCGAAATCGCCTTTTCCGAGGGCTCGCGCCACCTTGATCGATCGCTCGACAGCCAGGAAAAGACGCAGCGCCAAGACGAGCCCCGCCACTGCACCAAGCGCTGCGGCGGCAATCAGCGCGAGTGCCACAGTGGGCATGCCGGTTGCCAAGGCGCCAGCCGCGCCGGCGAGCAGGAGGAGGACCGCCACGCCAGGGGCGAACGCTTCAAAGCGAGAAGATGAGTTCGTCATAGCTGACGGCCTTCGATTTCACGATGTTCAAGAGCTGGGCGAACGAGGCCGCCAGTCCGTCCTTGGAACTGGCATGCGAGGCTTCGATCCGGAGCAGGTCTCCGTAGAGTGGCTCGATCACCTCGCGGATGACGCGCCGGTCGGGCGTGCGCCGGCTCGAATGGTAGCCGGTGACCTTGCCGGTGCTGTCGAACGACGGCGTGACATGGGCGAACACCCAGTAGAAGGCACCATTGCGGGCCATGTTCTTCACATAGGCGAAAATCTCGTGTTCCTCGCCAAGCTGGTCCCAGAGCAATTTGAAGACACATCGCGGCATGTCGGGGTGGCGAATGATCGAATGCGGGGCATTCATAAGTTCGGCGCGACTGTAGCCGCAGAT
>JAGSYU010000120.1 GCA_018262575.1 Pseudomonadota bacterium | reverse complement strand
TTTGCTTTGCGGGAGTTGCGACCAAAAGCTAATCAAGTATTTGACGCTATGCAAACCGAATGATCAGGCCAAGAAGATCTTAACCTGTCTTTAAGCAAAGGTTGTTTCGACATTCGGATCGTTTGCCTTTCGGTGCGGCACCGACCGACGGGACAAAGCCTTCATCGGTCAGATAGCAGGCGTTGACGGCCACCAAATCGGGATGAAGTCGCCGCGCATGGCTCGGAACACTCGCGGCCAGCCATTCCGGTGAGCAGTTGGAAATAAACGCCTTTCCGATTACGCGGCTCCGAACTCCATTGCTCAGACGACTCAGTGCCCCATCAAAGCCGAAACATGGGCGGCAGCCGACAGGCCGAGGGCGTCGATATCGTAGCCACCTTCCAGGAGGGAGACGATACGGCCACCGCAGACGCGGTCGGCAACCTCCATCAGTGAGCGGGTCAAGGTGGCGTAATCGGCTTCAACGAGGTTGAGATCGCCGAGGGGATCGCGATAGTGAGCATCGAAGCCGGCCGACAGCACCAAAAGATCGGGCCGGAAGGCGGCGACGGCCGGCAGGACGGCTTCGCTCATCGCTGCGAGCACCACCGCGCCATCGGCGCCGGCACCGAGCGGCACGTTGAGGATATTGCCGGCGATACCGGTCTCCGACGCTTCGCCGGTGCCTGGAAACAGGTGTGCCTGATGGAGCGAGGCGTAGAACACCGTCTCGTCGGAATAGAAGATGTTCTGCGTGCCGTTGCCGTGATGAACATCGAAATCGACAATGGCGATACGTTCGGCCCCATGTGCCGCCTGGGCGTGGCGGGCAGCGATGGCGGCGTGATTGAAGAAGCAAAAGCCCATGGCCTGCCGGGCACTGGCGTGGTGGCCGGGCGGCCTGGCGGCGGAAAAGGCATTGTCGACGAGGCCAGCCATCACCTCGTCGACGGCGAGGCACGCGGCACCGGCGGCGAGCCGCGCCGCCTCGTAGGTGCCGTTCGACAGGATGGTGTCGCCGTTGATCGACATGAGGCCATCGTTCGGCGCCTGGATGCGGATATGCTCGACATAACCAGCCGGATGGACGCGCTGGATCTCCGTGTCGGTGACCGCCCGCGCCAGGTCTCGGATCAGGTGCTGGAAGGCTTCGCCTTCGAGTCGTCGCTCGATGGCGGCGATGCGGTCGGGCTGCTCGGGGTGGTTCTCCGGGGCGAGGTGGTCGCGATAGCGCGGGTGGCTCAGGAAAAGTGTCCGCATGCGGCCCTCTCCGGGAGGCGCCTTGCGGCGTCCGTGAAAATCCTGAGACAGAGGACGCCGCCGCAACCACGCCGTCAAGTGGCGGGAAGGCTTAGAGCGTGTCGAGCCAAACTGTGCAGCGGTTTTGCTTTAGCGCGGCGCTGCCGCCCGCGTCAGTCGGTCGCGGATCGCCTCGCCAAGGCCCTGGGACGGGATCGGCGCCACGGCAATGCCGGTGACGTCGTCGCCATCGGCCCGGCGCAGCATGTCGAACAGGTTGGCGGCCGCCTCGCGCAAGCTGCCCGACGGACTGAGGTTGAAGACGCGTGCCGCCTCCGCGACGCCGCGGACCGGGGCGCCGCCGAAGGCAAGCAGCGCCTCATCCGGTTCAACGCGGCGGGCATCGAGGCGAACGCGCGCACGCGGTGCGTAGTGCGAGGCGAGCATGCCCGGTGCCACCGGCGCGGTCGTCGGGTCGCCTTCAGAGCGGACAACGGCGATGCCGATGGCCGCTTCGATGTCCTCGCGTGCCAGTCCGCCCGGCCGGAGAAGGTAGGGGGTGCCGTCACGGACTTGCAGGATGGTCGATTCGAGGCCGACCTCGGTGCGGCCGCCGTCGAGAATCAGCGGGATGCGGCGGGAAAGATCGCCGTAGACATGGGCGGCGGACGTGGGGCTGACATGGCCGGAGGTATTGGCGCTGGGCGCGACGATCGGCACACCGGCGGCGCGGATCAGATCAAGCGCCACCTTATGCGCCGGCATGCGTACGGCAAGGGTATCGAGACCGGCGGTGGCCAGCGACGACACCGGACAGTCTGGCCGCGTCGGCAGCACCAGCGTCAACGGGCCTGGCCAGAAAGTCTCGGCGAGGCGCCGCGACAGCGGGTCGAAGATGACCAGCGCTTCGGCCATGCCGATGCTGTCGACATGGGCGATCAGCGGATTGAAGGTGGGGCGCCCCTTGGCCTCGTAGATGGCGGCGACGGCCTGTCCGCGCGTCGCGTCGGCGCCGAGACCGTAGACGGTCTCGGTCGGGAAGGCGACGAGATCGCCCTGCCGGATGTGGTCGGCGGCGAGGCGAATCGCCGCGTCGGTCGCCACGTCGATACGGGCAATTTCTAGGGAACGGTTGGGCACGAAGGATCCTGACGATGGTCTGTCTGGGCGGTTCGCCCGACCGGGCTGGTGTGGGGCCAATCCATGGCGAGGTCAAGGCAGGCGATGAGCGGAGCCGGATTGGGGGGGCGGATTTCGGCTTCTTGGGTCGCACCGGACAGTAAGGTTGCGGACAAAAACAAGCCGCTTTAAGTCGGACTCCAGGGGAGGCACCAATGCGCATCGCAGTGACGGGCACGCATGGCAGCGGCAAGACGACGCTGATCGACGACTTCGTTTCAGCCCACTGCGACTATGAGAGCGTGCCTGAGCCCTATTGGCTGCTTGTCCAGGGCGGCATGCCATTCGCCAATGGAGCTGACGCGGCGGATCTCGAGGATCAGCTTGGCCAAAGCTGCAAGCTGATCCTCGAAGAGATAACCGGGAGGAATGTGATTTTCGATCGCTGCCCGCTCGATTTCCTCGCCTATCTGGATGTCGTCAGCGCCAGCGAAGGCTTCGAATGGTTGCCGCAGGGGCGCCTGTTGAGCCGGATTGGCAGGGCGCTCGCCACCCTTGATCTGGTTGTCTTCGTGCCCCTGCTCCGGCCAGACGAGATTCAGGTACCCATCGAATATGGGCAGTTGCGCATCAAGGTCGACCTGCGACTCAAGACCATGTTGCGGCAGGACGATCTGGGCCTGCTGCACGCGGGGCCCCGCATCATCGAGATTTCCGGCTCGCGCACCCAACGCGTGGCGCAAATTGCAGCCATGCTTGGCTGAGCATGAAATCTCTGCGAGCGTTCCGACGAGAATGAGGGGGCGGGGCTGTCATGCTGGCCTAGCGCCCAATGCCCGGCACGTCTTCCAGCCGATAGTAAACCGCCAGGCCGCGCTCCTCCGCCAGGCGAATGTCGGCATCGGCACCCTTGGAGTCTCCGGGGAGGCGAAGAACCGCGTCGCAAATCGCCAGCAAACGCTCGGCCGTCGGATAGAAAATCTGGTCGTAGAGCTCGTCGCCGAGCCGTGTTCCGCCGGCTGACCGCCACACGGGGAGAGCGACCCATTCGCCGATCATCGGCACGTGCCCGGCCTGGAACAGCGGCCAGGAAACCTCTTCGAGACGGCGCAGGTTGGCGGCCATCTTCGCCGGATCGTCGCCGGTTCCGGATCGGTAAGGGCCGGCAATCAGGATCAGCATGGCGCGGCCTCCCGGTGCAGCGAGGTCTGGGAGAAGAGGTTGAGAGCGGCGTATTGCAACAGCATGATCGTCTTGCCGTCCCGGATGGTGCCCGAATTGATCATCGACAGCGCCACGTCTATGTCGACTTCGAGAACGGTAATGTCCTCGCCTTCGACCGCGTTGCCACCACCAGGCGATAGTCGATCGCCGGGCTGATACGTGCCAACGAAGAAATGCAGCCGCTCTGTCACCGAGCCTGGGCTCATGAAGGCATCAAAGATCTGCCGCACCTCGCCGACGCGAAAGCCCGTTTCCTCCTCCGTCTCGGCGCGGATGCGGGCCTCGGGCTCGGCGTCGTCGAGCAGCCCGGCCGGCGCTTCGATCAGCAGGTCGTCATGGCCATTGACGAAGGCCGGATAGCGAAACTGGCGGGTCAGGATCACCGTGCGGCGTTTGGGATCGTACAGGAGGATGGTTGCGCCATTTCCTCGATCGTAGGTCTCGCGTGACTGGCGCTGCCAGCTCCCGTCGCTGCGCAGGAAGGAGAAGGTCGTCTTCTTGAGGAGATACCAGTCATCGGAGAGGACGGTGACGTCCTCCACGCGGACGCGATTGGTTATGCTCACGTTGGTATCCTCCTCAATCAGTCTCTGGATCTGCCCTCAGTTTCGTGTAATATCGTGCAATGTCAAGAAATTTCATGCAAAGGGGATCGCATGCTCACGTCTGAACGCAAGGCACTGATTCAGCAGGTTTTAAGGCTGGACGGCCGTCTCATTGCCAAGGATTTCAGCCAAAAAATGGGCGTGTCAGAGGATACGATTCGGCGTGATCTGCGTGAACTTGCCGGTGAAGGGCTGCTGCAGCGCGTGCATGGCGGGGCCTTGCCTGCCTCGCCGGCAGTCGCGGACTTCGGGTCCCGCGAGCAGGTCGGAGCGTCGGTAAAAGCCAGGCTCGGACAAGCGGCTGCCCGTATGATCCAGCCCGGTCAGATTGTCTTTCTCGACGGTGGCACGACCAATGTGCAGCTGGCGCGCCATCTTCCCGATGATCTCAGGGCGGTTGTCGTAACCCACAGTCCGAGCATCGCGGTGGAACTCGCCCGTCATCCGTCCGTCGAGGTCGAGCTCGTCGGCGGGCGGCTTTTCAAGCATTCCATCGTTGCGGTCGGGACGACGAGCGCCGAGGCGATTTCGCGCATTCGTGCCGACCTCTTCTTCATGGGGGCGACCGGCGTGCATCCGGAGACCGGTATCACGACGGGCGACCGGGAAGAGGCGGCGATCAAGAGCCTGATCGCCCGTCAATCGGCGGAAACGATCATTCTGGCGACGCGCGAAAAGCTGGGAGCGGCATCGCCCTACCACATCATGCCGCTGGCGGATGTCGGCACCCTTGTGACGGTAGCTGGCCTTCCGGAGGAGCTGCTACAGCCATTCAGATCTTCCAGCTTGGCCCTGGTCGAGGTTTGAGGCCCCAAGGCCGAGCCGCAGAATCGGTTCGCGATACCGCCCTATCGCAACGGGACGGCTGCCTGAAGCGTCATTCGCCGGCTGCCACCACCTCCAAACCGCTATGCCGACAAGTCTCTGTCGCATGCCCGTCCTTGACTCTTCGAGTACCACTCCTATACTGGAACATATAGAGAACATTGGCCATGGAAACGGGGAGATTGAACCGTGCTCGCGAGCGAGTCGACGGACAGGATTGCTATGCTTCGGCGGCAGATTGCCCGGCTGGAACGGGGGCGCGGCCGGGATGGCGAGCGGGTGGAAGCCCCTGCCGTGGCGGAGGAGATGGCCGGCGTGCCGGTGCACCACATCGCGCCCGCCGCGGCTCGTGTCATCCCGGCGGCTATCTTCCGCAACGGGCGGGCAGGCAATGTCTGGGCAGGAGCGGAGACGACGGCGGTCCCCTTCGGCCATCCGGCGGTCGACGCGGCGACGGGCGGCCTCAAGCGCGGTGCGCTGCACGACGTGAGCCCGGCCGGCGCCCCCGACATGGCGGCGGCAACCGGTTTTGCGCTGGCCTTTGCCGGGCGACTCCTGGCGGCGGCCGGGCGAGACAGCCTCTGGCTCTGGGTGCGCGCCGAGATGGCCGGTCGCGAGGCGGGCGAGCCTTACGGTCCCGGCCTTGTCGCCTTTGGCCTTGATCCCGGCCGCCTCGTCGCGGTGACGGCGAGCGATACGGCCGACGTGCTGCGCGCCGCCGAGGAGGGGCTCGCCGCCCGCGCCTTCGCGGCGGTGCTGATCGAGCCATACGGTGACGATCGCCATCTCGATCTGACGGCCTGCCGCCGCCTGTCGCTGATCGCCGACGGCGGCCGGGCGACGGGCATCCTGCTCAGGACCGGCGGCCTCCCGGGCCCGACCAGCGCCGTCACGCGCTGGCGCGTCGCGGCTGCCCCGAGCCGTGGCGGTCCGTATCCCGGCAACCCGGTTTTCGCAGCCGACCTCGCGCGCAATCGCCTGGGGCCGGTCGGCGCGTGGATGATGGAGTGGCGTATCGATGAACAATCCTTCCGAGCCCCGCGCATCGGCGTCCAAGTCGAGGAATCCAGCCCCCTGGCAGTCCCGCTATCTGGTCGCCTGGCTGCCGCATCTGGCGACCGATCGCCTCGCCCGGCTCGACCGGGGGGAGCGGTGGTCCCCTTCCGAAGAGACGGTCGCTGAGGCACGCCCGCCCATGGTGCTGACAGCCAGGCATCGTGGTGCCGCGCGTCTCGCCCATGTCGATAAGGAGGCGGCGCGGCTCGGGCTGCAACCGGGGCTCGGCCTTGCCGACGCGCGTGCCCGCCTGCCTGGCCTTGACGTGCGGGTGGCCGATCCCGAGGCCGATGCCGCCTTCCTCGACCGGCTGTGCGACTGGGCGCAGCGCTATACGCCGCTCTCCGGCCGTCGCATCGGCACGTCGTCCATCGACCCGGAATTTCCTTATCCGGAGGACTTCACGCTGGTGCTCGACATCGCCGGCTGCGCCCACCTGTTTGGCGGCGAGGAAGCGCTGGCCGCCGACATGGCGCACCGGCTCGAGCGACAGGGCCTGACGGTGACCATCGCTATCGCCTCGACCATCGGCGCCGCCCATGCGTTGGCTGCTTTCGGGCGCGGCGGACTACTTCAAATCGGTGAGGAACGCCGGGCGCTTGCCGGCCTGCCTGTGGCGGCGCTGCGGCTCGATGCGGCCACCGTCGATGCGCTGGCCCGTGTCGGCCTGAAGCGCATCGGCGATCTTGTGGATGGTCCGCGCGCGCCGCTCACCGCCCGGTTTGGCCGCGCGCCGCTCGTCCAGCTCGACCGGGCGCTCGGGCTCGCCGACGAGGCCTTTTCGCCGCGATTGCCGGTCGCCCCCTATTGTGCTGAACGACGGTTCTTCGAGCCGATCTCCCGCCAGGAAGACGTACGGGCCGTCGCCCTGTCGCTGATCGGGGCGCTGGCCGAACGGCTGGAGGCGGCCGGCGAGGGCGCGCTGCGCCTCCGCCTCAGCCTGTGGCGCGTCGACGGTGTCGTTTCCCAGGTCGAGGCGGGTCTCAGCCGGCCAAGTCGCGAGGCGACGGTGATGCAGGACATTCTCTGCCGCCGGCTCGATGGCCTCGCCGAGGAATTCGACGCCGGTTACGGCTTTGACTGCGTCACCGTTGCCGTCGTCGAGGCGAGCCGCCGCGACGCCGAGGCGCTGTCGCTGGCCGGCCCCGACACGGCGCTGGAGCTGACGCGCTTCGTCGACCGGGTCGGCGCCCGCATTGGCCAAGGGCGGGTGCGCCGCCTGGCGCCGCGCGACAGCCATATTCCCGAGCGGGCAAGCCGTGCCGTGCCGGCTCACATGGCGGGGCAGGGCGTTTTCCCGGCGAGCGGGATGCTTCCCGGCGACCCGCCGGAACGGCCGATCCGTCTGTTCACCCGGCCGGAGCCGGTGGAAGCTCTGGCCTCGGTGCCGGACGGCCCGCCGCTCCGTTTTCGCTGGCGGCGCGTCATGCACGAGGTGAAACGCGCCGAGGGGCCGGAACGGATCGCTGGCGAATGGTGGCGGCAGGAGGCCCCGACGCGTGACTATTTCCGCGTCGAGGATGCTGAAGGTCGGCGCTTCTGGATGTTCCGCGAGGGCCTGTTCGAGGTCGAGACCACCCATCCCCGCTGGTTCGTGCATGGGCTGTTCGCATGAGACAGCGAAATGACAAGGACCTTCGGGGGCGATCATGACCGCCTATGCCGAACTTGCCGCCGTTACCAACTATTCCTTCCTGCGCGGCGCCTCCCATCCCCTGGAGATGGTGGGAGCGGCGGGGCAGCTCGGCTATGCCGGCATCGGCATCGCCGACCGCAACACGCTCTCCGGCGTGGTGCGCGCCCATGTGGCGGCCAAGGAATATGGCGTGCGGCTCGCCGTCGGCAGCCGTCTTGTCTTTGCCGATGGCACACCCGATCTTCTCGCCTATCCCGAGGATCGCGCCGCCTATGGCCGGCTCTGCCGCCTGCTCACCACCGGCAATCGGCGGGCCGAGAAGGGCGACTGCATCCTGACGGTTGCCGATCTCAAGGAATTCTCGACGGGTCTCAGGCTGATCGCCCTGCCACCGCGCCGCCTCCTGCCGGCCTTCGGCGCCGAGGTGAAGCGACTTGCCGCCGACCTGCCCGGCCAGCTCTGGCTCGGCGTCACCATGCCGCGGCTCGGCAGCGATCGACGCCGGCTTGCCAGTCTCGCATCACTGGCGAAAGCGTCCGACCTCCGGCCGATCGCTCTCGGTGACCCGCTCTATCACGTTCCGGAGCGACGGCCGCTGCAGGACATCGTCACCTGCATCCGCGAGCATGTCTCCATCGATGAGGCCGGCTCCCGTCTCGAACAAAATGCCGAACGCCACCTCAAACGACCGGAAGAGATGCAGCGGCTGTTTGTCGACCTGCCGCAGGCGGTGAGCGAAACGGTGCGCTTCCTCGACGGGATCAGCTTCTCGCTTGATCAACTGAAGTACGAATACCCCCACGAGTCCTTTGCCGGCTATGCCACGGCGACAGAAGCGCTGGTCGCGCTGGTCGAGGAGGGAGTGAAGCGACGCTTCCCGCAAGGAGCCGATGACCGGATCCGCAAGACCATCGAGCATGAACTCGCCATCATCATCAAGCTCGAGTACGAGCCGTATTTTCTCACCGTCTACGATATCGTCTGCTTCGCTCGATCGCAGCACATCCTCTGCCAGGGGCGCGGATCAGCCGCCAATTCCGTCGTCTGCTATTGCCTCGGAATTACCGATGTCGATCCCACGCGCGGCGATCTGCTGTTCGAGCGCTTCGTCTCGGTCGAACGCGAAGAGCCACCGGACATCGACGTCGATTTCGAGCATGGCCGGCGCGAGGAGGTGATGCAGTACATCTATCGGCGCTACGGTCGCGAGCGGGCTGGCATCGCCGCCACGGTGATCACCTATCGTGGCCGCAGTGCCGTGCGCGAGGTGGGCAAGGTGTTCGGCCTCACCGACGACGCGGTGACAGCGCTGTCCGGCTCGGTGTGGGGTTCGCCCAAAGGCCTGAAGGACGACGATGCCCGTCGCACCGGCTTCGATCCCACCGAGACGCGCCTTGCCATGGTGCTGAAATATGCCCGCGAACTCTCGGGCTTTCCGCGCCACCTCAGCCAGCACGTCGGCGGCTTTGTGCTGACGGCGGGCCGGCTCGATGAAGCCGTGCCGATTGGCAACGCCGCCATGGCCGATCGCACCTTCGTCGAATGGGACAAGGATGATCTCGACGCACTCCGCATGCTGAAGGTGGATGTGCTCGCCTTGGGCATGCTGACGGCGCTGGCCAAGGGGCTGAAATTGCTCGGCCAGCACTACGGCCGGCACTGGACGCTCGCCAGTCTGCCGGCCGAGCGGAAGGCGGTCTACGCCATGATCCAGCGCGCCGACACGCTCGGCGTCTTCCAGGTCGAGAGCCGGGCGCAAATGAGCATGCTGCCGCGCCTGAAGCCCGCCAATTTCTACGACCTCGTCATCGAGGTGGCGATCGTTCGGCCCGGCCCCATCCAAGGCAACATGGTGCATCCCTATCTCAGGCGGCGACAGAATATCGAGAAGGTGAAATATCCTTCACCGTCGCCCGAGCATGGCCCGAAGAACGAGCTGGAGCAGGTGCTCGGCAAGACGTTGGGGGTGCCGCTGTTCCAGGAGCAGGCGATGCGCATCGCCATTGTCGCTGCCGGCTTTACGCCGGGCGAGGCCGACCAGCTTCGACGAGCCATGGCCACTTTCCGCCGCATGGGCACCATCGGCACCTTCCGCGACAAGATGGTGGAGGGCATGGCTGGGCGCGGCTACGACCGCGCCTTCGCCGAAAATTGCTTCCGCCAGATCGAGGGCTTTGGCGAATACGGCTTCCCCGAGAGTCACGCGGCGAGCTTCGCGCTGCTGGTTTACGCCTCGGCCTTCATCAAGTGCTATTACCCGGACGTCTTTGCCGCCTCGCTTCTCAACGCCCAGCCGCTCGGCTTCTACGCACCGGCGCAGATCGTCCGCGATGCCCGCGACCATGGCGTCACCGTGCGGCCGCCGGACATCAACCTTTCGGAATGGGATGCGACGCTGGAGCCGGGCTCGCCGGAAGTGAAGCCGCATCCACGCCATGCCTCGATGGCCGGGCAGATCCGCGCGACGCACGCCCTTCGGCTCGGCTTCCGGGAGGTGAACACTCTCAAGGAGGACGAGGGGCGGCTGATCGCCGAACGGCGAGGCGGGGGGTATGATTCTATCCGCGACGTCTGGCTCCGGACCGGCCTGCCGGCGACGACGCTGGAGCGGCTGGCCGATGCCGACGCCTTTGCCTCGCTGGGCCTTTCCCGCCGCGACGCGCTGTGGGCCGTGCGTGGCCTTGGCCGGTCCGGCGACAAGGACGACCTGCCGCTGTTCCTGGCGGCCGATGAGGCCGGACGTGACATCGAGCCGGACATGCATCTGCCGCCGATGCCGCCCGGCGAAGAGGTGGTGATGGACTATCGCCATCTCCGCCTGTCACTGCGCGCCCATCCGGTGAGCTTCCTGCGTCCCCATCTCGATCGTCTGCGCGTCCTGCCCTGTGACGATCTGACGCGGACCGCCGACGGCCGCCGCGTCACGGTGGCTGGCCTCATCGTGGTGCGCCAGCGGCCGGGCACGGCCAAGGGCACCATCTTCCTGACGATCGAGGACGAGAGCGGCATCGCCAACATCATCGTCTGGGCCAAGGTGTTCGAGGCACACCGGGCCATCGTGCTCGGTTCGCGCATGGTGTCGGTCACCGGGCGCATGCAGGCGGAGAGCGGCGTCATCCACGTCGTTGCCGACCGCATCGTCAATCTGACGCACCTGCTCGGCTATCTCGCGGCCGACGATGTGGCGGCGGCGCTGACGCCACCCGGCGAGGCGGTGCGCGCCACAGACAAGGGTGGCGGCCTGCCCGAACCCATTGGCCAACCGCTGCTGTCGGCCAACGCGCCGTTGCCGATCGAGCCGGAGGTGGCTGCCGATCTCGACGTTCCCGCCCGGGCGACGCGACACGTACCGGCGCGGCGGCGGGCGTAGGCCCCTTCCGTCAGGTCACAGCGTCACGCCGGTCTTGAAGATGACGATCTCGCCGATGGTGTTGGTCTCGTTGCGGGTCGGCTTGCCCGAGGCGATCTCGAGCACCGCCTCGCAGAAGCTGTCGCGCAGTTCGGCGACGGTGGTCTCACCGGTGGCGATCGGG
>JAGSYU010000021.1 GCA_018262575.1 Pseudomonadota bacterium | reverse complement strand
GTCGGCGACAAGGTGACGTTGGTCAGTCCCAAGGGCAATGTCACGGCGCTCGGCACGACGCCGCGCGTCAAGGCCTACCCGGTTGCCACCATCTTCAAGATCGGCATGAGTGAGTACGACGGCACCTTCGTGTTCATGCCGATCGCCGAGGCACAGAAGTTCTTCATGATGGAGGACAAGGTCACCGCCATCGACGTCTTCACCGACAATCCCGACGACATCGGAACGATCAAGGACAAGATGACCGTCGAAGCCGGGCGACCGGTGCTGATTACCGACTGGCGGCAGCGCAACGTCACCTTCTTCTCCGCCCTCGAGGTCGAGCGCAACGTCATGTTCATGATCCTGACGTTGATCGTGCTGGTGGCGGCTCTCAACATCGTCTCCGGCATGACCATGCTGGTGAAGGATAAAAGCCACGACATCGCCATCCTCAGGACGATGGGCGCGAGCCGCGGCGCCATCCTGCGCATCTTCCTGATCACCGGCTCGGCGATCGGCGTCGCCGGCACCCTCGCCGGCTTTGCACTCGGTCTCGTCGTCTGCCTCAATGTCGAGAAGATCCGGCAGTTCGTGTCCTGGCTGACCTCGACCGAGCTGTTTTCGCCCGAGCTCTACTACCTCAGCCAGTTGCCCGCCGACATGCAGATGCACGAAACGGTCAGCGTGCTCATCATGGCGCTGGTGCTGTCCTTCGTCGCCACCATCTATCCCGCCTGGAAGGCGGCCCGTCTCGATCCCGTCGACGCGCTGAGGTACGAGTAATGGCGGCCATCGAAACCCTCATCACCGGCGTTGAAGACCCGGTCCTGAAGCTGGTCGGCATCGAGAAGTCCTACAAGGAAGGCTCGGGCACGCTGCCCATCCTGCGCGGTTGCGACTTCAACCTGTTCGCTGGCGAGCTGACGGCGCTGGTCGCCCCTTCGGGTGCCGGCAAGTCGACGCTGTTGCACATCACCGGCCTTCTGGAGAAGCCGGACGCCGGTGACGTCGTTATCGGGGGCAAGGCTTGTGGCACGCTCGACGACGCCACCCGCACTCGCCTCCGCCGCACTGAAATCGGCTTTGTCTACCAGTTCCATCACCTCCTGCCGGAATTCAGCGCGCTCGAGAATCTGATGATTCCCCAGATGATTGCTGGTCTTGACCAGAAAGAGGCCGCCAAGCGCGCCAACGATCTTCTCGCCTATATGCGGCTTGAAAAGCGCGGGACGCATCTGCCCTCGCAATTGTCGGGCGGCGAGCGGCAGCGTGTGGCCATCGCCCGCGCCGTTGCCAACGCCCCCAAGGTACTGCTCGCCGACGAGCCGACCGGCAACCTCGACCCGAAAACCTCCCATTATGTGTTTGACGCGCTGGCCGCGCTGGTGAGAGCCACCGGCCTTGCCGCCATCATCGCCACCCACAACATGTCGCTGGCCGAACGCATGGACCGGCGCATCACCCTCGACGAGGGGCGGATCGTCGAGCTCGAGTGATCCTTTGAACCGCCCTGTCGCATTGCTTTCGGAGAGCCGGCCATGACCTCGCGCATCACTTACGTCAACGGACGCTACGTTCCGTCGCGCCAGGCTGTCATCAGCGTCGAGGACCGGGGCAACCAATTCGCGGATGCGGTCTACGAGGCTTGCCAGATCAAGGACGGCGCCATCATCGATCTCCGTCGCCATCTCGATCGGCTTGACCGCTCGTTGGCCGAGCTCAGGATTGCGACGCCGATGAGCCGGGCGGCGATGACCCACGTGCTGCGTGAGGTCGCACGCCGCAACCGGGTCGAGAACGGCTATGTCTACTGGCAGATTTCGCGCGGTGCTGCGCCGCGCGACCACACCTTCCCGGTTGGCGCGAAACCCACCTTCACGGCCACCGCCAAGGCGCTGGATATCGCCGCCGCCGCGCTCCGCTACGAAAAGGGCGTGTCGGTCATCACCCTTTCCGACAATCGCTGGGACCGTGTGGACATCAAGACGGTCGGCCTGTTGCCCAACGCCCTCGCCAAGCAGGCCGCGCGCGAGGCCGGCGCCTTCGAGGCGGTGTTCGTCGATGCCGACGGATACGTCACCGAGGGATCGTCCGCCAACGTCTGGCTGGTCGATGGGGAAGGGCGGATTGTCACCCGGCCGGCCGACCGCGGCATTCTGCGCGGCATCACGCGCTCGGTCCTGCTGGACGTGGCGGCCGCCGAGGGCGTGCCGGTCGTGGAGCGGCGTTTCACCGTGGCCGAGATGAAGGCGGCGCGCGAGGTGTTCCTCACCTCGGCTGGGGCGATTCTCTGCCCGGTGGTGAGCGTCGATGGCGTGACAGTGGCCAACGGCGAGCCCGGCAGTATCGCTGCCCGCCTGCGTCGCCGCTTCCACGATATCGCCGAACGCACGCCGATTTAAGACAACCTGATCGTCATATGAAGACAGCGTCCATCGCCCAGCAGCGCTTGCGTAGGGCGCCGCCGCCGGGAGCCGGAGGCTTGCCAGCGTTTGAGGCGAAGGAAAAGCAGGGCAATCGCTTTCCAGCGGCTGGCCTGCACTTCGATTTGACGACCTGAACCGCCCTCGGCAAAATTGTCACATTGTTGCTGAAACACGGATAGCCTGCGTGCGCCGACTGTGACACGCGCTCGAAATGGACTGGTAATTTCCGACGCGCCCGTCGTAACCATAAGACCGGGCGAGGCATGGCGTCGGTGTGGCGTTTGCCCCTCACAAAAAAACGAAGTCGAAAAGGCCGAAAAAAATGGCGGACAGAGCTCAGAATCTTCAGGACACCTTCCTCAACCACGTCCGTAAGAACAAGATTTCACTTACGATTTTTCTGATCAACGGCGTCAAGTTGCAGGGCGTGGTCACCTGGTTCGATAACTTCTGCGTCTTGCTGCGGCGCGACGGGCACTCCCAGCTCGTCTACAAGCACGCCATTTCCACCATCATGCCGGCCCAGCCGTTGGCCCTTTTCGAGGGCAGCGAGGAACCGAACTGAGTTTGGTTTGTTCCGTTGTTGTCCGCCCGTGTCGGTCCGTCCCATGGGCGGGCCGCCGCGGAAATCGCATTTCGGCCACGCTGAGCGTGGCTTTCGGGAGGTCAAGTGACCGACGAGCTGGAACCTGAAGAGGGGGGGCATCCTCGCAAGAAAAGCCTGGATCGCATCGAAGAGGCAGCGAGGGCGTTGGTCCTTGTGCCCGACGTCCGTCAGCGAGGCGCCAGAGACGAGGCGACCCTAACCGCCCAGCGCGACCTTGAGGCACGGGTCGAGGAGGCCTTCGGTCTTGCAAGGGCCATCGATCTTGATGTTCGGGCCACCATTCCCGTGCCTGTCAGCCAGCCCAAGCCGGCGACGCTGTTCGGCTCTGGCAAGGTGGAGGAGATCGGCGAGACGGTAACGGCCGAGGAAATCGACCTCGTGATCGTCGATCACGCCCTGACCCCCATTCAGCAGCGCAATCTCGAGAAGGCCTGGAAGACCAAGGTCATTGATCGCACGGGTCTCATCCTGGAGATCTTCGGCGAACGCGCCCGCACGCGCGAGGGCCGGCTGCAGGTCGAGTTAGCCCACCTCAAGTACCAGAAGTCGCGTCTCGTCCGGTCATGGACCCACCTTGAGCGCCAGCGCGGCGGTTTCGGCTTCCTTGGTGGTCCAGGTGAAACGCAGATCGAGGCCGACCGCCGGCAACTCCAGGACAAGATTGCGCGCATCGAGGGCGATCTCGATCAAGTCAAGCGCACGCGCGACCTGCACCGGCGGCAGCGCCGCAAGGTGCCGCATCCGGTGGTGGCGCTGGTCGGTTACACCAACGCTGGCAAGTCGACGCTGTTCAACAGACTAACTGAGGCGGATGTCTTCGCTCAGGACCTGCTGTTCGCGACGCTCGACCCGACGCTTCGCCGCATCAAACTGCCACACGGCACCGAGGCCATCCTGTCGGACACCGTGGGCTTCATCTCCAACCTGCCGACCCATCTCGTCGCCGCCTTCCGGGCGACCCTTGAGGAAGTGATCGAGGCGTCGATCATCCTGCACGTGCGCGACATCTCGCACAAGGATACCGAAGCGCAGGCCAGCGACGTCGCGGACGTGCTGAAGCAGCTCGGCCTCGACCCCGAGGACCGCAATCGCATCATCGAGGTGTGGAACAAGATCGACCTCGTCGACGAGGCGCGGCGCAGCGTTCTTCTCGGGAACGCCGAAACCGAGTCGCCCGGTGGGCAGGAGCGCCACGTCGTCTCAGCCGTGACTGGTGAGGGGCTGCCGGAATTGCTGGCGGCCATCGAAGCCCGGTTGCTGGGGAGCCGGCCCGTGCACGAACTCACCCTCGACCCGTCCGACGGTGCGGGCCTCGCCTGGCTCTATGCCCACGGCGAGGTTCTGGAGCGGCACGAGAGTGAGAACGGGACTCTGCATCTTTCAGTCAGGGTCGCCGACCGGTCGATGACGGCGTTTCATCAGCGCTACGGCGAACGTATTCAGCATCCGCTCGCCGAAAACTGACATCCTCTGTACAAGTTTGGCAACCTGACTGGAGTATCGTGCGTTCATCGGGTTGACTGAATGCCACCGACGAATCAGCAGAAAGTGGAGACTATGAACCTACCGTCCAGGCGAGCCTTTCTGGCCGCGCTGCCTCTCGCCCTTGCCGCTTGCGTTTCTGTCCCCGGGGTGCCGGCGATGCCGCCGCTCATCGATCCGGCCAAGCCGGGGCACTATCCTCGGCCGTCCGCCGATTATGCGGCGATGTATGGCGAAATGAAGGATGGTGGGTTCACCGTTCCCGCCGTCGACCTGACGCGCGTCAACCCGGCTTTCCTGCGCCGGGAAGTCGATTACGTGACCGAGGAGCCGGCCGGCACCATCATCGTCGACACGCCTGCTCGCTATCTCTATCTGGTGCTGGGCGAGGGAAGGGCGATGCGCTATGGCATCGGCGTCGGTCGCGAGGGCTTTGCCTGGGCAGGCGCCGCCGTCATCCGTCGCAAGGCGAAGTGGCCGTCCTGGCATCCTCCGGTGGAAATGCAGGCGCGCGATCCCAAGGCCCGCAAGTGGGCCCGCGGCATGCCCGGCGGTCCGGACAATCCGCTCGGCGCCCGCGCCCACTATCTGTATCAGGGCAACGTCGACACGCTTTACCGCATTCACGGCACGGTGGAGCCCTGGACCATTGGCAGCAACGTCTCTTCCGGCTGCATCCGGCTGATCAACCAGGACGTCATCGACCTGTTCGAGCGCGTGCCGGTCGGCACTATCGTCAAGGTCATCGAGCGCCCGGTGGTTCCCGCCGTGTGAGTGAGACGCCGCTCCGTCGCATGCGCGGAGCGGCCGCCCGCCCCCCTCTCCCAGTGCGGTTTTTGTCAAGAGTTTGAATTCCTTCGCAGCCAAAATAGGGGGAAGACAAATTTGCCATGCCGCGCCATAGTGCCCTCACGTCGAAGTCATTACGGCGACCGGACAGGCGGGGAAGACGCGCTGGCCGGTTCGCTTCTGGTTCCCGTATCGGGCCGGCAAGGCCGGCGCGCGCCATCGACGGGGACCGGGGCCGACGGCGGGAGAAGCCGGGAGGACACGCATGATTGACCATTCTCACAATAATCGACGGTTGGCGCGCGAGGCGATGGCCTTCGTCCTGGCCGGAGGGCGGGGTAGCCGCCTCAAGGAGTTGACCGACCGACGGGCCAAGCCGGCGGTCTATTTCGGCGGCAAAAGCCGCATCATCGATTTCGCGTTGTCCAACGCGCTCAATTCAGGCATCCGCCGTATATCCGTGGCGACGCAGTACAAGGCGCACAGCCTCATCCGCCACCTGCAATACGGCTGGAACTTCTTTCGTCCGGAACGCAACGAGAGCTTCGACATCCTTCCCGCCTCGCAGCGCGTTGCCGAGGACAAGTGGTATGTCGGAACGGCCGATGCGGTGACGCAGAACATCGATATCATCGAGGCGCACCAGATCGAGTACATCATCATTCTGGCCGGCGATCACATCTACAAGCAGGACTATGAGATCATGCTCGACCAGCATGTCTCATCGGGTGCCGACGTCACCGTCGGCTGCATTGAAGTGCCGCGCATGCAGGCCACGGGCTTCGGTGTGATGGCGGTCGACGAGAACTCCCGCATCATCGACTTTATCGAGAAGCCGGCTGATCCGCCGCCGATGCCCGGCCGTCCGGATCAGGCGCTTGCCTCGATGGGCATCTACGTCTTCACGACCCGCTTCCTGATCGATCTGCTGCGCGACGACCAGGACGACCCGAACTCCAGCCACGACTTTGGCAAGGACATCATCCCGGCCATCGTGAAGGGCGGCAAGGCGATCGCTCACAAGTTCTCCGACAGTTGCGTCCGCTCCTCGTCCGAGGCCGAGCCCTACTGGCGCGACGTCGGTACCATTGATGCCTTCTGGGAAGCCAATATCGACCTGACCGACTTCATCCCGGCGCTCGATCTTTATGACCACAAGTGGCCGATCTGGACCTATACCGAGCTGGCGGCACCGGCCAAGTTCATCCACGACGAGGACGGGCGGCGCGGCGCGGCAACCAGCTCGCTGGTGTCGGGCGGCTGCATCATCTCCGGTGCCCGGGTGGATAAGTCGCTGCTGTTTACCGGCGTGCATGCCCATTCCTATTCCGACGTCGAGCACTGCGTGGTGTTGCCCTACGTCTCGGTCAACCGGGGCGCCCGCCTCACCAAATGCGTCATCGACAAAGGCGTGATCATCCCGTCGGACCTCGTGGTGGGGGAGGATCCAGAGCTGGATGCCAGCCGCTTCCGCCGCAGCGAGGGGGGTATCTGCCTGATCACCCAAGACATGATCGATCGTCTGCAGCTCTGACTGCCACGTTGAAAGAAGCCCCGGGACGTGGCAAAACCCGCGCCCCGGCCGATCCTGAAACGAGCGCCGCTGCCGGCAGGCCGCCGAAGGCGGCGCCGCCATGTGAGGGATCGGGTCGCAAGCCGCTCCGCCGTAGCGCGGAGGAACCAGTCGGAGTGATCAAGTGCGCGTCCTATTCGTTGCCTCCGAATGCTACCCTCTGATCAAGACGGGCGGCCTTGCCGATGTCGCCGGCGCGCTGCCGCTGGCGCTCGCCGGTCTCGACTGTGACGTTCGCGTGCTGATGCCGGCCTATCCCGGTGTGTTCGGTCATCTCGCGGGCATCCGTGAAGTCGCCACCTATCCGGACGTGTTCGGCGGGCCGGGCCGGCTGCTGGCCGGCGGGACGGCCGACGGTCTCAAGGTGCTGGCTCTCGAGGCCAGTCATCTCTACGACCGCCCCGGCAACCCTTATCTCGGGCCGGATGGCAATGATTGGTGGGACAATATCCGCCGTTTTGCCGCCTTGTCGGCGATCGGCGCCGCCGTTGGCCGCTTGGGAGTCGATGACTGGAAGCCGGACGTCGTCCATTGCCACGACTGGCAGACCGGCCTGGTCGCGCCCTATCTTCTGGCAGGTCCGGCGGAGGGGCGGCCGAAGACGGTGTTCACCATCCACAACGTCGCCTTTCAGGGTATCTGTGGTCGCGCTGACTTTGACACCTTTGGCTTGCCGTTGAGCTTTTACACCCCGGCGGGGCTCGAGTATTACGGCTATTGCTCCTTCATGAAAGGCGGGCTGGTCTTCTCCGACCGGCTGACCACGGTCAGCCCGACCTACGCGCGCGAGTTGCGCACGCCGGAATTTGGCTTCGGCATGGAGGGCGTGCTCAACGAGCGCGCCGAGGTGCTGAGCGGCATCGTCAACGGTATCGATACGCGAATCTGGGATCCGGCGACCGATCCGCTCATTCCAGCCAACTACAGTTTGCGGAAAATGGTCGGCAAGGCTGCCTGCAAGACCGAGCTGCAGAACCGCATGGGCCTCCGGGTCGATCCCGATGCGCCGCTGATGATCGTTGTGAGCCGCCTCACCGGCCAGAAGGGCCTCGACATGCTGCTGCCCAACCTGGAGGGCATTCTGCGGCGCGGTGGCCAACTTGCCATTCTCGGTGCCGGCGAGCACGGCATGGAGCGGGCTTTCGTTGACGCCGCCGCTGCCAATCCGGGCTCCGTCGCGGTCCACATCGGCTACAGCGAACCGCTCAGCCACGCCATGCAGGCCGGCGCCGACGCCATTCTCATTCCTTCGCGCTTTGAGCCCTGCGGCCTCACGCAGCTCTACGGCCTGCGCTACGGCACCATCCCGGTGGTGGCCCGCACGGGCGGGCTCGCCGATACGGTGATCGACGCCAACGACGCTTCGCTCCGGGCCGGGACGGCGACTGGCATCCAGTTCGCACCGGTCTCCGCCGCTGGACTCGGCTTCGCCCTCGAACGCCTGTTCGATCTCTTCCACAACAAGAAGGTCTGGCGGGCGCTGCAGGCGCGGGCGATGGCCCATCCGGTTGGCTGGGAGGATTCGGCGCCCGATTACGTCGCGCTCTACCGCGACCTGACCGCTCCGGGCGTCTGAGGTCCTATGACATTGTCGATCCGGTCCGGGCGACCGTATCCCCTGGGTGCACAATTCGACGGGGACGGCGTCAATTTCGCCGTCTTCTCGGCCAATGCGACGCGCGTCGACGTCTGCCTGTTCGAGCCGCTCACCGGTTTCGAACAGGTGCGTCTGACGCTGCCTGAGTGCACCGACGAGGTATTCCACGGCTACGTCTCGGGCATCGGCATCGGAACCGCCTATGGCTTCCGCGTCCACGGTCCCTATGACCCCGAGCATGGGCATCGCTTCAATCCGCACAAGCTGCTGATCGACCCCTACGCCAAGGTGCTGACCGGTCGCCTGCGCTCCAGCGAGCTGATGGCCGGCTTTCAACCGGTGACGCTGGATGACGCCAGCTTCGACACTCGGGACAGCGCCCGCGTCGTCCCCAAGGCGCTGGTGATCGATTCCAAGGTGCCGCCCTGCGTCAGCTTCCGCCCGGCGCGGCCCTGGCGGGACACCGTCATCTACGAGGCCCACGTTCGCGGGCTGACCATGCAGATGCCGCAGCTGCCACGCGGCAAGGCCGGCACCTACGAGGGGTTGGGCGCACCGGAGACCATCGCGCATCTGACGAAGCTTGGCATCACGGCGATCGAGCTGATGCCCATCCAGGCCTTCGTTGATGACGGTTTCCTGACCCGCAAGGGGTTGGTCAATTACTGGGGCTATTCGCCGCTCTGCTATTTCGCGCCGGAACCGCGCTACGATCACGGCGCGCGCGACGTCTCCATCGTGGAGCGGGTGCGCAACATGGTGCGGGCGCTGCATGAGGCGGACATCGAGGTTCTGCTCGATGTCGTCTACAACCACACCGGCGAGGTCGATCAGTTCGGGCCGACCGTCAGCTTCCGCGGCTTCGACAACGCCAGTTACTATCGGCTCAATCCCGATCGACCGCGCTGGTACATCAACGACACCGGCACCGGCAACACGCTGAATTCAGGCCATCCCCGCGTGACGCAGATGATTCTCGATTCGCTGCGCTACTGGGTTGAGGCGATCGGTGTCGACGGCTTCCGCTTCGATCTTGCCACCTCCGTTGGTCGTGAGCCGCAGGGCTTTGATCCCGAAGGCCGCTTCCTGACGGCGCTCAGACAGGACCCGCTGCTGTCGACGGTGAAGCTGATCGCCGAACCCTGGGACATTGGTCCGGGCGGCTACCAGCTCGGCAACTTCCCGCCCGGTTTTTCAGAGTGGAATGATCGTTTCCGCGACACGGTGCGCGCCTTCTGGCGCGGCGACGAGTTGGTGGCGCCGGAGTTGGCGGCGCGACTCCTCGGTTCGCCTGACCGCTTCGATCGCTCAAATCGCCGGCCGTCGGCGTCGGTCAATTTCGTCACCGCCCACGACGGCTTTACGCTCAGGGATGTCGTCTCCTACGCGGCCAAGCACAATGAGGCCAATCTCGAGGACAATCGCGACGGCCATTCCGACAATCACTCGGCCAACTATGGCAGCGAGGGACCATCGGTCGACCCGGCCATCATCGCGACGCGCAAGCGGCAGATGCGCAACATGCTGTCGACGCTGCTGCTGTCACAGGGAACGCCGATGCTGCTGGCTGGCGACGAACTCGCCAATAGCCAGTTCGGCAACAACAATGCCTATTGCCAGGACAATTCGGTCGGCTGGGTGAACTGGAGCCGGGCTGATGACGCCGAGCTGGCCGGCTTTGTTGCTCACGTCGTCCGGCTAAGGCAGTCGCACCCGGTGTTCCGCCAAACGCGCTTCCTGCATGGAACGTCTCGACCCGAGGACGGGCTGTGCGACGTCGAGTGGATCGCCGTGTCCGGCCGGCCGATGACGCCCGGCGACTGGAACAGCCGTGAATGCAAGGCCTTTGGCGTGGTGCTGCGCGATTCGGCGCTGCCGCATGCCGAGGCGGATGGCGAGGCCGTCTATCTCACGCTCAACGCCCACCGCTCCAACCGCCGCTTTCACTTGCCGCCGACGCGCGAGGGGCTTAGCTGGAAGCCGATCCTGAGTTCCGACATGCCGACCGGTCGTCCCGCCGCCGCCACGCCGCGCCGCGCCTGGCAGGCGGTTGAGGTGCCTGGCCGCACGTTCCTCGCTTTCGTCGAGGTAAGAGCTTGAGTAAGATGACATTGCCTCTCGGGGAGTGACAGGGAATGCAGATCAAGACAATCGCCACCAAGCCGATCGACGGCCAGAAGCCGGGTACCTCCGGCCTCCGGAAGAAGACCCGGGCCTTCATGCAGCCGGGCTATCTCGAGAATTACGTCGAAGCGATCTTCGTCGGCGTCGGCGGCGTTGCCGGCAAGGTGCTGGTGATCGGCGGCGACGGCCGGTTTTTCAACGACACCGCCATCCAGACCATCATCAAGATGGCGGTCGCCCACCGCGCAAAGAAATTGGTGATCGGCAAGGGTGGGCTGTTCTCGACGCCGGCTGCCTCCAACGTCATCCGCAAGCTCGGCGCCTTTGGCGGCATCGTGCTGTCGGCCAGTCACAACCCAGGTGGTGAAGACGGCGACTTCGGCATCAAGTTCAACGGCTCGAACGGCGGCCCGGCACCGGAGAGCGTCACCGATGCCATCTTCGCGGCGACCAAGACCATCGCCGAGTATCGTATCGCCGACATCGCCGACGTCGATCTCGACAAGCTCGGTGCCTCCAGGGCCGACGAGACCGAAATCGAAGTGGTCGATCCGGTCGCCGACTACGTCGAGCTGATGGAGAAGCTGTTTGATTTCGACAAGATCGCCGCGCTGATCAAGTCGGGCTTTACGCTGCGCTTTGATGCCATGCACGCCGCGACCGGCCCCTATGCCAAGGTGATCCTCGAAGGCAAGCTCGGCGCCGCTCCCGGCAGTGTCGTCAACGCCGTGCCATTGCCCGATTTCGGCGGCGGCCATCCCGACCCGAATCCGATCTACGCCAAGGACCTCTACGACTTCATGGCGTCGCCCCAGGCCGCTGATTTCGGGGCCGCCTCGGATGGCGACGGCGATCGCAACATCGTCATCGGCCGTGGCGCCGTGGTGACGCCGTCGGACAGCCTGGCGCTGCTTGCCGCCAATGCCCATCTCGCCAAGGGCTATGCCAGGGGGCTTGCCGGCGTTGCCCGCTCGATGCCCACCTCCGGCGCCGTCGACCGCGTTGCCAGAAAGAAGGGTCTCGACTGCTACGAAACGCCCACCGGCTGGAAGTTCTTCGGCAACCTGCTCGATGCCGGCAAGGTGACGCTGTGCGGCGAGGAAAGCGCCGGCACCGGTTCGGACCACGTGCGCGAGAAGGACGGTCTCTGGGCGGTTCTCCTGTGGCTCAACATTCTTGCCGTGCGTGGCGAGAGCCTGAAGGATATCCAGCAAAAGCACTGGGCGGAATATGGCCGCACCTTTTACACCCGCCACGACTACGAGGCGGTGGAGACGACCGCCGCCGAGGGGCTGGTGGACAGGCTGCGCAACATGTTGCCGACGCTGCCGGGCACCAAGGTGGCCGGTCTCGAAGTCGCGAGTGCTGACGACTTCGCCTACAACGATCCGGTCGACGGCTCGGTGACCAGGAAGCAAGGCCTCCGCATCCTGTTTAAAGGTGGCGAGCGCGTGGTGTTCCGCCTGTCCGGCACCGGTACCGAGGGGGCGACGCTGCGTGTCTACCTCGAGAGCTTCGAGCCGGATGCGTCAAAGCATGGCCAGGATGCCCAGGCGGCGCTGGCCAAGGTAATCGAGGCGGCCGACCAACTGGCGGAAATCAAGGCGCGCACCGGCCGGCAGGCGCCGGATGTCATCACCTGAGAGACGCAAAGGCCTTTCCTGACGCGAGAAAACCCGGGCCAGCGCCCGGGTTTTCCGTTTAGTGCGACAGAAAGACGCCGCTGGTCGTGGTGGTGGCTGCCGAGCCGTTGGAGATGGCCGACGTGTCCGGTGACAGGTTCCAGGTCGCCTGGTTGAGGATCAGCGAGTCGGCGACGACGGTGACTTTGTCCAGCGAAGCCGTCATGCCGGAATTCATCGTGAGTTGCCGGCTCGGGAGATGGATGAGGCCGGAAAGCGAGTGACCGGGGCTGTCGTTCCACGGCCATTGCGACACGTAACTGTTGGCGGTGGTCTCATACATCAGAATGTTGGCGTAGGTGCCACTGGTTGGCGCCGTGAGATAGGTACCGGCGCCGGAGTTGAACTGGAATTTCGACGTGTCGGCGAAATAGAATGTAACGTCGGTTCCCTTCAGTGTGCCCTGGATATTCCAGTCACCGCCTTTGATAATGTAAAGGCCGGGGCTGAAGGTTGAGACGGTTTTCGAACTGTTGAAGTTGACACCGCCACAATGTACGCCCGGCTGGAACGTGTAGGTCGCGGCGTCGATATTGCGGCTGTTGTAAGTACAGGCGCCCACCGTGACGGCCGGCAGAGTGCCAGCGTAGGGATCGCTTGCCGGCGAACAGCTTTTCTCAAGGTTGGGATGCGTTCCACCGTTTTCGATGATGCTGGCACTCTTGATGCAGATCTTCTTCGAGTTGATCGTGGTGCCGGAGTTGAACACGGCGGCGCCGCTTGCACTCGACTGCACATGAATTTCGCAGTTGGCGGCGCTGACGTTGGCGCCTGAGTTGACCAGCAACGCCTGGGAGTTCTTCGAGGTGAGCAAAATACAGACCGTGCCGGCCGCCGCCGCGCTGGACGTCTTGGGCGTCGCCTTGGCGGTGACGCTGACCGAAGTGTCACTTTTGCCGATGATTCCCATGAAGGACAGGGGCACGGTGATGGTGGCCGTGCCGGAAACACTGCTATCGCTGTTGCGGACGAAAGTGGAGTTGAGATTTTCCTCGGCGATATCGGTATCGGACAGGTTGGCGGCGAGCGTCGTCCGACCGACCTCGGCATAGCTCGAACCGGTCGTCAGAGCCGCGCGGATCGTGGCCTGATCCAGTGAGCCCTGCAGGATCTCTTGCGCCCGCAGGACCTGCGCGAGATCGACGGCGGCACCGACCGCGACGACCAGCGCCACCAGTGCGATCGCCATCACCATGCCAATTGAGCCGGAACGATCCACCGCCAGCGCCCCAGGGCCAGCAAGTGTTTCGAGCCGTCTACGGATGCAGTGGTCAGACATCACTTTACCTCATGCAGTCCTCGGGTGCGGCGAACGGCGCGGCACAACGTGTGGGATATCGTTGTTATTGCTACGCCAAAAACCGCCCCAAGAAGCCATTTGTGGCATCTTGAACGTTACGACATAAATAATGCCTTCGTCGGACATCTAAAATTTTACGAGAATCTGGATAAAACCGCAGCGACCCTTCGCCAGGTTGCCCAACGTCCCGCCGCGCTGACCGGCTTTTTCATGAACTGCCCAATTCTTGGGTGACAAAGCGTTTTTCGCGGCAGTAAAAGGGCGGCAACAGACGAAAACGCTGCCGGAGAAAAAGATTGCCGCTCGAAATCGTGACCACGATCGCCGAACTCCGTGAGCGGCTGCGGCCAGCGCGGCGGGCGGGAGAGAGCGTCGGTCTGGTACCGACCATGGGCTATCTTCACCGGGGCCACGCCACCCTTGTCGATCGGGCCCGGGAGGGCAACGACATTGTCGTGACGTCGATCTTCGTCAACCCGCTGCAGTTCGGCCCCAATGAAGACCTCGCCCGCTACCCGCGCGACCTTGATGCCGACTGCACGCTGCTCGCCGTCCATGGCGCCGATATCGTCTTCGCGCCGTCGGTCGAGGAAATGTACGACCGGCCCATCCTCACTCATATCGACGTTGACGGGCTTTCGGGACGCCTCGAAGGTGAGCGCCGGCCGGGTCATTTCCGTGGCGTTGCCACGGTGGTCGGCAAGCTCTTCAATCTGATCCAGCCGGATCGGGCCTATTTTGGCGAGAAGGACTACCAGCAGCTCCAGGTGATCCGTCGCATGGTGGCCGATCTTTCCTTCCCGCTGGAGATTGTCGGCGTTCCGACCGTGCGTGACGAGGACGGCGTCGCGCTGTCGTCGCGCAATGTCTATCTTTCGCCGGTCGAGCGGCAGGCGGCATCGGTGCTGAGCCGCTCGCTGGCGGCCGCCGCCGCGACCATTGGCGCGGGGACTGTCGATCCGTTCAAAATCGAGGCGACCATCCGGAGCGTCCTTGCCACCGAGCCCCTGGCCGAACCCGACCTCATTGCCGTTACGGCAGCTGATAGTCTCGAGCCGGTTGATCCCGAGGTGCCGCCGTCGGCGATAGCCCTGATGATCGCCGTCCGTATCGGCCGCACCCGCCTCATCGATCAACGCGTTGTCGCCGTTCCCTGAAAAGATACGGCTCGGACCATCGTTCTGGAGGATTTGAGATGAGTGCACCCATCCGCTCCCGCCGTACCTCGGTCGCCGATATCAAGGCCCTGAAGGGCGTGCGTCCAATCGTCAGTCTCACGGCCTATACCGCGCCGATGGCGGCGCTGCTCGACCCCCACGTTGACTTCCTGCTGATCGGCGACTCGCTCGGCATGGTCGTCTACGGCTTCGAGACGACACTGCCGGTGACGCTCGACCTGATGATTGCTCACGGCGGCGCCGTGGTGCGCGGCTCGACGACATCGCTGGTCGTCGTCGACATGCCATTCGGCTCCTATCAGGAAAGCCGCGAGCAGGCCTTCCGCTCGGCATCGCGCGTCCTGGCCGAAACCGGCGCCCAGGCGGTGAAACTCGAAGGTGGCGAGGAGATGGGCGAGACCATTCGCTTCCTCACCGAGCGCGGTGTGCCGGTGCTCGGCCATATCGGCCTGACCCCGCAGATGGTCAACGTCTACGGCGGCTATAAGACGCAGGGGCGCAACCAGTTCCAGGCCGCCAAGATCAAGGCGGACGCCCGCGCCGTGGCCGAGGCCGGCGCCTTCGGCTTCGTGCTTGAGGGGACCATGGAGCCGCTCGCCCGCGAGATCACCGCCGAGTCGCCGGTTCCGGTGATCGGCATTGGCGCTTCGCCCCAGTGCGACGGCCAGATCCTGGTCAGCGAGGACATGCTCGGCCTCTACAACGAGTTCATTCCGCGCCACGTCAAACGATTTGCCGATCTTGGTGCGGAGGTCTCGAAGGCCGCCGCTGCCTATGCCGAAGAGGTCAAGGCGCGCTCGTTCCCCGGCCTCGAACACACCTTCCGGCCGAAGGTTTAAGGCTCCGGTTGGACCAAGTGATGAGGGGGGATCCTGGGCTTGGCACCCGGGTCATCGCCTCCGGTCGCGCGCCGATCGTCAATGATCGGCTTTCCGCATCGGATCCGGTGCGTATGAATTCTCGGCACGACAAGATCAACCTTGTCTACGTGGAAACACGTGACGATCCCGATGCCTTTATCAGGACTATCGCTGGAATGTTTTTTGGATTCCGCGAGTGCTTGCGCCAGCTTATCTTAAGTAACCTGCTCCATGAACAAAAAACAACCTGTTTGCCCATTTGATGGGCGGTGTTTCGATTATCATTTGCGCATGTGTAGTTTGTAGTCATTTCAAGACGCTTTGCGATTGACCATCGGCATAATTTGTAATCTAGTCGCTAAAGAGCCTGTCGGTTTGGCAGGCGTGGAATGACTGCCAACGGTTTCTGTCCCTCGGCCTTGTTCGTCGCGGGTTAGCCTTTGGAGGTCGCTCCAAAATCAGGCTCGGCGGATTGGGTGCGCTTCGGCGTTCCGGCGATCAGAGCGGGTGTCGACAACAATAAAAGCACCCACGCGCCGGGCCTTGTTGGTCATCAGGGGAGACACTCATGCGTTCCAACACGTTCAAGATTTTGCTGCTCGGTGCCGCCTTCGTGGGAGCTAGCGCTGTCACCGCTTCGGCCGGTACGCTCGACGAGATCAAGGCCAAGGGTTTCGTGCAGTGTGGTGTCAACGGTACCGGCCTTGCCGGCTTCGGTGCGCCGGATGACGCCGGCAACTGGAAGGGCCTTGATGTCGACGCCTGCCGCGCTGTCGCCGCTGCCGTCTTCGGCGATCCGAGCAAGGTCAAGTTTACCGGCCTCTCCGCCAAGGAGCGCTTCACGGCCCTGCAGTCGAAGGAAATCGACATGCTGGCCCGCAACTCGACGAACACCATGAGCCGCGACACGCAGCTCGGCATCACGTTCACCGGCACCAACTATTACGACGGCCAGGGCTTCATGGTGAAGAAGTCGCTTGGCGTCTCCTCGGCCAAGGATCTCAATGGCGCCTCGGTTTGCGTACAGTCCGGTACCACCACCGAACTGAACCTCGCCGACTATTTCAAGTCCAACGGCATGACCTTCAACGCCGTGGTGTTCGAAAAGCAGGAAGAGGCGGACGCCGCCTATGACTCCGGACGGTGCGACGCCTACACCACAGACGCTTCGGGCCTTTATTCGATCCGCCTGAAGATGACCAACCCCGACGACAGCCTGGTGCTGCCGGAGATCATCTCCAAGGAGCCGCTCGGGCCGGCCGTTCGTCAGGGCGACGACCAGTGGGAATCCATCGTCCGCTGGACCCACTACGCCATGCTGATCGCCGAGGAATTCGGCGTGACCCAGGCCAACGTCGACGAGATGAAGACCTCGGAAAACCCCGAAGTGCAGCGCCTGCTCGGCGTTGGTGAGGGCGTCGACTTCGGTACGCCGGTCGGCCTCAGCAAGGAGTGGGCCTACAACGTCATCAAGGGTGTCGGTAACTACGGCGAGTCCTTCGAGCGCAACGTCGGCGAAGGTTCACCGCTCAAGATCGCCCGCGGTCTGAACGCCCTGTGGTCGAAGGGTGGTTTGCAGTACGCCCCGCCGATCCGCTGATCGAACAGGCAAAGAGGGGAGCGCCCAATGTGGCGCTTCCCCGTCCTCCGGACCAACGATATGCGTCGGCCAAAGTCGGCAACCAGCGGTAGATATCTCCGGCTGGCGGTGCGATGACGCGTGGCCAGTGCCGCTGCTTCGCGGACGGTCCGATCGCGTCGGCGTCTTCCTGGTGACCAAATGTGCTTGTGGCGCCCACCCGGCGCCCACTCTCGAGGCCTGACATGACGCTCCGAGACAAGACGGCAGACGATTCATCCCGATCCTGGGTCCGCGCCGTCCTCTATGATGCGACGATCCGCGGCTGGGTGTTCCAGGGTCTTGTCCTGATCTTTCTGGTCCTGTTCTCCGCCTGGGTGATCCACAATACGGCCGCCAACCTGCGGGCCGCCAACATCCCCTTCGGCTTCGACTTCCTCAACATGCGGGCTGGCTTCGACATCTCGCAGAAGCCGATCAACTACACGCTCGACTCCTCGCACGCCCAGGCCTTCAAGGTCGGCCTTATCAACACGATCATCCTGTCGGCGCTGGGCATCGTCTTTGCGACGATCATCGGCTTTGTCGTCGGCATATCGCGTCTGTCCGGCAACTGGCTGCTGGCGCGCGCCGCGACGGTCTACGTCGAGACCCTGCGCAATGTCCCGCTGCTTTTGCAACTGCTGTTCTGGTACAAGGCGGTGCTGTCGGTGTTGCCGGGGCCGCGGCAGGGCTACATGCTGCCGTTCGCGACCAATCTTTCCAACCGCGGTTTGACCATGCCGCGCCCGATCCCCGGCGCGGGATTCGACATCGTCCTGTGGATCGTGCCGGTCGCGGTCGTTCTGGCGTGGGCCGTGGCGCGCTGGGCTCGGCGTCGGCAGGTCGCCACCGGCCAGTCTTTCCCGGTCTTCCGGGCCTCGCTCGGCCTCATCATCGGATTGCCGCTTGTGGTCTTCCTGGCGATCGGGGCGCCGCTGACCTTCGAATATCCGGAACTCAAGGGCTTCAATTTCGTCGGCGGCATGGTCATCCATCCGGAACTGACCGCCATGCTGCTCGGCATCTCGCTCTACACCGCGTCCTTCATCGCCGAGACGGTGCGCGCTGGCATCCTCGCCGTATCCACCGGCCAGAGCGAAGCGGCCTTCTCGCTCGGACTGCGCCCCAGCCAGACCATGCGACTCATCATTGTGCCGCAGGCCATGCGGGTCATCATTCCGCCGCTCACCAGCCAGTACCTCAACCTCACCAAGAACTCGTCGCTGGCGCTGGCCATCGGCTATCCGGACTTGGTGGCGGTGTTCGCCGGCTCCACGCTCAACATCACCGGACACGCCATCGAGGTTATCGCCATCACCATGGCGGTCTACCTCGCGCTGAGCCTCATCACCGCTGCGCTGATGAACTGGTTCAACAGTCGCGTGGCGTTGGTCGAACGCTGAGGAGGACGGTCATGAGCCGCATCGAAACCGATACCGTCTTCGTCCGTCGCGATTTCCTGGAGCCGGAAGCGCCGCCGCCTTCGCTTGGCGGATTCCCCGGCTGGGCGCGCAAGAACCTGTTTTCCTCACCCCTCAACATCGTCATCAGCCTGCTGATGCTGTTCGTGCTGGTCTGGACGCTGCCGTCGCTCATCCGCTGGCTGTTCATCGATGCCGTCTGGACGGGAACCGACCGCGAAGCCTGCCTGCCGAAAAATGGCGAACCGGTGGGGGCCTGCTGGGCCTTCGTCAACGCCAAGCTGGCCCAGTTTACCTTCGGCTCCTATCCGGCCGACCAGCGCTGGCGGCCCTCGCTGGTGATGATCCTGTTCTTTGTCGGCCTCGCCTGGGTGGCGATCCCCAAGCTGCCGCGTCGGCGCGAAGGCGTCTGGCTGATGTTGACGGCTTTTCCGGTGCTGACCTTCTGGCTGCTCTATGGCGGCCTCGGACTGCCGGTCGTCGAGACATCCAACTGGGGTGGCCTGTTGGTGACGCTGGTCGTGGCGATCACCGGCATTGTTGCGTCGCTGCCGCTCGGCATCCTTCTGGCGCTTGGCCGGCGCTCGAAGCTGCCGTTCATCAAGATCGTGTCGGTGGTGTTCATCGAGGTCTGGCGCGGCGTGCCGCTGATTACCGTGCTGTTCATGGCCTCGGTGATGCTGCCGCTGTTCCTGCCCACCGGCGTCAACTTCGACAAGCTCCTGCGCGCCTTGATCGGCGTCGCCCTGTTCACCGGCGCCTACATGGCCGAGACCATTCGCGGCGGCCTGCAGGCCATCCCGAAGGGGCAGTATGAGGGCGCCGCCTCGCTCGGCCTCAGCTACTGGCAGTCGATGCGGCTGATCATCCTGCCGCAGGCCCTGAAGATCGTCATCCCCGGCATCGTCAACAGCTTCATCTCGCTGTTCAAGGACACGTCGCTGGTGATGATCATCGGCCTCTACGATCTCCTGGGATCGATCCAACGCAACTTTTCCGACGCCAGCTGGTCGACGCCATCGATCGCGCCCACCGGCCTGATCTTCGCCGCTGCCGTTTTCTGGGTTTTCTGTTTCTCGATGTCACGCTATTCCATGTACATGGAGAGAAAGCTCAACACCGGACACAAGCGGTAGCCGGCCGTCGTTCGCCGCCGCCCCGCCTGCCGCCAAAGGGACCCAATTCATGGCCGATATTGCCCTAGCCGCCACGCCCGTCTCCGAGACCGCCGTCGAAATGATCGGCGTCAACAAATGGTTCGGCGAGTTCCACGTGCTGCGCGACGTCAATCTCTCCGTCAAGCGCGGTGAGCGCATCGTCATCTGCGGGCCGTCCGGCTCAGGCAAGTCGACGACCATCCGCTGCATCAATCGCCTCGAGGAGCACCAGAAGGGCAAGATCATCGTTGACGGCATCGAGCTGACCAACGACCTCAAGCGCATCGACGAGGTGCGGCGCGAGGTTGGGATGGTGTTCCAGCATTTCAACCTGTTCCCGCACCTGACCATCCTCGAGAACTGCACGCTGGCGCCGATCTGGGTGCGCAAGATGCCGCGCAAGGAAGCCGAGGAGGTGGCAATGCACTTCCTCACCCGCGTCAAGATTCCCGAGCAGGCGCACAAATATCCGGGCCAGCTGTCCGGCGGCCAGCAGCAGCGCGTCGCCATCGCCCGTTCGCTGTGCATGCGGCCGAAGATCATGCTGTTCGACGAGCCGACCTCCGCCCTCGACCCCGAGATGGTCAAAGAGGTGCTCGACACCATGGTTGGTCTCGCCGAGGAGGGAATGACCATGGTCTGCGTGACGCACGAGATGGGCTTTGCCCGACAGGTCGCCAATCGGGTCATCTTCATGGATCAGGGCCAGATCGTCGAGCAGAACGAGCCGGAGGCATTCTTCTCCAGCCCCAAGCACGAGCGCACCAAGCTGTTCCTCGGCCAGATCCTCCACTGACCTTTTGGCTGGGCGTCGGCGGCCAATCGGCCACGGCGCCCATGTCATATCCTGAGTCATCACTTTCAAAAGTTGCGCGAGCGGTTTGTTCTTCCATACTCTTTCCTTTTCGGTCCACTGCAATTTCCAGATGGAAAACGCTGCCAACCCGGCTCGGTGCCGGAAATGGGCCTTCCTAAAGACGGCAAGTCGTGCCAGACAAAACGTCTGCAACAGAAGCCGGCTTTTGCCGGCATCAACAGGGAAGGGCTGAGCGTTGGCTGAGGGGCGTCTGACGACCCATGTGCTCGACACGGCGGCGGGCCGGCCGGCCGCCGGCCTCAGGATCGAACTCTGGGCGGTCCGCTCCAACGGCAGCCGAGACCTCGTTCGCGAGGCGACCACCAACGGCGATGGCCGGGTCGATGGTCCGTTGCTCTCCGGCGCCGCGCTATTGGTCGGCAGTTACGAACTGGTGTTCCACGCCGGCGACTACCTGCGCGCCGCCGGCCATGCGCTCGCCGATCCCGCTTTTCTCGACATTGTTCCCATCCGTTTTGGCATCGCTGACGCCTCGGCCCATTATCATGTGCCGTTGCTGATCTCGCCTTACGGTTACTCAACCTATCGCGGGAGCTGAGCCCATGCGCGACTCCATCCGCATCGTCCGCCGTGGGCGGATCGTCGAGATCGACGATATCAAGCCGACCGAGACGCTGCTCGACTACCTGCGCCTCAGGGAGCGCGCCGTCGGCACCAAGGAAGGCTGTAACGAGGGCGACTGTGGGGCCTGCACCGTCGTCATCGGCGAGTGGCAGGACGGCCGGGTGGTCTATCGACCGGTCAATTCCTGCATCCAGTTCCTTGGCGCCATGGACGGCAAGGAAATCGTCACCGTCGAGGATATCGCTTGGCCGGATGGCCGGCTGCATCCGGTGCAGCAGGCGATCGTCGACGCCCACGGCTCGCAGTGCGGCTTCTGTACGCCAGGCATCGTCATGAGCCTGTTCGCGCTCTATCACGGCGAGGGGCGCGACGGCCCGCCGCCGCGCGAGGAGATCGTCACGGCGCTGGCCGGCAACCTCTGTCGCTGCACCGGCTACCGGCCGATCGTCGACGCCGCGGTTGCCGCCATGGCTGGGCCGCCGGCCGATCGCTTCGTCGAGGCAATGGCGCAGACGGCCGGTCTCCTGCAGTTCCTTGCCGACGGGCAGGATGTCTTTCTTGGCTCCAACAGCGCTTTCTTTGCTGCCCCGGTCAGCCTCTCGGCGCTGGCGCAACTGGTCATGAAGTATCCCGAGGCGACGCTTCTGGCTGGCGGCACCGACGTTGGCCTCAGGGTCACCAAGGCGATGCGGCCGATCTCGCAGGTGATCCACGTCGGCCGCGTCGCCGCGCTCAGGCAGATCGAGGACGTCGGTGATGCGCTGATCCTTGGTGCCGGCGTCACCTATGAGGACGCCGCCGCTGCCTTCGCCGACCTTGACCCCGACCTTGGAGAACTGGTCCGCCGCGTTGGCTCGCGGCAAGTGCGCGCCGTCGGCACCATCGGCGGCAATATCGCCAACGGTTCGCCGATCGGTGACATGCCACCGGCATTGATCGCCCTCGGCGCCACGCTGGAACTCGCCCATGGTGAGGATGGCCGGGCATTGCCGCTCGAGGATTACTTCATCGCCTATGGCAAGCAGGACCGACAGCCCGGAGAGTTCGTCGCCGGCCTGTTGGTGCCGAAGCTCGGGCCGAACCAGGTGTTCCGCGCCTACAAGATCTCCAAGCGATTCGACGAGGATATCTCGGCGGTCATGGGGGCGTTCCGCTTCACCATCGAGGATGGTGTCATCACCGAGGCGCGCATCGCCTTTGGCGGCATGGCGGCGACGCCCAAGCGGGCGCTTCATGCCGAGGCGCGTCTTTCCGGCGCCCAACCGGCGCGGGCGGCGAGCTGGGGGGCAGCCATCGAGGCGCTTGGCGAGGACTATGCGCCGATCTCCGACATGCGCGCCTCGGCGGCCTATCGCATGGAGACGGCCAAGGCGCTGCTCGCCAAGGCGCTGGTGGAATGCGCCGGCGCGCCGACGAGCCGGACTCGCGTCATCGGTCGCCGCGAGGCGCCGGAGGAAGCGGAGGTGGTCTGATGAACGCGCCCGAGTCTGAAGTTTCCGAGGCGGCGATCGAACGGGCCGTCCATCGCCCCACGCCGCATGACAGCGCCGTGCTGCACGTCACCGGCCGCGCCGTCTACATCGACGATATGGTCGAGCCGTCCGGCACTCTGCATCTTGCTCCCGGGTTTTGCCCGGACATGGCACGCGGCCGCATCCGCGACATCGACCTGTCCCGCGTCCGCCAGGCGCCGGGCGTCGTCGCCGTGCTGACGGCCGCCGACATTCCCGGCCGCAACGACTGGTCGACCTCGATCGGCGGCGATCCGATCCTCGCCGAGAACGAGGTGGAGTTCTGGGGCGAGGTGCTGTTCTGCGTGGTGGCCGAGACGCGCGACGCGGCTCGCCGGGCGACGCGGCTGGCGCTGTTCGAAGGCGAGGCCGAGCCACCGGTGCTGACCACCGAGGAGGCAAAAATCAAAGGGCTGCGTGTGCTCGATGACTACGGCTACGGCCGTGGCGACGTCGCCCGCTCCTTTGCCAGCGCCCAGCGCCGCTTCGATGGCATCATTCGCAACGGCGGGCAGGAGCATTTCTACCTCGAGGGACAGATCGCCTTGGCGATCCCCGGCGAAGCGGGCGACATGCACGTCTATTCGTCGACCCAGCACCCTTCGGAAGTGCAGAACTGCGTCGCCCACATGCTCGGGCTGCCGAGCGCCATGGTGACGGTGGAAGTGCGGCGCATGGGCGGCGGCTTCGGTGGCAAGGAAAGCCAGGCGAGCCAGTGGGCCTGCCTCGCCGCGCTGGGCGCCCGCGTCACCGGCCGGCCGTGCAAACTGCGGCTCGACCGTGACGACGACATGGTGATGACCGGCAAGCGGCACGACATGACGACGGCCTTCTCGGTCGCCTATGACAGCTCGGGCAAGATCCTGGCCGCCGACATCGACTTCATGGCCCGCTGTGGCTATTCGGCCGACCTCTCGGGCGGCGTCAATGATCGCACGTTGTTCCACGCCGATAACGCTTACTACTATCCCAACGTCGCCCTGAAGTCTGAACGGCTCAAGACCAACACGGTGACCAACACCGCTTTCCGTGGCTTCGGCGGCCCGCAGGGCATCCTCGCCGCCGAGCGCATCATGGATACGCTGGCCATCGTCACCGGCATCGACCCGCTGGAGATCCGCAAGCGCAATTTCTACGGCCCCGGCCGGGATGTGACGCCCTACGGCCAGAAGGTCGAGGACAACATCCTGCCGGAGCTGGTGGCCGATCTTGAGAAGTCCTGCGACTACGCCAAGCGTCGCCAGGAGTGCCGGGCCTTCAACACCAGGAACCGCATCCTCCGCAAGGGCATCGCGCTGACACCGCTGAAGTTCGGCATCGCCTTCACGCTGACCCATCTCAACCAGGCCGGCGCGCTGGTGCACGTCTACGCTGACGGCTCGGTCCACCTGAACCATGGCGGCACGGAGATGGGGCAGGGGCTCAATACCAAGGTGGCGCAGGTGACGGCCGACGCCTTCGGCATTCCGCTCGATCGGGTGCGCATCACCGCCACCAATACCGCCAAGGTCCCGAATACCTCGGCAACCGCCGCGTCCTCCGGGTCCGACCTCAATGGCATGGCAGCGCTTGCCGCCTGCGATGAGATCAAGCAGAGAATGGTCGCCCATCTTCTGGCGACCACCAATGCTGCGCCTGAAACTGTGGTGTTTTCCGGCGGGCGGGTGAACCACGCCGGCGGCTCGCTCTCCTTCGCCGACCTCGCCAAGTCCTGCTACGAAAACCGTATCCAGCTTTCCGCCGCCGGTTTCTACTCAACACCCAAGATCCACTGGGACCGGCAAAAGGCCGAGGGGCGGCCGTTCCTCTATTTTGCCTATGGCGCCGCCTGCGCGGAAGTGATCATCGACACCATGACCGGCGAGATGAAGGTCGACCGGGTGGACATCCTGCATGACTGCGGCCGCTCTCTCAATCCGGCGATCGACATCGGTCAGATCGAGGGTGCCTTCGTTCAGGGCATGGGCTGGCTGACCACCGAGGAGTTGGTGTGGGACGACAAGGGGCGGCTGTCGACCCACGCCCCGTCGACCTACAAGATCCCGACCGTCGGCGACGTGCCAGCCGCCTTCAATACCCGCCTGTGGGAAGGCGCCAACCGCGAGGAGACCATTCATTCCTCAAAGGCGGTCGGCGAACCGCCGCTGATGCTGGCCTGCTCGGTCTTCTCGGCGATCTTCGATGCCCTCGCCAGCCTGAAGCCGGGCGTGGTGCCGCCGCTCGACGCTCCGGCGACGCCCGAATCAATCATGCGGGCGGTATCCTTCATGCGACGGAGCGAGGCATGAAGGATGTTTTCGCCCCGCTTCACCGTCTGATCGCCCGCGATGGCATCGCGGCGCTGGTGACGGTCGTGGGGGCGAAAGGATCGACACCGCGCGAGGCCGGCGCCCGGATGGTGGTATCAGTCGGCGGCGCCATCTCCGGCACCATCGGCGGCGGGCGGCTGGAACTCGAAGCCATGGAGCGGGCCATCACCGCCATGCAGGAGGGTAGCGACCGCAGCGAGCGCCTCGACCTGGCGCTCGGCCCGTCGATCGGTCAATGCTGCGGCGGCTCCGTCAGCGTGTTGATGGAGACCGTCACAGCCGACCGACTCGCCGCCATCGCCCAGCTTGCCCAGGCAGAGGCGGTTGGTCCGGTTCAGACGACCGCCATCTTCGCCGGCAGCGCGCCGATCGAGCGGCGTATCACCGGAACGGAACGGCTGGGACCGACCGCCACCCTTGATGCGGACGGCCGGCTTGACGAGAGCTTCGGTGAGCCGTTGCGCGAGCTACTGCTGTTCGGGGCAGGACACGTCGGCCGGGCGGTGGTGTTGGCGCTGGCGCCGCTGCCGTTCCACATCCGCTGGATCGACGGACGGCGGAACGCCTTCCCCGATTTGCCGCTTGCCCGGCTTGAACAGGTGGTCACCGGTGCACCATCGGCGGAATTGAAAGCGGCCTCTTCCGATGCCTTCGTGATGATCATGACGCACGATCATGGTCTTGATCTCGACATCCTGCACGCGGCGCTGTCAGAAGATCGATTTCCCTATGTCGGTCTGATCGGCTCGCGCACCAAACGCGCCCGCTTCGAGCATCGGCTCGCCGAACTCGGCCATCCTGCATCCCGTATCAGGGCTTTCACCTGCCCAGTTGGCATACCGGGGATAACCTCCAAGGAACCGGCGCATATCGCCGTTTCCGTGGTGGCTGAACTGTTGATTGTCGACGAGAAACTTCGTAGGACCCCGCTTGGAGACGCCGCCGAGGGTTGCCCCGAAGATAGCCCACAAATCAGGCAGACTGCCCAATTATTCGGACATCTCGGCTGAATCTTTTGGCGCGTCCGGTCGGCGAAATCGTGCTTGTATGCTGCACAGAAAATAGACAGTGCGCGACGAAACGGGGACAACGGCTCTGATGGGCGAAGGGACTGGGGACAACATCGGAGACATGCTCCGTCGGGTTGGGGGTGACACGCCGCTGCTCGAGGTCCGTCGCGTCGTCAAGCGTTTCGGCAGCTTTACGGCCAACGACGAGGTCTCGCTGAGGGTCATGCCGGGCGAAATCCATGCGCTGCTCGGCGAAAACGGTGCCGGCAAGTCGACGCTGGTCAAGATCATCTATGGTTCCTTGCAGCCGAACGCCGGTGAAATCCTCTGGAAAGGCAAACCGGTGACGGTGGCCTCGCCGGCCGAGGCGCGCGCCCTCGGCGTCGGCATGGTGTTCCAGCATTTCTCGCTGTTCGAGGCGATGACGGTGGCCGAGAACATCGCGTTGGCGCTGCCCAACTGCAAGGCGACGCGCGAACTTTCCGACACCATCGCCCGGGTCTCGACCAACTACGGCCTGCCGCTTGATCCGAACTCTCACATCGCCGACCTGTCCGTGGGGGAGCGCCAGCGCGTCGAGATCGTCCGCTGCCTGCTGCAGAATCCCGAGCTGATCATCATGGATGAGCCGACTTCGGTGCTGACGCCGCAGGAGGCCGATCAGCTGTTCGTGACGCTCCGGCGCCTCGCCTCGGAAGGCTGCGCCATCCTCTACATCTCGCATCGGCTCGAGGAGGTGAGGGCGCTTTGCCACCATGCCACCATCATGCGCCGAGCCAAGGTGGTGGCCGAGGCCGATCCGGCCAACGAAACGGTGAACACGCTCGCCCAATTGATGGTCGGCAACGAGATTATCCGCGTTATCCGCGAGAAGAGAAAGCTCGGACCGGAGGCCATTCTCCTCAAGGGGCTGACTCAGATTTCTCTGGACGCCTTCGGTGTGACGCTGAGGGACATCAACCTTTCCGTTCGCACCGGCGAGATCGTGGCCATCGCCGGCATCGCCGGCAACGGCCAAAAGGAACTGTTCGATGCCTTGTCGGGCGAGGAGCCCGTCGAGAAGGAAGGCATGGTCATCTTCGCCGGTGAGGCGGTCGGCCTGATGGACATCAACGAGCGCCGCCTGCTTGGCGCCGCCTTCGTGCCGGAGGAGCGCCTCGGCCATGGTGCCGTGCCGGCGCTGAAGCTGTCCGAAAACGTCGTGCTCACCCGTCACGGCACCGGCGAAGGCATCGCCCGGCGTGGCTTCACCCGGTTTGGCAAGGCCGGCCGCATCGTCGAGAAGGTAACCAGCCTGTTCGACGTGAGGAAGGGCGTCATCGATCCCGAGGCGCGGTCGCTGTCTGGTGGCAACTTGCAGAAATTCGTGGTTGGCCGCGAGGTCGAGCGCGCGCCGAAGATCCTGATCGTGGCGCAGCCCACCTGGGGCGTCGATGCCGGTGCGGCGGCGGTGATCCGCCAGTCGCTGATCGATCTGTCGCGCAACGGCGCCGCCATCGTGGTCATTTCGCAGGATCTCGACGAAATCTTCGAGATCGCCGACCGCATTGCGGTCATTTCACGCGGCCAGTTGTCGAAGGCGGAGGACGCCGACACGCTGACCACGGAAAAGGTCGGCCTCCTGATGGCCGGCGGCGCCGAGGAGAAGGGGGCAGCGGCGGCATGATGCGCCTTGAACTGGTCAAAAGGGCGGAGAAGAGCCGGCTGATGAGCGTGCTGTCGCCGGTGGTCGCGGTGGCGCTGACGGTGGTGTTCGCCGGCATCGTCTTTGCGGCGCAGGGGCACAATCCCTTCACCGGCATCTGGTATTTCTTCCTCGAGCCGATCACCTCGCTCTGGGGTGTCGAGCAGTTGATTACCAAGGCGACGCCGCTCGTCATCATCGCCCTCGGCCTCTCCGTTTGCTACCTTTCCAACAACTGGAACATCGGCGCCGAGGGACAGCTCACCTTCGGTGCGATTGTCGGTTCGATTCCACCGATCTTGTTTCCGGATTTCGTGAACCCGTTGGTCCTGCCGCTGATGCTGCTGATGGCAATGGCGGGCGGCGCAATGTTTGCTCTGATCCCCGCCAAGCTGAAGACCGCCTTCGGTACCAACGAGATCCTGACCAGCCTGATGTTGGTCTACTGCGCCAACTTGTTCCTTGACTGGATGGTGCGCGGCCCCTGGCGCAGCCCCGAGGGCTACAACTTTCCGATCACCGTCGATTTCCACGAGTGGGCGGTGCTGAACGCCGTCGACGTCGGCGGCATCTATCTCAATCTCTCGGCGCCGATCGCGCTCCTCCTCGTCATCGTGCTGGCGGTGGTGATGCGCTCGACGCTGAAGGGTTTCGAAATCCGTGTCCTCGGCCAGAGCCCCCGTGCCGGCTCGTTTGCCGGCTTCTCCACCCGGCGGATGACCGCCTTTGCCTTCGCGCTGTCGGGTGCGCTCGCCGGACTTGCCGGCGTGATGGTGGTGATGAGCGAAATCGGCAAGCTGCAGCCGGTGATTTCGCCAGGCTATGGCTTTACGGCGATCATCGTCGCCTTCCTCGGACGCCTCAATCCGGTCGGCATCCTGATCGCTGGCTTGGTCATTGCCTCGTCTTATCTTGGCGGCGAGGCCATTCAGACCTCGCTGCAGATGTCCTCGAAGCTCGCCACCGTCATCCAGGGCGTGCTGCTGTTCTTCGTTCTCGCCGCCGATACGCTGATCCTCTACAAGGTGCGGCTGGTCACTGGCCGCGAGGGGGAGGGCGCCCATGCTTGAGGCTATCATCCTCACCATCATCACCGCGGCGACGCCGCTCCTGCTCGCCGCCATCGGTGAACTGGTGGCGGAGAAGTCGGGCGTGCTCAATCTCGGCGTCGAGGGCATGATGGTGATGGGCGCGGTCGCCGGCTTTGCCGTCACGGTTTCCACCGGCAGCCCGCTCATGGGCGTCGTCGGCGGTGCCGTCGCCGGTGTTCTGGTATCGCTGATCTTCGCCTTCGTGACACTGACGCTGGTTGCCAACCAAGTGGCATCCGGCCTGGCGTTGACGCTGTTCGGCCTCGGCCTGTCCGGCCTGTTGGGGGAAAGTTTCGTCGGCCAGCCGGGCATCAAGCTCGCCAGCCTCGACATTCCCGGCCTCACCACGCTGCCTGTCGTCGGCAAGATCGTGTTCGGGCAGGATATTCTCGTCTATCTGTCGTTTGCCGCGGTGTTCGGCGTCGCCTGGTTCCTGAATCGAACCCGCGCCGGCCTGATTTTGCGTGCCGTTGGCGACAACCACGCCTCGGCCCATGCGCTTGGCTATTCGGTGATCGGCGTCCGCTATCTCGCCGTGATGTTTGGCGGTGCCATGGCCGGCCTTGGCGGTGCCTATATGTCGATCGCCTACACACCGCTCTGGGTCGAGAATATGACGGCCGGCCGCGGCTGGATCGCGCTGGCGCTGGTGGTCTTCGCCTCGTGGATGCCGTGGCGGGCGGTGATCGGCGCCTACCTGTTCGGCGCGGTCACCGTGCTGCAGTTCCACGCACAGGCGCTCGGTATCGGTTTCCCGCCGCAATTCCTGTCGATGTTGCCTTACCTCGCCACGGTGATCGTGCTGGTCGCCATTTCCGGCAACCGGCGGGCGACACTGTTCAATACCCCCAGCAGCCTGGGCAAGTCCTTCGTGCCCGACCGCTGAGGCGGGCCGTGAGACGACAAGCGTCGGCGGTACGGTCGGCCGGCGCCTCACTCAAAGACCGTGATAGATCGTGGGAAAACCCACACCAGGGGAGAATGAACATGAAGAAACTCGCGCTTCTTGCCGGCACGGCCCTGGCGCTCGCCGTCGGCGCCGTCTCCGGCGCCTCGGCCGCCGACAAGCTGAAGGCCTGCTGGGTCTATACCGGCCCGATCGGCGACTTCGGCTATTCCTACCAGCACGACCAGGGCCGCCTCGCCGTCGAGAAGGAACTCGGCGACAAGGTCGAGACGGCCTACGTCGAGAACGTCGCCGAAGGTCCGGACGCCGAGCGCGTGTTCGAGCGCTTCGCCCGCGAAGGCTGCGGCATCGTCTTCGGCACGTCCTTTGGTTTCATGGACCCCGAACTGAAGGTGGCCAAGAAGTTCCCGGACGTGAAGTTCGAGCACGCGACCGGCTACAAGAGCGCCCCGAACATGGGCCTCTACAACGCTCGCTTCTATGAGGGCCGCTACATTCTTGGCCAGATCGCCGCCAAGGAATCGAAGAAGGCTCTCGCCGGCTACATCGTCTCCTTCCCGATCCCGGAAGTGGTGATGGGCATCAACGCCTTCATGCTCGGCGCGCAGTCGATCAACCCCGACTTCAAGATCAAGATCGTCTGGGTGAACTCCTGGTTCGACCCCGGCAAGGAAGCCGACGCCGCCAAGGCTCTGTTCGACCAGGGCGCTGATATCGTCGTTCAGCACACCGACTCGACCGCCGCCATCCAGGTTGCCGAGGAACGTGGCCTCAAGGGCTTCGGCCAGTCGTCCGACATGATCAAGTTCGCCCCGAAGGCGCAGATGAGCGCCATCGTCGACGATTGGGGTCCGCATTACATCAAGTCGGTCAAGGCGGTGCTCGATGGCACCTGGAAGGCCGGCGACGTGTGGGAAGGCATCAAGGACGGCACCGTCCATATGGCCGATTACGCCAACATGTCCGACGAAACCAAGAAGCTGGCCGAGGAGACCGAGGCCAAGATCGTCGGCGGCTGGAACCCCTTCACCGGCCCGATCGCCGATCAGGACGGCAAGGAGCGCTACGCGGCCGGCGTTGTCGCACCGGACGGTGACCTGCTCGGCATGAACTGGTACGTCAAGGGCGTCGACGACAAGCTGCCGCAGTAAGCGTCAGCCGATCATCGCTACTCAACTTTGCGCGGGGCTGCCTCACGGCGGCCCCGTCGTATTATGAAGACTGTCTTTCAAGCTGCCGGAAATATTGGCGTTTTGCCGTCCTGTCCATCTTGCCTTGCTTGGACGGGAGGGCATAGATTACGGTCAATTGCGTATGGACGCGCCATGCCTTTCCGTTAGGCCGGGCAAAGTCCGCAACGAGGTACCGGACACCACATGCTGAGCTTCGCCATCGAGTGGCTGCATATTCTTGTTCGCTGGTTCCATCTCGTGGTCGGCATCGGCTGGATCGGCACCAGTTTCTTTTTCATTGCCCTCGACCTCAGCCTCAGAAAGCGGGCGAGGATGAACCCGGGTGTCTACGGTACCGCCTGGCTGGTGCACGGCGGAGGCTTCTATAACGTCGAGAAATACGCGGTGGCACCCGAGGAGCTGCCGGAGGATCTGGTCTGGTATCGCTGGGAGGCCTATCTCACCTTCGTCTCAGGCTTTCTGCTCCTGACGACAGTCTACTATTTCAACGCTCGCGCCTATCTCATCGATCCCGCAGTCGCTGATCTTGCCCCTTGGCAGGCGATCGCCATCTCGGTCCTGTCGCTGCTATTCGGCTGGCTGGCCTATGATGGGCTGATGAAGCACACCACCGACGATCATCCCGGCTTGGTCGTCGTTTGCGTCTTTCTGCTGATCGTTGGCTTTGCGGCGCTGTTCGGCAATGTCTTCTCCGGGCGCGGCGCCTTCATCCACGTCGGCGCACTGGTCGGCACCATGATGGCCGCCAATGTGTTCCGGGTGATCATTCCCAACCAGAAGAAGATTGCTGCCGCCCTGATGGCCGGCGATCGGCCCGATCCGGCGCTGGGGTTGCAGGGACGGCAACGCTCGATCCACAACAACTATCTGACGCTGCCGGTGCTGTTGATGATGGTGTCCAACCACTATCCGCTCCTTACCGGCCATCCGCACGGCTGGCTTCTGGTGGCGCTGATCCTCATCGGCGGCGGCATGGCGCGTCATCTGCTCAATCGCCACGAGGCGGGTGATTCTTTCCGGGCATACTGGTGGGCTCTCCCCGGCGCCGCTGCGGCCCTCGTGCTGGCCATCATCGCCACCGCGCCGCTGCCGCGCGCCGAGCCGGTTGCGGGCGCCATGGCGATCACCGATGCCGACGTGCTCCGGATCACCGGGACGCACTGCGTGATGTGCCACTCGGCCACGCCGACCCACGAGGGTTTCACGGAACCGCCGAAAGGCCTCACCTTCAAGGACATCGACCATATCCGCCGCTACGCGCCGCTCATCAAGATGCAGGCGGTCGATTCGGAGGTCATGCCGCTCGGTAACGAGACGGGCATGACGCGCGAGGAACGCGACATGCTCGGTGCCTGGATTGCCGCCAACGGCGGGTAGGCGCGCGCCGACCCACCGCGCTCACCGGTCCGTGCCGATGGTCTGCGTTGCGTACATGCCGGTGGTGCGGAACTCGGTGGGGCTTGCACCGAAGAAGCGGCGAAACACTTTTGAGAAATAGTTCGGATCGGCAAAGCCGGTCAGCGTCGCCACCTCCTTCACCGATATCTCCGTGTTGACGGCGAGCAGCTTGGCGGCGCGACGCATCCGCTCGGCCAATACGTATTCCGATGGCGGCCGCCCCTCGGTGGCGGTGAAGACGCGGCTGAAATGGGCGCGGCTGAGACCGGCGACGCCGGCCAGTTCGTCCACCGACAGATCGCTCTCGAGGTTGTTGAGGATGTGCCGGATCACCGGCGCCATCGGGCTCGCCTGGGCGGCGTCGGAATAGGTGCCGGCGAACACATCATCATAGAGCGCCATGGCGGCCCGGTAGGCCAGCGCCGAGGCGGCACCGGGCGTCTCGCCTTCGCCTTCCATCATCCGGAGGCTGCAGTCGGCCAGGGTCTCGATCGTCCGCGGCTTCAGGTGAAGCACCGGACCGGTCACCGCCATCACCGACCGATGCAGTCTCAAGGCCTCCTCGCCGTTCATGGAAATCCAGAAGAATTCCCAGCGACCGCCATCCTCCAGCCAGTAGCGGTGGTTGTGCGGCACAAGCACCAGCATCGCCTCGCCCTCGCCGATACGATAATGCTTGTCCTCGTAGCGCAAATTTCCATGTCCGGAAATCGTATGCTGGAGCACAGTGAAGGGTGTCTGGCCGCGCTTTCGGCCATCCCAAGAATATTCATTTGAAGTTTGAATATCATAGCCTGTACTGGTCGGCATCGTATGGAGCAGATTTCGACCCCGAGGTAACGACATGGTCGTCATTCCCGGCCCATTTTCACGGAGTTTATCGAGCACGGAATTACCCATTGAAGCACAATCCTCGTCTGGCCATGGCAGCCATATTACGTCTTAATGCAGCCAACAAGAAGAACGGAGCGGACGGAGCCAACGACTTCCCCAAGACAAGATGTAGCGCGCACGACGACAGTGTCGGTCGCGCAATCGTTTTGTATTGCCTGGAAGGATCCGCCATCCGATCGATTTAGGCGAGTGAACGAGGACAGCATGGCAGCCTTCAAAGTTGCGATCATCGGCGCGGGTAGCGTCGGCTTCACCAAGAAGCTCTTCACCGACATTCTCTGCGTGCCGGAGTTTGCCGACGTCGAGTTCGCACTGACCGATATCTCGGAGCACAATCTGACGATGATCGCGACGATCCTGAGAAAGATCGTTGAAGTCAACAAGCTCCCGGCCAAGGTCACCGCGACCACCGATCGTCGCAAGGCGCTCGAGGGTGCACGCTACGTGATCTCCTGTGTTCGCGTCGGCGGGCTTGACGCCTACCAGGACGACATCCGCATTCCGCTCAAATATGGTGTCGACCAGTGCGTCGGCGACACGATCTGTGCCGGCGGCATCCTCTACGGTCAGCGCAATATCCCGGCGATCCTCGATTTCTGCAAGGATATCCGCGACGTCGCAGAGCCTGGCGCCAAGTTCATGAACTACGCCAATCCGATGGCCATGAACACCTGGGCGGCGATCGAATACGGCAAGGTCGACACCATCGGTCTCTGCCACGGCGTCCAGCACGGCGGCGAGCAGCTCGCCGATATCTTCGGCGTCGGCCATGACGAGATCGATTACGTCTGCTCGGGCATCAACCATCAGACCTGGTACCTCGACGTTCGCATCCGCGGCCGTAAGGTGACGAAGGACGAGATCGTCGCCGCCTTCCTGGCGCACCCGGTCTACTCCAAGCAGGAGAAGGTGCGCATCGACGTGCTGAAGCGCTTCGGCGTCTATTCCACGGAGAGCAACGGGCACCTGTCGGAATACCTGCCGTGGTATCGCAAGCGGCCGGGCGAGATCATGAACTGGATCGACATGTCCGACTGGATTCATGGCGAGACGGGCGGCTAC
>JAGSYU010000249.1 GCA_018262575.1 Pseudomonadota bacterium | reverse complement strand
TCGCTGCCGATGATGGCATCGCTGCCGATGATGGCATCGCTGCCGATGATCGCGTCACTGCCAATGATGGCGCTGGGTCCCTTTCCAATGCGGGCAGTCCCGTCCCAGGCCGGCCGTGCAGCCGAACTATGTGTGACGCCACCCAACGCCAGTGATACCCCAATCGCGATGACTTGATAACGACCCTTCGATGTCATCATTTTCCCCTTAGTTCTCATTAGGTCGCTGATCGCTTTCTTCTATGTCGAATATGCGGTCAGCATTGAACGTCTCGTCCATGGCCAACGGAGACTTTTCAATGAAATGGAAGATCCCCACTCCTGTGCGGATCGACTCGCTCGGCGGCAACTTGTGCCCGCCGCTGATTTCGTGTTGTCCAAGCCAGTCGTCAAGAGTCTCGAGCAACTCCTGACCCTTTTCTCGGACTAAGGCGTCGAACTCTTGGAAGGCGGCTGGCGAGAGACCTTCCATCGTTATTGCGTAACGCTCGAATCGGCCGCCGCCTTGACTCTTCTTCTGTAGGTTGAAGTCGAGCGTATCGATAAAGTAATTGACGACGTTTCCGAGTCGCTCTAGTCCGACTCGGTCTAGCGGCGTCGGTAGGTAGCTACGATTGAGCAGGCGAACGTAGCCGTCGTCAGTCTCTAGCGCCGCGCCCGCGCGCACCAATTCTTCGAGGAGAGATCTTGGTGAAACGTCTCCCGCGTACGTCGTAACCAACTGCTCGAACGATATGGAGTCACCCTCAAACGGCACTTCAAGCGGTAGCCCATAGGGCCCAAGATATTCGGGGTCTTGGCACCATCCCTGAAGGACGCGTGCCACACGGTTCAGGCCAACCTCCGAGTCGTCGTTTTCGTCCGCAGTACGAATTCGATGGACCTCACGCTTCGTGAGGCCAGTGAGAATCGCCAGCCGAGCGTCGGTCTGAGGGCGACCCGCCGGAATCAGATCGACCTTCGCGATGTCGATATAGGCGCCCCGCACAGAGTCCGAGAACTCGCCGTACGAAACGCCGTGTCGCAGCAAGATTCGGACGAGCGGATGCAGCAGGTGCCGACAGGCTGCAAGCAACGATTTCTTAACGTTCTCGCTCATTCCTAGCCCGTAAGCGGGCGGCCCCATCCAGATTGCAACTGCCGCTGACATTGGAGGTTATTGTTAACTCCTTCGGGCAACTATATCGGTGGCAGGGGGGCGGTCAAGAGTTCAACATATTCGGCAACTTACGCCGCGGTCCTAAGGGTTCATCTTGAACCGCCGCCCTAGGCTTCCTGCCGGAAAGTCTTGTCGATTCAGTGCCGTGGGTAGTAAGCCTCGAAAGCGAGGCAGCAATACTGGATGGCCCTGGCCGCCCTGCGTGGCGTCAGCCTATGTCAACTGGATGGCACAGTGATGCGACTTAATCCGGCCGGTGGACGCCGAGAAGTGTGAGCCACTTCACAGTTCTGAAGTGAGCGCAATAATTCATTAAAGTACAAACAGTTACAGACTAGTCCAAGAATAAATCTACATAGTCCCGCCACGGCTGAGCGGGGCTCGGGCAAGCCGGACTGCAGGAGCCGGGCAGTGTCCGCCGAGGCCCAAAGAGCGAATCGGGTGTCATGGCCTCGGGCTACGTTGGCATCCCCCAAGCGAGGTCCGCCGCGTCGGCTCCGGCCTATAAGAAAACGGCCGGCCCCTCTGACGAGAAGCCGGCCGTTCTGCCCAATTACTGGGCTTGACAGTTACTTCGGTTTCTGAACCTGAGCGGTCTTGCGAAGTTCGTCCAGATAGGCCTGCAGCTTCTTTCGCTGCGCGAACATTTCGACCTGCGGTTTGACGTCTTCGAACTTCGGCGCCTCGCCGCTCCGCACGTCCTCGAGCTGGATGACGTGCCAGCCGAATTCCGTCTGCACCGGCTGTTCGGTCGTCTTGCCTTTCTCGAGCGCAGCGACCGCGTCGGCAAACGGCTTGACCATCGTCTGCAGCGAGAACCAGCCGAGGTCACCACCGTTCTTGCCGCTCGCGTCCTTCGACTCCGATGCCGCGAGCTTGGCGAAATCGCCGCCGGCCTGCAGTTCGCGAATGATCGATTCCGCCGTCTCCTTCTTCTCGACCAGGATGTGGCGCGCCTTGTACTCCTTCGGCATGTTGGCGACCTGCGTGTCGTACACCGCCTTGAGTTCGGTCTCCGACACCGGGTGAGACTTCACGTACTTCTGGGTCGCGGCCTCGGCAAGGATCTGCATATGGATGAGTTCGAGCTTCGCCTTCACCTCCGGATCCTTCTGCAACCCGTCCTTCTCGGCTGCCTGCGCAGCAAGGGACATGTTGACGAGCTGGTCGAGCAGCTGGGTCTTCTGCTCTTCGGTGGCCTCGGCGGCAGGCTTGCCGGTCACCGCCTGGACGAAGATGTCCATGACGTCGGACCCGATCTGCTTGCCGTTGACGGTGACGACGGTCGTCGTCGCCGGGGCCTTGGCGTCAGCGCCCGCCTTGGCAGCGTCCTCCGCCGGGCGAGTGCACCCGCCGAACAGTAGCGTGGCGGCGACGAGGACGAGTGGGAAACGTTTCATGAGCATCGTGAGCCTCTGGGTTGGATGCGGGTCAGTTGGCGGCTGTCTCGCCGGGGGCGAGGGCCTGGATCGACAAAGCGTGGATGTCCGTGGTCATCATGTCGCCCACGACTTCGTAAACGAGACGGTGGCGGCGCAGCGTGCCCAGCCCGGCGAATCGCTGCGACACGATCAGGACGGTGAAATGCCCTCGGCCATCGGCGGCGCCGGCGTGCCCGGCATGGTGGTGACTGTCGTCGATGACCTCGAGCTGCTCGGGCTCGAGGCCCGTCTGCAGTCGTTCGGTGAGTCGCTCCACGCGAGTGCTGGTCATACCGGCGCCTTCACTGCCCGGCGTCCGTGTGCCCGGCCTTGCCTGCGATCCACACGCCTTGCAGGAACGCGAAGACCAGCGTGAGGCCCATGAGGCCGAACAGCTTGAAATTGACCCATGTGGCCTCGTCGTAGTTGTAGGCCACGAAAATGTTGAGCGTGCCGGCGACGAGAAAGAACGCGACCCACATAAAGTTGAGCCGCTTCCAGTTGGCCGCGTCCAGGACGACGTTCTCGCCGAGCATGCGCTGGATGATGGTCGGCCCGCGCATGAAGTGACTCACGATGAATGCGGCGGCGAACAGCCAGTTCACGATGCTGGGCTTCCACTTGATGAAGGTAGCGTCGTGGATGAGCAGAGTGAGTCCGCCGAAGACCAGTACCAGAACCGCCGAGGTCAGCAGCATGCCGCTTACCTTGCGGTGGCGGATCCAGCTGACCGCGGTCTGGGCAAGCACCCCGACGATCAGCACTCCGGTGGCCACGTAGATGCCAGCGAGCTTGTACGCGATGAAGAAGGCGATGACCGGGAGCAGGTCGAACAGAAACTGCATGCGAAGGTTGCTGGGGGACGGCGGCGCGGGACCGGGGCGCGTATCATAGCCAACAAGTACGCCGCACCCAACGACGGCGCCGAACAAATGGCCCTTCTGTTATCCATCCATCCGGTGAATCCCCAGGCCCGGCTGGTCCGCCAGGCGATCGCGGCCATTCGCGACGGCAGCGTCGTCGTGTATCCAACGGATTCGAGCTACGCCCTGGGATGCCTGATCGGCGATAAAGAGGCGATGGAGCGCATCGAGCGCATTCGCCAGACCGACAAGCACCACAACTTCACGCTCGTCTGCCGCGACCTGTCCGAGATCGCGACGTACGCCCGCGTCGACAACATCCAGTACCGCACGCTGAA
>JAGSYU010000248.1 GCA_018262575.1 Pseudomonadota bacterium | reverse complement strand
GGCCATCGAGGAGATGCTGGACGGCGACTTCACCGGCCGCCTCGCCGCCCCCGCCGATCTCGGCCGCGCCAAGCGCGTCGACGGCGAGCGCGCCCGCTACGTGGAATCGGCCAAGCGCACGCTGTCCCGCCACATGTCCTTCGAAGGTCTCAGGGTGGTGGTCGACTGCGCCAACGGCGCCGCCTACAAGGTCGCCCCGGAAGTGCTGTGGGAGCTCGGCGCCGAAGTGGTGACGCTCGGGGTGGACCCCAACGGCCTCAACATCAACCACGACTGCGGCTCGACCAGCCTCGCCACCATCACCGAGAAGGTGCGCGAGGTCCGTGCCGACATCGGCATCGCGCTCGACGGCGACGCCGACCGCGTCATCATCATCGACGAGAAGGGCCAGGTGGTCGACGGCGACCAACTGATGGCCGTGGTCGCGGCGTCCTTCAAGGATGATGGCCGCCTGGCGCGGCCCGGCATCGTCGCCACCGTCATGTCCAACCTCGGCCTCGAGCGTTATCTCCACGGCATCGGCCTGGAACTCGTCCGCACCAAGGTCGGCGACCGCTACGTCGTCGAGGCGATGCGCGCCGGTGGCTACAACGTCGGCGGCGAACAGTCGGGCCATATCGTGCTGTCCGACTACGCCACCACCGGCGACGGCCTCGTCGCCGCCTTGCAGGTACTGGCCGTCGTCAAGCGCTCCGGCAAGCCGGTCAGCGAGGTCTGCCACCTCTTCGATCCGGTGCCGCAGCTGCTGAGAAACGTTCGCATCAAGGGCGGCAAGCCGCTGGAGGACGCGACCGTCAAGGCGGCGATCCTCGCCGCCGAAGACCGGCTCGGCACCGGTGGCCGCATCCTGGTCCGCGCCTCCGGCACCGAGCCGCTGATCCGCGTCATGGGTGAGGGCGACAACGCCGATATCGTTGCCGCGGCGGTCGGCGACATTGTCGACGCCATTAGCAAGGCCGCCATCTGAATTCAGATCTCTTGTCCTGAAAACGCCCGGCAGCGCACGACGCGGCCGGGCGTTTCTGTCACAGCGCAATCCGACCGCACGGAATCGTCCCGTCGACAGGACCGGTTCAAATTCAAGCCTTTGCACATATTCCGATGGCGTCGGCTGCTTCGAAAGAATGCGCCTTTGTTGTCGTGTTAACCTGCCGGATGGCCGCTTTTACTGACCATCAAGGTTAAGTAACGTAGTTAAGTCACAATTAACCGACTTGCCGTAATGATCGATCCGAAAGCGATGATGAACGGCGGCGTGCCGCCTCGCGATCATGCTTCTGCGGAAGGATCGAATATGCGCAGTCTCAACATACCCCTCTCACTGGCCATGGCTGCGACATTCGGCCTCGTGGCCCTCTCCAGCATTGCTCGCGCCGCCGACATGCCGGTTGAATATCCGCCGATCATCGAAGCGCCCGAACCGATGCCGTTGCCGGCCGTCGGCGGCTGGTATCTTCGCGGCGACATCGGCTACAAGCTCTATCAGGCGCCCAAGGGCTCGCTGAGCAGTATGCCCTGGGGCACCACCGGCAACGGCGGCAAGATGGGCGACGAGAAGATGTTCGGTGCCGCCGATATCGGTGTCGGTGTCGGCTACAAGTTCAACGACTATCTCCGCACCGACCTGACGCTCGACTACGAGACGCCCGCCAAGTTCAAGGGCTCGTTCTATTGCGCCCTCGCTCCCTGCACCGGTCAATGGCGGGCCAGCGAAAGCGTGAAGATCACGGCCTACAGCGCACTGGCCAACGTTTACGCCGACCTCGGCGATTTCCACGGCCTGAAGCCCTATGTCGGCGCCGGTGCCGGTGCCTCCTATCTCCGCACCAGCGACGTCAAGTCCGGCATGATCGACACCGACGGCACCTACCCCGACAGCAAAGGCAAGTGGAACTTCGCCTGGGCGCTGATGGCCGGTATCGAGTATCCGATCAACGATCGTCTCAGCCTCGATCTTGGCTACCGTTACCTCAACCTTGGCGACGCCGCGACCGGCAGCGCCACCGATAGCGGCGGCAACGTGGCCCATATCAACTACGAAGACATCACCGCCCACGAAGTGCGTGTTGGCCTGCGCTACTATCTCTACTGAGATCCACTGCCAGTACCTTTGACCAGCGGCGGGAAGCCACTTCCCGCCGCTTGTCTTTTGGTCACACCTCGGGCGAGCACGTTCGACCCGGCTTGACGACGCACGACCTTTCCGATAGCTCAGGCGGCGGGACACTCCTCCCCACCGAGGAGCACCTATCTGAGAGGATAGTTACATGACTGACGCCACCGCTGCGCCGGCTCTGAAGCCGGCTAATCCCCGTTTTTCCTCCGGCCCCTGCGCCAAGCGCCCAGGTTGGACCGTTGAGGCACTGAAGGGGGCGCCGGTCGGCCGCTCCCATCGCGCCAAGATCGGCAAGACCAAGCTCGCCGAGGCGATCGACCTCACCCGCAAGGTGCTGCGCGTTCCCGCCGATTACCGCATCGGCATCGTCCCCGCGTCCGATACCGGCGCCGTCGAGATGGCGCTGTGGTCGCTGTTGGGCGCCCGCCCGGTCGACATGCTGGCCTGGGAGTCCTTCGGCTCCGGCTGGGTGACCGACGTCGTCAAGCAGCTCAAACTCGACGCCCGCATCTTCGAGGCGCCCTACGGCGACATCGTCGATTTCGCCAAGGTGGATTTTGACCGCGACGTGGTCTTCACCTGGAACGGCACCACCTCCGGCGTCCGCGTGCCGAACGGCGACCAGATCCCGGCCCATCGCCAGGGCCTCACCATCTGCGACGCCACCTCCGCCGCCTTCGCGCAGGCCCTGCCCTTCGACAAGCTCGACGTCGTCACCTTCTCCTGGCAGAAGGTCTTGGGCGGCGAGGGCGGCCACGGCATGCTGATCCTCTCCCCGCGCGCCGTCGAGCGGCTTGAAAGCTACAAGCCGGCCTGGCCGCTGCCGAAGATCTTCCGCCTCACCTCCGGCGGCAAGCTGATCGAGGGCATCTTCAAGGGCGACACCATCAACACGCCCTCGATGATCTGCGTCGAAGATTACATCGACGCGCTGAAGTGGGCCGACGCCATCGGCGGCCTCGAAGCGCTGATCGGCCGCGCCGACGCCAACACCAAGGCCATCGCCGACTGGGTCCGGGCGACGCCGTCGGTGGCCTTCCTGGCCAAGACCGAGGCGATCCGCTCCAACACCTCGGTCTGCCTGTCGTTCGTCCACCCTGAAGTCGCCGCCCTCGACATCGAGGGCCAGCAGGCGTTCGTCAAGACGCTGACCGGCCTTCTCGAGAAGGAAGGCGTCGCCTTCGACATCGCCTCCTATCGCGACGCCCCCCCCGGCCTCCGCATCTGGTGCGGCGCCACCATCGAGACATCGGACGTCGCCGCCCTGACGCCGTGGATCGACTGGGCCTTCGCCAAGGCGCTGTCGGGCCTTTCCAAGGCCGCCTGACCGCGATTTCCGGAGAGGGCGCTTGCCTCCCTCTCCTCCCCTTCCCCGCCAGGCGGGGCGGGAAAGCCAATCTTCAGCCGCAGTGACATTCCATCCGGCGCCACCGGTCCCAGCACCCTCCCGGCCTTCGGGAGGGACAAGGGCCAGGTGCAGGCGTCCCCCAACCAGGATGACTCCCATGGCTCCTCGCGTTCTCATTTCCGACAAGCTGTCCGCCACCGCCGTCCAGATCTTCAAGGACCACGGCGTCGAGGTCGACTACCAGCCCGATCTCGGCAAGGACAAGGACAAGCTGGCCGAAATCATCGGCAACTATGACGGCCTCGCCATCCGCTCGACCACCAAGGTCACC
>JAGSYU010000119.1 GCA_018262575.1 Pseudomonadota bacterium | reverse complement strand
GAAGGGGAAGATCGACCACTGGGGATCGTCCGGCCAGAAGGAGGGCGGCGTCGCGAACATCTCCGAGCCGGTCTTCAGCGCGGTGATGTACATCCAGTAAAGCGGGAACAGATAGACGGCGGCGAGCAGCAGCGCAAAGACGAGCAGCAGCCGGTTTCGGGTGGTCTCGCTCATCCTCTTACCTCATGGCGGGTCGACCGGACGTAGTAGACGGAGGCGAGCATCACCACGATGATCATGATCACCGAAATGGCGGCACCCTTGGCGAAGTCATACTGCTTGAACGACAGGTCCCAGGCCCAGTATTGCGCGACATTGGAGGAATTGTTCGGCCCGCCCGAGGTGATGGCGGCGAACAGATCGAACTGTTGCAGCGTGAAGATCAGGCCGAGCGAGATCAGCGCGCCGATCGTCGAGCGCATCATCGGCAGGGTGATCGTCCAGAAGCGGGTGAAGGCGCCGGCACCGTCGAGTTCGGCTGCCTCGTAGAGATCGCCGGGGATCGACGACAGGCCAACCGACAGCAGGATCATGTTGAAGGAGGTGCCGAGCCAGACGTTGGCGATGACCACGCTCCACAAAGCGAAGTTCGGGTCGGAGCGCCAGAAGACATTGCCCGAGATGATGTGCAGCTCGTGCAGCACGAAGTTGAAGACGCCAAAGTCACCCGACAGCAGCCAGTTCCAGACGGCACCGACCACGAGGCCCGGCATCACCCAGGAGACCAGGAACAGGCCGCGCAGCCAGGAGGCGCCGGGAAAATTCAACCAGAAGAACAGGGCGAGCGCGAAGCCGAGCAGGAACTGGCCGGCGATCGAGGCGGCCAGGAAGGTCGCCGTCTGGCCCATGATCGGCCAGAATTCCGGCTGGGCGATCAGTTGACGGTAGTTGTCAAAGCCGACCCACGGCCGGATGAAGCTGCCGAGGCTGAACATGTCGACGGCCTGGAAGCTCATCACCACGTTATAGACGAGCGGCACGCCCGACAGCACGATGAGAAAGGCGAGCGGGACGCCGATCAGGCAGAGGTCGAATCCCCGGCCGTCGACGAGGCTTGAAAACAGGCGTCGCATCGGTCCTCCCCGCATCCGCGCCGCGGTCAGCCGCTGGCGTGGAGCATCGCCCTCGCGGGGCGGTGCGGTCAACTAAAGGGTTGGCGCCCCGGCTGGAGCCGGAGCGCTTTTTTTCAAAGGATCAGCCGAGGATGCCCTTGATGGTTTCGGCCGCCTGGTCGAGCGCGTCCTTGGGCGTTGCCTGGCCGGCCAGCGCCGACTGGATGGCATCCTGGATGGCCTTGGAGATCTTCATCCAGTCCGGATGCGGGCCGCGCGGCTGAGCGTACTTCAGCTGCTCCATGAACACCTTGACGGCGGCGTCCTTCTTGGCGTCGCCAGTCGAGGGAATGTCGATGTTGGCGCGGGCGGCGAGCTGGCCCCAATCGGGGAAGACGCGCGGGTCCTGCGACACGAAGTATTCGAGGGCCTTGAAGGCCTCGTCAGGATGCTTGGTGCTCTTGAAGACAGCCCAGTTGAAATCGCCCATGGCCGACGAGCGCGGTGCGCCAACTTCCGGCACTGGCATCAACGCCACACGCCAGTCGAACTTGGCTTCCTGCGACATGCGGTTGAGCTCCCACGGTCCGGAGATGACCATGGCGGCGTTGCCGGAGTTGAAGGTGCCGGTGGAATCCCACTGGCCGCGGGTCAGCGTATCGGGCGAGGCGAGCTTCTCGTCGAGCAGCGTCTTCCAGATGGTCAGCGCGCGGACGGCGCCGTCGGTGTTGATCTTGTCAAAGCCACCGCCGGTCATCTGCGCCCAGGGCAGGAACTGGAAGGTGCCTTCCTCGGACGCCTTGGCCGAGAACGCGATGCCGTAGACGTTCTTGGCGGGATCGTTGAGCTTGCGAGCGGCATCGACCAGCTCGTCCCAGGTCTGCGGCGGCTTGTCGGGGTCGAGGCCCTTCGCCTTGAACATGTCGGCGTTGTAGTAGAGGGCGATGGTGTTGGTGGCCTTGGGCACGCCGTAGAGCTTGCTGTCCCAGGTGACGGAGGCAAGCGGACCGGGGAAATAGTCTTCCTTGTGGATCACGGCCGACTTGGCGATGCGGTCGGTAAGGTCAAGGAAGACGCCGTGCGAGGCGAACAGCGCGTGCTCGGGATTGTCGATGGCGATGATGTCGGGCGCCTGACCGGTCGAATAGGCGCGCATCGCCTCCGAGGTGACATCGTCGAAGTGGATCTGTCGGTAGACGACCTTGATGTCGGGATTCTTCTCGCCGAACTCCTTGGCGAGGTTGAGGCCCGGCTGGCGCTCGTCGTCCTGGCACCAGATGGTGATGGTGACGGGATCGGCGGCTTGCGCCGTCATGCCGAGCGCCGCGGCGCCAGCGTAGAGCACCGCTCCCAGAATTGCCGATGTCTTCATGCTCCCTACTCCTCCAGTTGGCCGACCGGTTCCGGCTCGACGGCGACCGGCGGGACCGAAAACGGTGGGCGATGATCCGGCAGATTGTCCGAGCCTTGCATGGGTACAGCCTACCGTCCGTCATCCATGCCTGCCGGCACGGCAATGACGCCCGATGGCTCCAGTTCGGACAGGACTTTCCTCCCTGCCGGTTCGTTCCCGTAAACGTTTACGACGTTATGCGGAAAGGCTCGGCACTGTCAAGACCGCCAGAGGCTGGCGCGGCTTGCCGCCACTCGAGGCGGCGGGCCGGAGCAGCATCGGCCGGACACCATAGCGACTACCCGCCAACGCAAACCGCGCCGCTCCGGCTGACCGGAACGGCGCGGCGAAAGGCCGATGATCGGGCGTCAGGCGGCGTCGTAGAGGCGGCGCTCGACGAGGAAACTTCCGCGCAGGCCATGCAGGAGTTTGGCGCCAGCGAGCACGACAAGATCAACCAGCGGTTCGATGAGAATCACCAGCATATAGGCGCTGCCGAATGAGCTGATGGCGGCGAAGTTGTCGACGGTGAAACCCTGACCATAGAAGGCCCAGAAGCCGACCCAGACGACGATGCCTGCCTGATAGGCGGTGGAGAGGGCCAGCGCCTGCCGGTATTTCAGATTCACATAGGGCGTGGCCGGCGCGATGACGAGGCGGGACAGCGCCGTCAGGCCGTAGAGCGGCACCAGAAGCGTGGTGACGTTCATGCCGTATTGCGGCAGGTCGAAGGGGGCAAAGAACAGACCCTGGATCAACAGGCCAAGGGCGAGGCCGATGGCGGCCGGCGCCGCGCCGAAGATCAGGAACAACGTCGAGCCGAGGATGAGATGCACCTCGGAGACGCCGACCGGATAATGCGGCAACATCTCGAAGAAGGAAAAGACGAGGGCCGTGGTCGCGACGCTGCGCAGACCAAACGACAGGGCGCCTCGATCGCGGATCGTCTCCCAGGCGAGCTTCAGGCTATAGCCTGCCGCACCCGCCGCCGTCAGGTAGCTGAGCCAAAGTTTGCCGTCGGCCACGAGGCCGGGTTCGATATGCATGTCAGTCTCCTTTTCCGTCTCACCCGACGGAATCCGATTGTCCGTGCAAGGCCGGTCTCCTGGCTCGTGGATCGCTGCCTGTCGTCCGCCTTCCCGGGATTACCAGTGGCATTACGGACGGAGGCTCACCACGCACAGTCGCGGGGGCGGCCGGGGTTCAGGATCGTGATCCTTCCCCGTTCCCGTTTCATCCCGACGGCCGCATGCCGCCGGAACACCTTGCACGCCTTCACCTGCCGGCAAGCCGAAGATGCTGTCAAGACGATTCGATCCGGACAGCCTCCAGGCTTCGCGCCGGCAATGTTGATTTTTCTGTGGATTACCAAGGGGTTGATTTCTGACCATATGGTCAAAATGTGCGTTTTCGTGTTCAGATTCAGTGGCTCACACCGCCATCCGTCGAGAACCGCCGCCGAAGGCCGCCCTTTCGCCTCCGTGGCTGTTGGGGATAGTGACCATCTCGCCTTTCCAAGCGACCGCCCACGGGGGACGGATCGCGGACAACAGACGAGACAATCATGACGATAAGCCCCACCGAAGGCTGGTTTCCGCGCTGGAAGCTGACCACCGCCGATCGCGTCGCGCCTGAGGAACGCCTGCCCTGGCCGCAGACGCTGATCGCCGGCTTCCAGCATGTGGTCGCCATGTTCGGCTCGACGGTGCTGGCGCCGATCATCATGGGTTTCGATCCCAATGTCGCCGTGCTGTTCTCCGGCATCGGCACTCTGATCTTCTTCCTGGTGGTCGGCGGGCGCGTGCCGTCCTATCTCGGCTCGAGCTTTGCCTTCATCGCCGTGGTGATGGCCGCCTCCGGCTATGCCGGCACCGGCCCCAACATCAACATCTCCGTGGCGCTCGGAGGCATCATCGCGGCCGGCGCCGTCTACGCGCTGATCGGCCTCATCGTCATCAAGATCGGCTACGGCTGGGTCGAGAAGCTGATGCCGCCGGTCGTCACCGGCGCCATCGTCGCCGCCATTGGCCTCAACCTGGCGCCGATCGCCGTCAAGGGCATTTCGGCGACTGGCTTCGACCGGACGGTCGGCCTGATCACCATCGTTGCCGTTGGCGCCGCCGCCGTCTACGCGCCGGGCATGCTGCGCCGCATCCCGGTGCTGCTCGGCGGCCTCGTCGGCTATCTCATCTATTGGCTGGGGGCCGCCTCGTTCGGCGACGTGCCGATCGATTTCACCAAGCTCGACGCCGCGCCCTGGTTCGGCCTGCCGACTTTCACCGCCCCCACCTTCTCGATGAGCGCCATGGCGCTGATCGCTCCGGTGGCGATCATCCTGGTCGCCGAGAACCTCGGACATATCAAGGCGATCGGTGCCATGACCGGCCGCAGTCTCGACCGCTATGTCGGCCGGGCCTTCCTCGGTGATGGCCTCGCCACCATGCTGTCGGGCGCCTTCGGCGGCACCGGCGTCACCACCTACGCCGAGAACATGGGCGTAATGGCGGTGACGAAGATCTACTCGACGCTGATCTTCATCGTGGCGGCGGTGATTGCCATTCTGCTCGGCTTCTCGCCGAAGTTCGGTGCGCTGATCGGCACCATCCCCGGCCCGGTGATCGGTGGCCTGTCCATCGTCATCTTCGGCCTGATCACAGCCACCGCCGGCCGCATCTGGGTGGAGAACAAGGTCGACTTCTCCGAGACCAAGAACCTGATCACCACGGCGGCGGCGGTGATCGCCGGCGCCGGTGACCTCACCCTCAACATCGGCGGGTTCACGCTGGGCGGCATCGGCACCGCGACGTTCGGTGCCATCCTGCTCTACGCGCTGCTCGACCGCGGTCCGAAGCGGACCTAACGCATGGAACCGGCGCCGATCACTCGATCGGCTCCGGATCGAACTTCGCCCACTGGTGCCCGCCGGCCGTCTGGCCAGCCGGTGCCAGTGGGCTTTGCTTTTCGCGCGGATCGATGCCCTTCGGCTTGCCGAAGCGGCCGATGTTGGCGTCGCCCCAGGCCTTCAGCGCCATCAGCACCGGCTCCATCGACCGGCCGAGCGGCGATAGCGAGTATTCCACCTTGGGCGGCACCTGCGGATAGACGGTGCGGATGACGAGACCATCCTCTTCAAGCTCGCGCAGCTGGTTGGTCAGCATGCGCGGCGTGACGGAGGCAAGGATGCGGCTCAGCTCACCGAAGCGCAGCGTTCTTTCCAGGAGATGGAACAGGATCACCGACTTCCACTTGCCATCGATAAGGCCAACGGCCGCTTCCACCGAACAGCCGGGGGCGCAGTCAAAGCGGGAATGCCGGACCTTGGCCATGACACTATCCTTTTGTGCAGTATGCGCGTTCTTTGTGCGTATTGGCTCGATACAAGCGTAAGAGCATCTTCTGTTCATATCAACAGAAAGGGAAGTTGTCATGAAAGCCGTCGCCTATCGTCAAGCCGGCGCCATCGACCGTCCGGATTCGCTTCTCGATGTCGATCTGCCAAAGCCGGTTCCCACTGGGCGCGACCTGCTGGTCGAGGTCGCGGCCATCTCGGTCAACCCCGTCGACACCAAGGTGCGCGCCAAGACCGCGCCGGCGCCCGGCGAAGTCAAAATTCTCGGCTGGGACGCCGTCGGTCGCGTTGTCGCCATGGGCAACGAGGCGACCGGCTTCCGGCCCGGCGACGAGGTCTGGTATGCCGGCTCGATCGCCCGCCCCGGCGCCAACTGCCAGTTCCACCTCGTTGACGAGCGGCTCGTCGGCCTCAAACCGAAATCGCTGACCGCTGCCGAATCGGCGGCGCTGCCGCTCACCGCCATCACCGCCTGGGAGATGCTGTTCGACCGGCTCGACGTGCGGCGCAAGGTGCCGGGCGCCGCCGACGCCATCCTGATCATCGGCGGGGCGGGCGGTGTCGGCTCAATCGCCATTCAGCTCGCCCGCGCGCTCACCGATCTCACCGTCATCGCCACGGCGTCGCGTCCGGAAACGATGGCCTGGGTGCGAGACCTCGGTGCCCATCACGTCATCGATCACGCGCGGCCACTTGCCGATGAGGTGGCCGCGCTCGGCATCGGGGCGCCAGCCTTCGTCTTCTCGACCACTCAAACGCTTCGTCACCTGGGCGAGATTGCCAAGGCGATCGCGCCACAGGGCCGCTTCGGCCTGATCGACGATCCCGAGAGCCTCGATATCACCGGCTTCAAGCGCAAGGCGGTGTCGGTGCATTGGGAGCTGATGTTCACACGCTCGCTGTTCGAAACGCCGGACATGGGCGAGCAAGGCCGGCTCCTCACCGAGGTCGGCCGCCTCGTCGATGCCGGCCAACTGCGCACCACACTGACCGAGGTGTTGCGGCCGATCACCGCCGACACGCTCCGCCGGGCCCATGCGATCATCGAGAGCGGCCGGGCACGCGGCAAGATCGTGCTGGAAGGCTTCTAAAGCCGTCAGGAAAACTGAAGCATCCCCAAAGAAAATACGACTCGCTGCGGTGGCTTCAAGCCATTGGAGAGAGACGGTCGCGGCGTTATATTCAGGGTGTCAAGAAGAAAGCAGAAATGGGTTCCGGGATCCGCCCGGGACAGGAAAGGAACAAGATCATGTTCGGCACCCTGACGCGCCTCACCAAGACCTTCCGCGCCCCCGCCGCCGCCGAGCGCGAATTCATCTACATCGCCGTCGCCACCGATCGCCTCGAGGCTCGCCAGCGCCAGGTGGCGCGCGGCCTCCGCCGTGAGCGGGCCTTCGGCTGCTGAGCCGACCGCCCGTAACGGGCCCAACCGAACACCGGCCGACCACCCCCGGCCGACGTCGAGCGCTCGATTTCCCTGACCGGATCGGGCGCTTTGCCGTATCTGCGGGCACGCTTCATGCCCCACTGGCGGTCGCTTTTTCCTCCAGCCGCTCAGGGGCGGCCAGCCGCGGCACGTCGAGGAAATGAACGCTGGCGTCGGCGGTGCCTTCGATACGCCCAACGATCGCCTCGGCCAGCCAGCGGCCGGCGGCACGGAAGTCCTCATGCGCCGTCTCGATGGCCGGCCGGAACTTGCGGAACAGGTTGGAGGACTCTTTCACGACCACGTCGAAATCGCAGCCAAGCACAAGGCCGGCCGCCTCGGCGCCCGCGGTCACCGACAGCGCCGCCACGGCGCTGCCGCAGACAAAGCCGTCCGGCCGGTCGTCGCACTCCATCAGGCGGTATACCTCGGCCTGGATGAGCTCATGAGGGCTGTCGGTATCGATGGGTCCGACCGACACCTTCTGGAGGCCAGACAGCGCGATGCCGCGGCAAAAGCCGGCCGCCATATGCCGTGCATAGGTCAGATGCGGCGGTGGGCCGACCAGCGTCAAGCGGCGGCGTCCAAGGCTTGCGAGGCGTCGCACGGCGCTTTCGGCATAGGCCTCGTTGTCAAAATCGAAATAGGGATGCTCGATGCCCATGTCCGTACGGCCGTGCGTCGCAAACGGCACGCCACGATCGGCGAGGAAGCGCACGCGCGGGTCGTTCGGCTCGATACGGGCGAAGAGAATGCCATCGGCGGTGCCAGCCTCGGCGATGTCGCGAACCGGGCCGAGCGGGTCGGCAGCTGGATCATGCAGCATGACCACCAGTTGATAGGCCGACGCCGATAGCGTTTCAGAGATGCCGTAGATGAGTTGCGAGTTGATGCCCAGTTCCTCCGACTCGGTGGCCAGCACCAGCGCAATCACGTGGCTGCGCCCGGTCCGGAGACGAACACCGGCCCGATTCGGCTGGTAGCCAAGGCTCTCTGCCAGGAGACGGACGCGCGCCTTGGTTTCCTCGCCGATGTCGGGCGCGTCGTGCAGGGCGCGCGACACCGTCGTCACGCCGAGACCGGCGAGGCGGGCAATGGTTTTAAGCGTCGGCCGGCCGGGTGGCTGCGACTGCTCGGTCGCGCCTTCCGAGCGCGTTTCGTCGTGGGACATCATATGGCCATTCAGCGCAAATCCCCGGTCGTTGCCGGCAGCGCTGCTCCTCCCAATCGCTCACCCTACATCCTTTGGGTGAGAAACAGAACTGAGGCTTGCGTCTTGTTGCGCGGTTAGCTAAGTCTACTGTAACGTTACAGGTCATGAATGCCGCGGGCAACCGCGGAAGGCGCGCCGGCAGGTCGCCAACTGTGATGCCGCGAATGCTGAGGAGATTTTCGCGACATTTCAATGACTTGCCGTTTGGGGTGGAGCGAGGGGAGCCAACAGTCGCCGCTGTTTCGTCATCGGCCGTCCAGTCGGATCGTTTGGGTAATACCCTTTTCCTGACTGTCACCGTCCATGACCCTCTCGAACGGTGCGCAACCCCACGGCGAAGGCCGTTCCGGGAAGCGTTTTGTCGCGGCGGGTGGTTATCGCCGCAGGAGGAAAGGGAGGAACGAGATGTCGTTTGGAATCAATCGCCGCACCTTTACGGTCGTGACGGCCGCCGCTCTGATGGCGACGGTTGCCAGCTCGGCGCTGGCCCAGTCGGGCGAGTATCCCCGCAACGAAACGCTCTACATGAGCGGCGCGCAGTGGGGCAACATCGTCGGCTTCAACCCCTATTTCGGCAATTTCGCCAACGGCCTCATCGGCCTCGTCAACGAGACGCTGTTCCGTTACGACCCGATCGCCGACAAATACATCGACTGGCTGGCCGAGAAGGGCGAGTGGGAAAGCCCCACCGTCTACAAGCTGACCATTCGTTCCGGAATCAAGTGGAGCGACGGGGCCGACTTCACGGCGGACGACGTGAAGTGGAACATCGATCTCGGCAAGCTGCCGACCATCTGGTGGACCGACCTCTACAAGAGCATCAAGAGCGTCGAGGCAGCCGGCAACACGGTGACGGTCACTTTTGACGGCACGCCCAACTACCAGGCTTGGCAGAACGCCGTCTGGAACATTCCGATGATGAAGCCTTCCCAGTGGAAGGATCACGCCAACGAGACCGAAATCACGTCCTGGTCGCCGGATGAACCGATCGGTACCGGCCCCTATGTATTCGACAAGGCCGGCTACGATCCGACGACTCGCGTCGTCTGGACGAAGACGCCGGATGGCTGGTGGGCGTCCAAGGCCGGCATCTCGCCCGATCCGAAGCCGAAGTACATCATCGACCTCGTCAACTCGTCGAACAACGTGGCGCTCGGTCTGCTGCTGTCGGGCAAGCAGGATCTCAACAACAACTTCCTGCCCGGCGTGGCGACGCTGATCGCCGGCGGCTACGGCCTGCACACCTATTACGACAAGCCGCCCTACATGCTGCCGGCCGTCACCTCCTGGCTGCTGCCCAACACCAAGAAAGCGCCGCTCGACGACGCGGCCTTCCGTCGGGCGCTGGCCTTCTCCATCAATACCGATCAGATCGCCAAGGTCGACTACGGCAACGTCGTGCTGCCGGCCAGCCCGACCGGCCTGTTGCCGGTATGGGACAAGTATATCGACAAGGAAGCCGTCAAGCAGTTCGGCTTCAGCTACGACCCGAAGAAGTCGGCCGAGATCCTCGACAAGGCCGGCTACAAGAAGGGCGCCGACGGTTTCTATCAGACGCCGAAGGGTGAGCCGATCGACCTCAAGATCGAGGTTCCCTCGGGCTGGTCGGACTGGATGCAGGCGGTGCAGATGATCTCGGCCGACGCCAAGGCGGTCGGTATCAAGATCACGCCGAAGTATCCGGACTTCAACACCTACCAGTCGCAGCGCAACACCGGCAATTTCGATCTGATGATCGAGAATTCTCAGCCGCTCAGCGACACGCCCTATACCTACTACCGCTACCTCTACCAGCTGCCCATCCTGAGTTCGCAGACCAACTATAACTTTGCGCGCTTCGAGGACAAGAAAGCCTGGGACCTCACCATCGAACTCGCCAAGACGCCGCGCACCGACATCGACAAGATGAAGGAGATCACGGCCAAGCTGCAGGTCAGCTTCATGAACGAGTTGCCGATGATCCCGCTGTGGTACAACGGCGCCTGGGCGCAGATGAGCACCACGACCTGGAAGAATTGGCCGACCGACGGCACTGACCGCCAGTTCATCCCGATCTCGTGGCGTGGCTGGCTGCAGATGACCGGCCTCGACACCATCACTCATCTCGAGCCGGCCGGCGAATAAGCCGCTCCCGCGCCCCGGCGGCACCTCCCGCCGGGGCGCTCTCACTCGACCGAACAGGCGCCCCACCCGCACGAGGCCAGGACGGCGATTTTGTCGCCGCTGAGCTTTGTTGCGATGGACTTTTTGTTCCCCATTCCGGAGCCTCGACCGTGCTGCGCTATCTCGCCCGGAAACTGTTCATCTACCTGCTGACCTTCATCGTCGCAGTCACCATCGACTGGGCCATTCCCCGCTTCATGCCGGGCAACCCCATTGATGCATTGGTGTCGCGCATTGCGCTGATGCCGGACGCCAACGCGGCGCTGACGTCCTATTTCATGGCGGCTTTCAACCTCGACCAGCCGCTGTGGCAGCAGTACCTCAATTTCTGGTCGGCGCTGTTCCACGGCGACCTCGGCCGCTCGATCATGCTGTTCCCGACGCCGGTGACGACGCTGATCGGCCGCGCCGTGCCCTACACGCTGGGCCTGTTGCTGCCGTCGATCCTGTTGTCCTGGTATGTCGGCAACGTCGTCGGCGCGCTGGCGGCGCGACGCAAGCTGCTCGACAACACCGTGCTGCCGCTCGGCTACCTGCTCACAGCCACACCCTACATGTGGCTCGGCATCCTGCTCGCCTGGGTCCTGGGCTCGACGCTCGGCTGGTTCCCGCTGGCCTTCGGCTACGACCAGTCGCTGAGGGTCGAATGGTCCTGGCAGTTTGCCGGCAGCGTTCTCTACCACTGGGTGCTGCCGTTTGCCTCGCTGTTCATGGTGGCGCTGGGCGGCTGGGCGATCGGCATGCGCAACATGATCATCTACGAGCTTGAAAGCGACTATTCCAACTACCTGATGGCGCTTGGCGCCCCGCATCGGCTCGTCCGCAAATACGCCTTCCGGAATGCCATGCTGCCGCAGATCACCGGTCTGGCGCTGCAACTCGGCGCCGTGAT
>JAGSYU010000247.1 GCA_018262575.1 Pseudomonadota bacterium | reverse complement strand
CGGAGCCAGATCCGAGCCGCGCCCGGCCAACCAGCGTGGCGCCGCCCGCCTCGCCGCCGTGCAGGCGCTCTACCAGCTCGAGATTGGCGGCGGCGACCTGCTCGAGGTGGTGCAGGAGTTCGAGGCCTTCCGGCTTGGCAAGGAACTCGATGGCTTCGAGTATCGGCAAGCCGACGCCGGCTGGTTCCGCGACATCGTTGGCGGGGTTGTTGCCGATCAGCGGACGGTCGACCCCATGGTGCATACGGCGCTGGTCGAAGACTGGCCGCTGAAGCGTGTCGATGCGACGCTTCGCGCCATCCTGCGCTGCGGCGCTTACGAGCTCCTGAAGCGCGGCGACGTGCCGGGCCGAGTGATCATCTCCGAATATATCGATGTCGCCAGGGCCTTCTTCGAGGACGACGAACCGCGCCTCGTCAACGGTGTGCTCGACCGCATCGCCCACGAAATCCGGCCCGACGAGTTCCCCAAAGAGGGAGCTTGAGATGACGGCAGCGGGCAGCATCGGTGAATTCGAACTGATTGCCCGCGTATTCGCACCGCTGGCGGCCGACGGTGCGCTTGGGCTGACCGATGATGCTGCCTTCTATCGTCCGCGCCCCGGCCGCGATCTCGTTCTGACCAAGGATGAGGTGGTGAGCGGCGTGCATTTCTTCGCCGACGATCCCTGGGACGCCGTGGCGCGCAAGGCGTTGCGGGTCAACCTTTCTGATCTCGCCGCAAAAGGGGCGGCGCCGGTCGGCTATCTCCTGGCGCTCGGCCTGCCCAAGGATTTCACGGTCGAACAGATTGACGCTTTGGGCGCCGGCCTTGCCGCCGATCAAGCGACCTATGGTATCTCGCTTTATGGCGGCGATACGGTGCGTTCGCCGGCTGGGCTGACGCTGTCGGTGACGGCGATCGGCGAGGTCGAAGAGGGCGGCATGATCAGGCGCGGTGGCGCGCGGGCCGGCGAGGTCGTCGTCGTCACCGGGACGATCGGCGACGCGGCGCTCGGCCTCGCGCTGCGTCTCGATCCGGCACTGTCCGATCGGCTCGGTCTTTTGGGCGCTCATCGCGACCATCTTCTTGATCGCTACCTGTTGCCCCAACCGCGCGGCGTGCTGGCAGCGGCGGTGGCAGATTGCGCTTCCGGCGGCATGGATATTTCCGACGGTCTCGTCGGTGATCTCGCCAAGATGGCGGCGGCGTCTGGTGTCGCCATCGAGATCGATGCCGACCGCGTGCCGCTGTCCGATGCCGCTCGGGCGGCGGTGGCGGCCGATCCACGTCTTTTCGCCGTGGCGTTGACCGGTGGCGACGACTATGAGCTGGCATTGTCCATCCCCGAGGCGAAGGTCGGCGCCTTTCTTGCCGCCGCGGCTGCGGCTGGCGTTGGCGCCACCCCGATCGGCCATGTGCGGGTTGGCGAGGGGATATCGGTTCGAGGCGACCATCCGGCGCTCGCCGACCTCGGGTCGGGCTCCTACCGGCATTTCTGACGCCTCGGCCCGAAAGTTGCAAAGTTCCAGTTTGGGCTGATGCCGAAGCAGGAGTCCGGCTTGCGTCGTCAGGGGCGAGTCGCTAGACCTCGACGGCCCCCGTTCATGGGGCGATCGCCGACCATTTTTGCCGCACTGTTTCTCTAGCTATTTATTTCCGGAGGGCCGATGTTCCGCAAGCTCTACGACTGGACAATGTCACTGGCCGGCAGCCCCAAGGCCGGCATATGGCTCGCCGCCGTGTCCTTTGCGGAAAGCTCGTTCTTTCCTATTCCACCGGATGTCATGCTGGTGCCGATGGTGCTGGCTCGTCGCGACAAGGCCTTTACCTACGCGCTGATCTGCACCATCGCATCGGTATGTGGCGCCGTCCTCGGCTATTCCATCGGCCTGTTTCTGTTCGACAGCGTCGGCGCCTGGCTGATCCGCGTCTACGGCTACGGCCAGAGTTTTGATGACTTTCGCGCTGCCTATGCCCACTACGGCGCGTGGATCATCCTGATCAAGGGGCTGACACCGATCCCCTTCAAGCTGGTGACCATCGCTTCGGGTTTCGCGGCCTATAATTTTCCGCTGTTCGTCGGGCTCTGCGTCATCACGCGTGGCATCCGCTTCTTCCTCGTCGCCTTCCTGCTCCGCCTGTTCGGCGAGCCGGTGCGCGACTTCATCGAGCGGCGGCTCGATGCGGTGATGTGGGGTCTGCTGATCATTATCGTCAGCGGATTCGTGGCGGCGCGCTACATCGTCTGACGGCGCGTTCGTTATCGGCTTTGGTGCCCGCATCGGCGAGGTCGCTGTGGTTTCGTCCCGAGCGGGGGACAACCCCGCGAAAATCGGCCGCTGCGGGCTTTCACGGCCTTGACGCCACCAATCGAGCCTTTATCGGTAATCCCGCCCTCGCATCTGTCCGCAGAACGGGATCGTCGTCGCATGTCGGCGCCTTCTGCAAGGCGGAAGAAAAGAGGGTCGCTCCCAAGGCGAACAGGCACGGGATCCGTCAGGCTCCCATGGGGCGTTCGCCTTCGGTTCGTGGCGCCAAGGCCGGGCTCTCGAGTGTCCGGCACTGCGGAGGGATCATGTACGTTCTATACATCGCGATCATCTGCGGACTGTTGTCCCTCGCCTATGGCGTGTGGGCGGTCAAGTCCGTGATGGCATCGGACGCGGGCAGCGCCCGCATGCAGGAAATCTCAGGGGCTGTCGCTGAAGGTGCTCAGGCCTATCTCAAGCGCCAGTACGCTACGATCGGCATCGTCGGCGTGGTAATCCTGGTGGTGATCGCGTGGCTGCTCGGCCTGCCGGTCGCCATCGGCTTCGTCGTCGGCGCCGTCCTTTCGGGCCTCGCCGGCTTCATCGGCATGAACGTTTCGGTTCGCGCCAACGTCCGCACCGCCGCCGCTGCCATGCAGTCGCTGGCCGGCGGCCTCAACATCGCCTTCAAGGCAGGCGCCGTCACCGGCATGCTGGTGGCCGGTCTGGCGCTCCTCGGCGTCTCCGTCTACTTCTGGGTGCTGACCAGCCTGATGGGCCATGCGCCCAATGATCGCGTCGTCATCGACTCCCTGGTCGCCCTTGGCTTCGGTGCCTCGCTGATCTCCATCTTCGCCCGGCTGGGCGGCGGTATCTTCACCAAGGGTGCCGACGTCGGCGCCGACCTGGTCGGTAAGGTCGAGGCCGGTATTCCGGAAGATGACCCACGCAACCCGGCCACCATCGCCGACAACGTCGGTGACAACGTCGGCGACTGCGCCGGCATGGCCGCCGACCTGTTCGAGACCTATGCGGTGACCGTGGTTGCCACCATGGTGCTCGCCTCGATCTTCTTTGCCGCCGATCAGGTTCTCCTGCTCAAGGCGATGCTGTATCCGCTGCTGATCTGCGGCGCTTGCATCATCACCTCGATCATCGGCACCTTCTTCGTGAAGCTCGGCGCCAACAACTCGATCATGGGTGCTCTCTACAAGGGCCTGTGGGCTTCGTCGCTGCTGTCGATCGTCGGCCTTGGCGGCGCTACGTCGCTGACCATCGGCTGGGGTGAGATCGGCGTCGTCGACGGCATGATGCTCACCGGCACCAAGCTGTTCTTCTGCGGCATCCTCGGCCTGGTCGTCACCGGCCTGATCGTCTGGATCACCGAATACTACACCGGTACCGGCAAGCGCCCGGTGGTGTCGATCGCCCAGGCGTCGGTCACCGGCCATGGCACCAACGTCATCCAGGGGCTCGCCGTTTCGCTCGAGTCGACGGCCCTGCCGGCGCTGGTCATCGTGGCCGGCATCATCTCCACCTACCAGCTCGGCGGCCTGTTCGGCACGGCGATCGCCGTCACCACCATGCTCGGCCTCGCCGGCATGATCGTGGCGCTCGACGCCTTCGGCCCG
>JAGSYU010000020.1 GCA_018262575.1 Pseudomonadota bacterium | reverse complement strand
GTCATCCTGTCGCTGGCCGATCTGACCATCGCCATGTTCCTGGCCGGCCGGACGCAGCCGTTGTCGCTGATGGTGGCCTCGGAGTTCCGCCGCGAACTCAGGCCCGACCTCAACGCCATGCAGGTGGTGGTTCTGGTGCTGACGGCGGTGCTGGTCGGCGTTAGCGAGGCCTATCGCCGTCGGCGGCTGCGGAAGCTTGCGGCGAGTGCCTGACCGCTCAACGCGAGAAAGCGGTTGTCGCCGTCAGGCGATCAAGATCGAAGGCGGCGACATCGTCGAGCAGCGAGACGAAGGCCGAACTGGCACGATCGACGATGATCCGCCCCTTTTCGGCGGTGGCGGCTTTCGCGTTGCCGGCAACGCCTTTGGGGTGAAGGTCCTGCGCCTGCCAGCCGAAGCCGACGGCGCCCTCGGCGGTGAGCAAGCTGCCGGACGCCTCGATCTCCACCGTCAGCGGCACGAAATCCTCCGCCTTGTCCATGGCGACGAGATCGCCGTGCAGGTGCAGCATGACGCTGGTCTCGAGGTCGCCGCCATGGATGCCGTGCGCCGATTCGGCGGCCGGAATGATGTCGTCGACCGCCGTGATGCGGAACCACGAGCAGGCAACCGCCAGCATGCCGAGCTTCACCCGGATGTCGCGGCAGACGATGTCGATCAGGGCGATCTGGCCGCCATGGGCGTTGAAGAACACCAGCTTGCGGACGCCGGCCCGGTGAACGCTGGCGGCAATCTCAAACCACAGGCGCGCCAGCGTGTCGCCCGGTATGGCGATCGTTCCGGGAAAGGCCATGTGCTCGTCGGATTTGCCGTAAGGCAGCGGCGGCAGAACCAGCACGTCGGCGTCGGCGGCGAGCTTGGCGAGTGCGTCGGCCAGCACACCGGCGTTGATCGCCGCGTCGACGCTGACCGGCAGGTGCGGTCCGTGCTGCTCGACGGCGCCGACCGGCAGTACCGCCACGGTGTTCGAGAAATCGCGGCCGGCAAAATCGGCGGTTGAGAGATTCCACCAGGAAAAGGAGGTCATGACGCTTCTCCCGCGGTGGCTTCGGCGGCGAGCGTCGCCTTGGCGATCTTGCCGGTCGGCGTCATCGGCAGGCTTGTCACCTTGCGGATGACCAGCGGCGCGATGTTGTAGGGAACGAGTGGTGCAATGGCCGCCTTGAGGACGGTGGGATCGAGGCTGGCGCCCGGCCGTTCGGTGACGAAGGCTATCGGCGTGGCTCCGCCCGCGGGATTGGCAAGACCGATCAGCGCGGCCAGCAATACCCCCGGCTGGGCGGCCAGCGCTTCCTCAACGTCGCGGGGGAACCAGTCGACGCCGTTCACCGTGACCAGCTCGGCGAGACGGCCGCGCATGGTGACATAACCATCGGCGTCAATGCTACCGAGGTCGCCGGAATGCAGCCAACCGCCGCGCGTCGCCTCGGCGGTCTTGTCCGGCCGGCCCCAGTAGCCTGCCATGAAGCCGCCCCTCAGGCAGATCTCGCCCACCGTGCCGATCGGCGCGCGCGTGCCCGAAGTGGTGAGGATCGCCACCTCCTTGTCCGGCGTGCCTGGACCGACGCGGACCAGCTTGCCGTCGTCGGGCTCGAGTTCGGGAAAGCCGAGGGCGAAGAAGCCGCCGATCTCGCTCTGGCCGAAACTCTCGACCAGCGGCAGCTTCAGCGTATCGCGGAACGCCTTGCGCAGTGTTGGCGGCACCGGCCCACCGCCGGAGAGACCGAATCGTAGCGGCGACGGCAGCCGGCCACGCACCTGCGATTCTTCCAAGAGTTCGGCGAGCACCACGGGATTGCCGACGAACACGGTGGCTCCGGCCCGCTCGAGGGCGTCCCAGCCGGTCGCTTGCGTCCACCGGCCCATGACGTTGACGGTGGCACCGGCCGCCATCGGCGGCAGCAGGTTGGCCACCAATTGGTAGGAACTCGACAGCGCCGTCGGGCCGAAGGAACGGTCGCTGGCGCGGATGCGCAGTCGCTCGCCGATGCAGCGGGCGGCGGTGACGGTCGGCTCGTGGGCGAGGCAGGCGCCCTTGGGCTTTCCCGTCGTGCCGGAGGTATAGGACAGATGGGCGATCGCCGTGGCATCCCCGGGATCGACCGGCGGGGCGAAGCGGGCTGCCAGCAGTTCCGGCAGCGCATGGGCACCTTCCTGCGGCCCGTCCATGCAGACGAGATGGGCGACGCCCCCCACCGTCGCGGCGGCGGCCTTCACCGGCCCTTCCATGTCGTGGGTGTAGATGATCGCCTTGGGACGGTGGTCGTTGACGTAATAGGCGAGATCGTCGGCATATTTGACGTTGACCAACGCTGAGATGGCGCCCAGTCGCCAGGTTCCGAGCATGGCAAGGAGATAGTCCATGCCGTTATGCGCGAAGATCAGCACCCGGTCGCCGGGCGCGATGCCAAGATGGGCCAGCGCGCCGGCCATCCGCTCCAGGCCGTCCACCGCCTGTTCGGCAGTCAGCGCCATGTTTCGGTCGACCCAGTTGAGGGCAGGGGCGTCCGGTACGCGCTCGGCGGCGCGATAGATGAGATGATGCATCAGCATGGGCTCGGCAGTTCCCTCGACGGACGGCTTCAGGTCTGCCGACCATGGGCAAGCCGATGGGCGAAGGGAATTCGGCGGCCGACATAGAGTTCATTGCGCCGTGCCAATGGACGCCCGCCGAACGAGGCGGCGACATCGCCTGCCGCCGATCAGGGGAGCCAGACCGACGGTACTGCCACCTCGGCGATGCCGGCGGCCCGGAGGGCGACGGCGGCTGCTTCAAGGCCGTCACGCGGCATCTTGGGCCAGCCGGCGGCTGGACCACGCACGCCGTGCTGCTGGAAGGCATTGAGGCGGAGGCGTGTTTGCGGGCCGAGTTCGCGCGCCAGGGCGGCGAGCGCGGCGATCTCCTCGGGACGGTCGGTCTCGCCGGGAATCAGCAGGAAGCGCAGTTCGTGAAGCTTGCCGACGGTGGCGAGCAGCCTTGCCGAGGCGAGCGACAGGTCGTTGTCGACGCCGGTGAGGCGGCGGTGGCGGTCGGCATCGAAGGCCTTGATGTCGAGCATCACGCCGTCGGTCAGCGCCAGTACACGCCGCCAGCCGTCGACCGGCAGGTGGCCGTTGCTGTCTATGAACAGCGTGAGATGGGCGAGTTCGGGCGCCGCCCTGATGGCCGTGAACAGATCGATCAGGAAGTCGAGCTGAAGCGTCGCCTCACCGCCCGACACGGTGAGGCCGTTGAGGAATGGCGCGTTGCGGCGGAGGAGGACGAGGACGTCCTCCACCGTCATACGCCGCACCATCGGGTTGGCGCGGGTCGGGCAGGCGGCAAGGCAGCTGTCGCAGGCGATGCAGACCCCGGGGTCGTGGACCACCTTGCGGCTGGTTCGGCTCAGCGCGCCCGACGGGCAGACGGCGACACAGGTGCCGCAGTCGCTGCAGACGCCGATAGTGTGCGGGTTGTGGCAGGTGACGCAACGATAGTTGCAACCCTGCAGGAACAGCACAAAGCGATTTCCCGGCCCGTCGACCACCGACCAGGTCAGGAACTTGCTGACGGCGGCGACGCCGTCAGACACTCGAACCTGCCATCAGCTCCAGCCCGACGACACGCGGCTTGCGGGCGAGAATATGCACCGTGTCGGCCGCCTCGGCGCCGAGCGCCGTGGTGTTGACGCGCGATCCCTTCGCCGCGTTGTAAAGTTTGACATCAGAGAGGCGGATCATGAAGCCGGTGACGCGCACCAGGTCATTGCCGGCGACGTTGGCGGTGAACTCGCGGAAGCCGAGCTGCAGGGCGCCCTTGGCGAGCTGGAATACCGCCTCCGGGTTGGCTCGCACCGTCTCGTCGAGGGTCAGGATCTCCGACACGCCCGACAGATAATGCTGATGGTGCGGCAGCAGCGCCTGCACATGGCTCACCGGATCGGGTTCGCTGCCATAGGGAATGCGTACGCCGGGGGTGGTGCCGGCGTCGCTGGAAAGGCCGGCCTGGGCATGCAGCATGGCGACGCCACGCCAGACGTGCTCCATGGGTTCGTGGGCGACGAGATCGGCGAGCCGCTCCGAGATGCGGTGGCCGATCGCGTTGGCAGCGGCGTCGTGACCGTAGCGGCCGGGCCGGCCGGCGAGATCCTGCAGATGGTTGACGGCCTCGGCCATGGCGAAGATGCCGAACATCGCCGTGAAGCGGTCCTTGTCGATCCAACCTTCCTCGACGAGGAAGTTGCCGTCGAAGAAGCCCGACTGGCGGAACAGATAGTCGAGGCGGGCGCGCATCAGGCGGGCGTTGAGGTTGACGTAGCGCGGCAGCTGGACCTCGAGGAAATCGGCCTCGCTGGTGCTCGCCTCGGCCACCTTTTTGAGATTGACGCGGGCGAGCGTCGCGGCGCCGCCGCGGAGCGGCAGGGCGTTGTAGCAGCTGACGATGGCGTAGCCTGGCTCGTCGAACACCTCACGGTGAACAGGGTGATTGGCAATGTGCGGCTTGGAACAGGCAATGATGTTGTCGGTGCAAAGCCGCAGCATGGCCTCGCCGCTGACCTCGGGGTCGTAGAGGAAGGTGAGGTTGGGCGCCACCTGTTTCAGTTCGGCATCGACCCGGAGAATGGTGCGGGCGACCCGGTTATCGGTGGGGCCGATGTCAGCGTGCAGGAAGGCGTCCGGCAGCACGCGGTCGATGTAGCGCCAGAACAGCTTGATCTTGCGATAGAGGTCATCGTCGGAGACGCCGTTGCAGAAGGGCAACAGCAGCGCGTCGAGATGGCCGATGAACACCGGCATGCCGGTCACCGAGGGGACGTGATGATAGGCGATCTGCAACGTGCTGATCGCCTCGTCGAGCGTCTCCGGCTTTGGAAGTTCCAGATGCTCGGAGCCATTCCGCAAGACCACCTCATAGTCGGGCAGCACGTAGCGCGGCTTGTAGGGCGCGTGTCCCTCGTACATGTCGCAGATGACGCGGGTGTCGAGCGCCGCCCGCGTCTCGGCGTCGAGCAGCACGTAGGGCAACATGTTCTCGGCCTCGACCGCCAGCGCGTGCGCCTTCTGCTTGAAGCTCAGGGTCGGATTCTGGGCGATCCTGCGCAACTGGCTCAGGGTTTCGGTCATGGCGGTTCCTCGTTATCGGGCGCGTCCCGTTTCCATGATACGCCGCGTTGGGCGGTGCGACCATGGTTCGGGCGCCATCAAGCGAGATAAAGAGGGCCTTGTCCAGCCGGAGGGTTACCGATCCCAGGTGCCTGACTCACTCGTCGCCGTCGTCGGGGATCGCCAGCAAATGTCCGCAGGCCTTGCAATGGACGGCATCCGGGTCATGGCGCATGAGGGCGCACTTCGGGCAGCGGAAGGTCACCTTGTAGGGGCGGAACAGCGCCTGCGCCAGGCGTACGAACAGTGAGATGCCGACGATCATGGTGACGATGGAGGTCAGCTTGCCGGCGGTTCCGGGCAGGGTGATGTCACCGAAGCCGGTGGTGGTGACGGTGGCAACCGTGAAATAGAGCGCGTCGATCCAGCCCTCCATGCCGGAGCCGGGGCGCGCAAAGGCGGTGTAGACGAAGCCGGTGATGACGAAGAGACAGGTGACGAGATTGACCGCCGCCCGGCCGACGTCCTCCCATTCCTGATAGCCGCGTCGGCGGAGGGAATGCCAGAACAGACCCTTTTGCGACAGTGTCCAGAGACGCAGGATGCGCAGGAAGCCAAGGTTGGCGAACCACAGGGGTGCCAGCAGTGTTCCGAGCACGACGAAATCCACCCAGACGGCTGGTCGCTTCAGCCAGCTCCGGAGGCTGATGGCCGCCGCCGCCCGCGCCGTCAGGTCGGCGGCGAGCAGGCAGGCGACGGCATAGTCGAACCACAAGAAAGCTCCCCACTCCTGCAGCACCGGACTCAGGATGAAAAAGCCGATGATGACGAGATCTACGGTGGCGAATGCCCACTGGAAGCGCACCGCCTGCGGATCCGTGCCAACGTAGAGCCGCCGCAGGCGCCGACGCCAACGCGCGCGGGGCGCTTCCGCCGGCTCTTTTCTGTGACGGTACCGGAATTCAAGGAGTGTCCCCACGCTGGGACCGTTTGTCGGGGGCGTTGGAGAGGCGTCGGCAGGCGTGGTCGGGGGATCGGTCGTCACGATGGATCAGGTCCTTCACATGACCGTTTCGCCGTGGAGGCAGCGAGCGATTGCCGAGACCAGTCTGGTCTCGGCGCATGATCTCATCATGCGACGGTCGGTCCGACAATCCAACGAATAACGGTTGTTGGACGGCGGCTGCCGGCCTCGCCACGGCGGCCTGACGCTTTTCGATTGGCGACCCCGGAAAGGGGAAGGCGAATCGCGCCCTTGCTCGGTGACGGACCGGGCGTTCGCCCTGTCATTCTCAACTTGTAAATTTAGTATACAAATTTCGAGCGGAGAATTGATCTTCCCAGAAGAGGGCTCGGGTCGCATCGAGCAACACGCTGTTTTTATTTATAAATATCGACATTATGTGCCCTGATGGGCCGTCCTGTCTTTCGTTCTGATCGAATAGACGACGGCCCTTTCCGTCGGAGGCAAGTTGTATCGTGAATGCGGAAAATAAGACTAACATATTGAAATATATCTATGATTTTCTGGCTGGCATAGCTGCCGGTGTCGAGGACAAACACGAATGACCTTACAACATATTGACATGTGAACCGCCAAGGCGCTTTCTGGCAGGAGGGAGAGAGGAACGAACGGGGCTGATCGGCCTCCGAACGGCTCCGCGGGAAGGTCCAGTCCGGCTGGATGCGGCCCTTCGCGGCGCCCAGCCAGCGACGGACACCTCTCCTGTCATTGCATCCCGGCGGCGCCCGCTTTCCGGACATGAGAGGAACCACCGTTGATCCCACATCTGGCAATCACCATGGGCGACCCGGCCGGCGTCGGCCCCGAGATCATCGCCAAGGCCTGCAAGGTGCTGAAGCCGCGCCTCGACGCGGATGAGCTGCGCCTGCTGGTCATCGGCTCGAACGATGCGCTCAACCGAGCCTGCCGCGCCTTTGCACCCGAGCTGGATATTCCGGCGGTGGAAGCGACGGGCGAATGGCCGGGGCTTGCCGCGCTGCAGGCCTGCCCAGAGGGCGCGCCCATTCTGCCCGGCGTGCTGTCGACCGACGGTGGTCGTTTTGCCTATCATGCGGTGGAACAAGCCGTCCGGCTTGCCCAGGCGGGCCGCATCCACGGCATCGTCACCGCGCCTCTCAACAAGGAGGCGCTGAACAAGGCTGGCTTCCATTTTGCCGGTCATACCGATCTCCTCGCCCATCTCACGGGGGCAAAGGGCTCGGTGATGATGCTCGCTCATGGCAACATGCGGGTGAGCCACGTCACCACGCACATTGCCCTTGAGGATGTGCCGAAGAAGCTGACGCCGGAACGGTTGCGCTACGTCATCGACCTGACGGCCGAAACGCTCGAGGGGCTCGGCTTGCCGCGCCGCCGCATCGCCGTCGCCGCCCTCAATCCGCATGCCGGCGAGGGTGGCCTGTTCGGTCGGCAGGACATCGAGGTCAGCGAGCCGGTGATTGCGCAGTGCGTTGCCGAGGGGCTCGACGTCGTCGGTCCTGTGCCGGGCGACACGGTATTCGTCAAGCTGCACGCCGGCCAGTATGATGCGGTGGTCGCCATGTACCACGACCAGGGCCATATCCCCGTCAAGCTGCTTGGCTTCAACGTCGATCCGAAGACCGGCACCTGGAACTCGCTGTCCGGCGTCAATATCACGCTCGGTCTGCCGATCGTCCGTACCTCGGTCGATCACGGGACCGCCTTCGACATCGCCGGCAAGGGGATCGCCAACGAGCTGAGCCTGCTTGAGGCGGTCGACTACGCCGTCCGGCTGGCGGCAACGCGCATCGCCGGGTTGCAGGGAGCTGCCAAGTCATGACGCCTCTTGGAACTCCCATCGACCTCGTACAGCCTTGCCGTCTGGCTTTCGGCCGCGGCACGGCCGGCGAGGCCGGCCGCTGGCTCGCCCGGCAAGGCAGCCGCCGGCCGATGGTCGTCACGGACACCTTCAACGCTGCCCGTGTCGCCTGCCTGGACCTGCCGGGCGAACCGGTCGTCTGGGGTGAACTCGCTGGCGAACCGACTACCGATGACCTCGCCCGTGTCGTCGTCGCGGCCGAGACGGCCGGTGTCGACGCCGTTGTGGGGTTTGGTGGCGGCAGCGCCATGGACCTTGCCAAGCTGGTCGCCGTCCTCGTCCGCAGCGGACAGAGCTTTTCCGAAGTGGTGGGTCCTGAAAAGGTCGCCGGCAAGGTGCTGCCGCTCGTCCAGGTGCCGACGACCGCCGGCACCGGCAGCGAGGTCGGCACGCGGGCGCTGGTCACCGACGTGGCGGCGGCGGCCAAGAGCGCGGTGCAGAGCCGCCACATGCTGGCCGATCTCGCCGTCGTCGACCCCGACCTGGCGCTCGGCATGCCCCGGGCAATCACCGTGGCGACGGGCGTCGACGCGCTTGCTCACTGCGTCGAGGCCTTCACCAATCGGAAAGCCCATCCGGTCGTCGACATCTATGCCCTCGAGGGCATCCGACTGGTCGGCCACTGGCTGGCCAGGGCTGCCAACGACGGCCACGATCCGGAAGCGCGCGCCGGTATGGCACTTGCCTCGCTCTATGGCGGTTACTGCCTCGGACCGGTCAACACGGCCGGTGGTCACGCCGTATCCTATCCGCTGGGCGCTCGCTACCACGTGGCGCACGGCGCTGCCAACGCGCTGATCTTCCCGCATGTGCTGGCCTTCAATGCGCCGGCGGTGCCGGAGCGGACGGCGGCGGTCCTCGAGGCGCTGGGACTGCCTGTCTCCGCCGAGCCGGAGACGGTATTCGCCGCCGCCCATGACTGGTGCCTAAGACTCGGCTGCGAGATGCGGATGTCGGCCTTCGGTGTGCCGGCCGCCGATCTGCCGGCCATGGCCGGCGAGGCGCACGCCATCCGCCGTCTCCTCGACAACAATCCGCGCGACCTCACTGAGACGGATATTCTCTCGATCTACCGCGCCGCCTTCTGACGCGATCTCCCAACGGAAGTGGAAAGCCTCATGAGCACTACCAAAGGCCCCTTCGTCGCCATCGTCACCCCGTTCGACGCCAAGGAAGAGGTTAACGTCGCCGCGCTCACCCGTCAGGTCAAGCGCCAGGCAGCGGCGGGCAACGGCGTCTTCTGCGCCGGCACCAACGGCGAGTTCTACACGCTGTCCTTCGAAGAGAAGGTGCTGGTGGCGAGAACATCGGTCGAGGCGGCCGCCGGGCGCGTGCCAGTGCTCGCCCACGTCGGCGAGATCTCGACGCATCAGACCATCGTCCTCGGCAAGGCGGTGGAAAAGCTTGGTGTCGCGGCCGTTTCGGTGGTGGCGCCGTCGTTTATCGCCTGCTCGCAGGATGAACTCGTCACGCACTATACCCGCGTCGCTGACGCGCTTTCGGTGCCCGTCTATCTCTATAACATCCCGGCCCGTACCGGAAACAAGATCGAGCCGGAGACCGCCGCAAGGCTCGCCAGCCACCCCAACATCGTCGGTATCAAGGATAGTGCCGGCTCCGACGAGAGCCTCGATGGCTTCCTCGCCGTCGCCAAGGGTCGGGACGACTTCGACGTGCTGGTCGGGCCGGACCACCTCATCCTGCATGGTCTCAGGAATGGCGCCGCCGGCTGTATCTCCGGCCTCGGCAACATCGCCCCGCTGACGCTCAACGCCATCTGGACCGCCCACACTGCCGGTGACACCGCTGGTGCGGACGCCGCGCAGGCCCATTACGGCGAATTGCGCAAGGCGCTCTACGCCCATGGCTTCCCACCCACCATGGTCAAGCGCGCCCTCTATCTCGCCATGCCCGATGTTGGCAAAAGCCGCGGTCCGGCGATCGTCACCGATGAGGTCAACGACAAGGTGGCGCTGGTCTCCAAGACCTTTGCCGAAGCCATAGCCTGAGGCCGATCTTCACCCCGGCGGGCTTGTCCGCCGGGCGTTGTCCGGAGTTGAGCCCATGTCTTTCACCGTCCTCAGTCTCGGCGGGCCGGTCGCGCCCGAAGGCGAGGATATTCTCCGCACCGCCGGCATCGTTTCGTTGTCGACCGGTCCCTATCCTGGCAAGGCGGAACTCCTCCCCCTTCTTGCCGAGATCCAGCCCGATGCGCTGGTGGTGCGGCTGATCGAGCGCGTTGACGCCGAAGTCATGATGGCATCGCCCAAGCTGAAGGTGATCGCCAAGCACGGCGCCGGCACCAACGACATTGACGTTGCCGCTGCTGCGGCGCTTGGCATCCCCGTGCTGGCCGCCGTTGGTGCCAACGCGCATTCGGTGGCCGAGCACGCGCTGACGCTGATGCTGGCACTGGCCAAGGATCTTAGAACCCAGGACGCCTTCGTGCGCGGCGGCGGCTGGGAAAAGAAGGCCTATCGCGGCCATGAACTGCGCGGCCGCACCCTGGGCATCATCGGCATAGGCGCCATCGGCAGCATCGTCGCCCGGCTGGTCGTCCCGTTCGGCATGAAGACCATCGCCTACGATCCCTATGTTGCCGACGCGGCTTTCGGTTCGCATGCCGAACGGGTGATAGACCTCGACACGCTGCTTTCCCGGTCCGACGTGGTCAGCCTGCATTGCCCGCTCACCGATGAGACGCGCGGCATGATCGGCGCCCGCACTCTTTCGTTGATGAAACGGGACGCCGTTCTGATCAACACCGCCCGCGGTGAGGTGGTGGATGAGCCGGCGCTGGTTGAGGCGCTCCGGAGCGGCGGCATCGCTGCCGCCGGCCTCGACGTTTTTGCGCCCGAGCCGCCGGCCACCGCCAATCCGCTCTGGAGCTTTCCCAACGTGATCGTCAGCCCACACGTCGGTGGCGTCACGGAGGAGGCAAGGCGCGAGCTCTCGATGATGACCTGCCGCAACCTTGTGGCGCTTCTTGAAGGGCGCAAGATCGACGCTCGGTTCCTCGTTCACCCGACCTGACAGGTCAGGCGCGGCCGGACGATCCAGACTGCGGAGGACAAGCATGAAGCCAAGCTACGTCAGGCTGGTCGAGAACATCGCCATCCCGAAGATGGCGCTGGTGCGTCAGAGCTTTGCCGCAATCGACGCGCCATCGCCGGACAGGGCTGTCCACGACGCCATGGCCGGTGCCGCCTGCGTTACGGAGACCATCCGGCCGGGCATGTCGGTGGCGCTGACCGTCGGCAGCCGCGGATTGGCCGCGCTGCCCGAACTGGTTCGGGCGGTCGTCGCCGAACTGAAGGCACGCGGCGCCGTGCCGTTCATCGTGCCGGCGATGGGCAGCCACGGCGGCGCCACCGCCGAGGGGCAGACCAAGGTGCTGGCACATCTCGGCGTGACGGAGGCAAGCGCCGGCTGCCCGATCCGTTCCAGCATGGAAACCGTCGAGGTCGGTCGGCTCGACAACGGCATGTCGGTGCGCATCGACAGGCTGGCCTATGAGGCCGACGGCATCGTGCTGTTCAACCGCATCAAGCCGCACAGCGCCTTTCGCGCCCCCAATGAGAGCGGCCTCGTCAAGATGCTGTCGATCGGGCTCGGCAAGCAGTCGGGTGCCGACAACTGCCACGCCTGGGGGTTCGACTACGTCGGCCGCTTCATCGTCGAGATGGCGCGGGTGAAACTTGCCACCTGCCGGGTGCTGTTCGGCATCGCCACCATCGAGAATGCCTACGACCGCCTGTCGCAAGTCGTGGTGCTGCCGACCGAAGGGATGGTCGAGCGCGAGCGGGAGCATCTCGCCGTCGCCATGGCCAACATGCCGCGGTTGCCGCTCGGTCCGCTCGACCAACCGCTGGCCTCGGGCCCGCTCGACGTGCTGATCGTCGATTATGTCGGCAAGGAGTTTTCCGGCAGCGGCATGGACCCCAACATCAACGGCCGGCCGTCGACCCGGGCGATCAGCGGCGGTCCGTCGGTGTCGCGCATCGTTGTCCTGGATGTCACCGACAAGAGCGCCGGCAACGCCAACGGCGTCGCCCGCGCCGACGTCATCACAGAGCGCCTGTTCAACCGCTTCGATCGGGAGTCGGTCTATACCAACTCGCTGACTTCAGGCGTGCTGATTGCCGCCTCGCTGCCGATGGCCATGCCGGACGACAAGACCGCCATCCAGGCGGCCGTGAAGACCTGCGAATCGCACCGGCCGGACGCCATCACCATGATGCGGATACCGAACACCCTGCATCTTGAGTATCTTTATGCTTCGGAGGCGCTGCTGCCCGAGCTCGCGTCGAGGCCGGGCATCGACATCATCGGCGAGCCACATGCCATGGCCTTCGATGGCAATGGCCGGCTTCTCGATGCGTGGCCGCACTGAGGATCGCCGACATGGGTATTCCCCGAGGCTGCGAGCCAGGACGAACCGCCGCCCGGCACCATATCCACCTCGACGCCGTCGGTGGTGCTGCCGGCGACATGTTCGTCGCGGCGATGCTTGACGCGTTGCCGGACCTCGAAGCGCGGGTAAGGGCCGATCTTGCGGCGGTGTTGCCCGCGGCGGCGGGTCGGGTCGAAGTCACGCGCGGCATGAGCGGTGGTCTCGCCGTGCGTCGCTTCGCGCTTGTGTCGTCGCCCGACCATGGCCATCCGCATCACGAGCACGAGCACGAGCACGAGCACGAGCACGAGCACGAGCACGAGCACGAGCACGAGCATAGGGCAGCGGGAGCGATGCGGCCGCTGGCGCCCGTCCGCTACGACGATATCGTCGCACTGATCCAGGCCGCTCCGCTGGCGCCGGGCAGTGGCGATGAGGCCCTGGCGATCTTGCGCCGGCTCGGCGAGGCGGAGAGCCGGATCCACGGCGTACCGCTGTCCGCCGTGCATTTCCACGAAATCGCCGACTGGGACTCGCTTGCCGATGTTACAGCCGCCGGTTCGATCGCCGCCGCGCTCGGTAGCGACACCACCTGGAGCGTATCGGACCTGCCCCGCGGCGGTGGCCGCGTCCGTACCCGCCACGGCCTCCTGCCGGTGCCAGCACCGGCGACGGCGTTGCTGCTCGAAGGTTTCCGCTTTTTCGACGACGGCGTTTCCGGCGAGCGGGTGACGCCGACCGGCGCCGCCATCCTCGCCCATCTGGCCGATCCCGATGCCCATCCGCCGGCGGGCGTGCGGCTTCTGGCCAGTGGCCTTGGCGCCGGCACGCGCGAGTTGCCGGGCGTACCGAATGTGTTGCGGGCGTTGGTGCACGACACCGTCGCCCGACCGGGGGTGACGCGGGACGCCGTGTCCGTCGTTGCCTTCGATGTCGACGACATGACCGGCGAGGAGATCGGTCACGCCGCCGAGCGCCTCAGGGCGACGGTCGGTGTCCTCGATCTTGCGCTCGCTCAGCATCTCGGCAAGAAATCTCGACCGTTGACCGCCTTCCGCCTGCTGGTCGATCCGGCCCGCCGTGACGAGGTGATCGACCGCTGCCTCATGGAGACCTCGACGATCGGCGTGCGCTGGCACACGGCCGAGCGCCGTGTATTGGCGCGACACGCCGAGCTCGTCGACGGTCCCGGCGGGTCGCTACGACTGAAGGCGGTGACGCGCCCGGACGGCAGCATCACCCGGAAGATCGAGGCCGACGATGTCGGTGGCCTCAGCGGCCTTGCCGCGCGCCGACGGGCGACCCGCTTGACGGAGACCGACCATGACGATTGAACCGGTTCCCCTTCGCCTCATCAGGGTGATTGAGCGCTTTGACGAACTCGCCGTCGCCGTCAGCGGCGGCGTCGACAGCATGGTGCTGGCGCACGTCGTCCACGGCCATACGCGCACGCGGCTGGTAGCCTTCCATGCCGCCTCGCCGGCTGTGCCGGCCAGTGCAACGGAACGCGTCCGTATCCACGCGCAGCGCTTCGGCTGGCAGCTCCGGGTGGTCGATGCCGGCGAGCTTGACGACCCGACCTATCGTGCGAACCCGGTCGATCGCTGCTTCTTCTGCAAGAGCCGGCTCTATGATCGCATTCGGGCGGTCGCCGATTTTCCGACCGCCTCCGGCACCAACCTCGACGATCTCGGCGACTATCGTCCGGGCCTAAGGGCAGCCGAGGATCATCGGGTGATCCATCCCTTCGTGGAAGCGGGGCTGGCCAAGCGCGACGTCTACGCACTGGCGGCGGCCCTCGGGCTCGACGACCTGGCGGCGCTGCCGGCGCAGCCCTGCCTTGCCAGCCGCATCGAGACCGGCCTTGTCGTCGATGCCACGACGCTTGCCTTCGTCGAGCGGGTGGAGGCGGCGCTGGCGCCGCTGCTGCCGCGAGCGACGCACTTGCGCTGCCGCGTCACCGCCACAGGTGTCGTGGTCGAAGCCGACCCGTTGCCCACCGCTGGCGAGGATGACGGCATCGTGTCGCTGGCGGCGCGCCTTTGCCGCGAGGGCGGGCGCTCTTTCGCCGGACTTCGCCGCTACCGCCGCGGCTCGGCTTTCTTGCATCCCACCGCTGATCTCGTCGGCGAAAGGTCGCTGGGATGAGCGATGACTTCCGGATCGACTGGGATCGCGAGCGACGGACCGGGACGGCGGAAGCGGTGTATTGCGCCGGCAAGAGCCCGGCTCAGCTCGCCGCCATCCTGCGATCGGCTGAGGGGCGGCGTCTCTTGCTCACCCGGCTCACCACCGAGACTGTCGATGCGCTGCCAGCCGACATCGTGGCGCAGCTCGATCACGATCCCCTGTCGCACACCGCCGTGCTCGGGTCGCCGGTGGCCGTGGCGCCGGCCCGGGTGTGTATCGTTGCGGCCGGTACCTCCGATCTGCCGGTGGCCAGAGAAGCCGAGCGCACACTCGCCTTTCATGGCGAAGGCGCGTACCTCGTCCGCGATGTTGGCGTTGCCGGCCTGTGGCGGCTGATGTCGGAGATCGAGGCGATCCGCCGTCATGCGGTGGTCGTTGCGGTGGCCGGCATGGAAGGAGCGCTCTTCTCGGTGCTTGCCGGCCTCGTCGATGCTCCGGTGATCGCGGTGCCGACCTCCATCGGCTATGGCGTTGCCGCGGGCGGGCGCGCCGCCCTTTCGTCGGCGCTGGCGTCGTGTGCGCCTGGCCTTGCCACCGTCAATATCGACAACGGCTTCGGGGCGGCCTGTCTGGCGCTGCGTATTCTGCGACTGGAGCATGTCCGGCCCGGATGAGGCAATCCGGGCCGATATCCGTTAGACGGAGATCTTATCCGGCGTTTTCTCCAGCCAGCGCTTGACGGTGTTGCGATCGATGCCGAGCCGTTGTGCGGTCCGCGTAACATTGCCGTTCTCGGCCCGAAACACCCTGCCGACCTTGGCGGCGATGAAGTCGTCAAGCGTCGCGTCGCCATCGTCCTCGTCGTCCGCGTCTGCCATGCCGATGTCGGAGAGTTCGGTCATCAGCGGCATGTCGAACGGGGAGAGCGTGTGCAGCGTCGTGTATTTCTCGGCGAGATTTTCGAGCTCTCTGACATTGCCCGGCCAGGAATAGTGGCGCAGCAGCGCCAGAATCTTTTCGGGGACCGTCGGCACGGGGATGCCGCGCCGCTGGCATTTCTTGGCGAGGAACAGCGCAAACAGCTGTGCCGGATCGTTCTCCCGCTCCCTGAGCGGTGGGATTTTCAGGTCCAGCGTGTTGAGGCGGTAGAAAAGGTCGGCGCGCAGGCGGCCATGCTGGATCTCCTCAAGCGGCTTCCTGTTGGTCGTGGCGATGATGCGAGCCTTGATCGGGATGATCTTGTTGCCGCCGACGCGCATGATTTCCTGTGTCTGCAGCGCTCTGAGCAGCTTGGACTGCAGGAAAAAATCCATCTCCGTCAGCTCGTCGAGGAATAGCGTTCCTTCATGAGCGAGCTCGAACAGACCGATCTTGCCCGAGCGGGAGGCGCCGGTGAAGGCGCCCGGCGCATAGCCGAACAGCTCGCTCTCCAGCAGCTCACCTGGCAGCGCGGCGCAGTTCACCGCCACGAAAGGGCCTTTGGCGAGAGGACCGGCGTTATGGATGGACTGCGCAAACAGCTCCTTGCCCGTGCCCGTTTCACCGACGATCATGATGTTGCTGTCGGACTGGCTGTACTGCTTGGCCACCGCCACCAGCTGACGCATCTTCTCGCTGGCAAAGAAGATGTCGTCAAAGGTGTACTTGGCGTAAAAGCCGCTATCAGCGAGCTTTCTGCGGATGACGTTGCCGGTGTCCTGGATCTTCTGGACGGGCTGGAACAGGATGACCGACGAGCCGCCGGTCTGGCTGTCGGACGCGACCGTGATGTGATCGAGCGCCAGTTTCTCGTCGCGATAGTTGACGAGCATGTTGCGGGCGGTCAGATTCTTGCGGAAGGCCCGGCTGAGTTCGGAGCTGTCGAAATAGTCCGACAGCAGGGCACCGATCAGCTCCTCGCGCGACTGGGACAGGATGTCGCAGCCCTGCCGATTGATCTCCTCGATAATGCCTTCCCGGTTGATCAGGATGGCACCCTCCCGCGAACAGTTGAGGACGGTGGCAAGCTTTTCTTCGGCGAGGATGTAGCGGCAGAGGTTGTTGTAGACCAGCATGGCGCGCTCAAAGGCGGCAAGCAGGGTCTCCAGGCTGGATTCGATCAGATAGGCGTCGAGGCCCCTTGCTTGTGCCCAGTGGTAGGCGATGGCGTCGCCGATGACGACGTCCGGTCCCCACTTGCCGATCCGATCCATCTGCGCCTGGAACGACGATTTCTCTTTCAGCTCAAAGGACCGATAGGTTCGACCAAGCACGTCGCAGACCGGTGCCACGAGGTTGATCAGCGGCTCGAAGCCGGCGACGGCAATCTTCGTCGTCTCCGAGGTTTCCTTGTAGACATAGGCCAGGGTGCGCTGCACGGAGGCCTCGACCTCGATGACCTCCACGCCGAGTTCCTGGCGGATGAGGCGTGCTGTGCCACCGCGGCTGATGAAGATCTTGGCTCCCTCGGCCATCGCCTGCCGTGCCGCTCTCACGCCTTGCTGCAAGTCGCCGAGATAGACCTTCGCCGGATAACCCGCCCCCGCGACGATACTCCTGGCGGCAATGCTGATGCGCTCATGCGGTGCGATGAATGCGATGACCATGATTTCCTCCCGGATCGTAAGGATGAAAGCGAGCCGGCAAGAAAGCAAGATGTTGCTGTTGCGTATTGCACCAGCCGCGCAGGCGTTTTTCAGCAATCGCCAACCGCCTTCCACCTTACTCCAATGGAAAATCGAGGAGATTCAATGTAATAAGCAGATTGGCACGTCGTTTGCCTTTCATTCGTTAGGCGCGAGGAGAAACGCCGAGCAGCGGATGATGAACCTGGAGAGGAGACATCCATGAAAACGAGCTTCCGAAAATACCTCATGATCGGTCTTGCGGCGACGGCACTGTCGACCACCGGCCTTCCTGCCTGGGCCGATCAGGTGCTGAATATCGCCCATCCCGTTCTCGAGCAGAGCTGGTCGCCCCTACAGGGCGGTGGCCACGTCGCGCGTTGGCAGTCGCTGCAGTGGGCGGCGCCGATGTACTTCGACAAAGATGGCAAGCTGACGCCCTATGTGCTGTCGAGCGCCAAGCCTGACGAGAGCTTCAAGACCTGGACGCTCAGCATCGATCCGAAGGCCGTCTTCTCCGATGGCTCGAAGATCACCGCTCAGGACATCGTCGGTACCTGGAACCTCTGCGCCCGTCCGGCCACCAAGCATGCTCGCGTCAACCTGTTCCTCGGCGATGTCGAGGGCTTCAACGATGTGGTCGTCGGCAAGGCCAAGGACATGACGGGCCTTGTCGTCAATGACGACCAGACCGTCACGGTGACGCTGGCAGGCCCCGATCCGATTTTTGACCAGAAGATCGCCACCGCCCTGATCCCGCCGGTGAAGATCTCGCAGGCTGTCGATGAAAGCGGCGCTCAGAAGGCTGACTGGTGGCGGCCGGAAAATGGCGTCGTCGTCTCCGGTCCGTTCATGCCCGAGAGCATGGACCTCGACCAGGGTATCGTCACCCTGGTGCCGAACCCGCATTTCTTTGGCCCGAAGCCCAAGCTCGAGAAGATCGTCCTCACCACCGTATCCGATCCGATCACCGCTACGCTGATGCTGCAGCGCGGCGACATGGATGCCGCCACCGAGCTGATCACGCCGACCATTATCCAGGACCTCGGCGCCGACTTCCTCGGCGGCCCGGCGCTTGCCAAGGGCCAGCAGTTCTGGTTCGACGCCAGCAAGCCGCCAATGGACGATATCAACGTCCGCAAGGCCCTGACCATGTCGGTCAATCCGCAGGAGCTGGCGCTCGCCGCCTTCCCCGATGGCCCGTTCACGGTCGCCGACCAGATCCTCAACAAGGTGCCTGGCGTCGATCCCGACTTCCCGAAATTCGCTTACGATCCGGAAGCGGCCAAGGCGGCGCTCGCCGCCTCCAAGTACAAGGGCTCCGATCGCCTGCCGAAGATCATGTTCGTCGGCATCTCGACGCCGACCCACGAGGCTGCCGCCCAGTATATCGCCGAGCAGTGGCGGAAGGTTCTCGGCATCCAGGGCACCGAGATGAAGCCGGCCATCGAGACCTATGCCGGTCCGGACCAGAAGAGCGTCCAGGTGTTCCGCGACGACGTTGGCACACGCGTGCCGGATGCCGTCTCCTACCTGATGGGGTCTATCCATTCGGGTTCCGGTAACGCCCTCAACAAGATGGGCGGCTACAAGAATGCAGAGGTCGACAAGCTTCTTGACGAGGCTTCCGTCAAGGGCGTCGCGGATCCGGACCGCATTGGTAACGCCCAGAAGGCGCAGCGGCTCTTCCGCGAAGACTGGATGTACATCCCCTACTACTACGACGTGATGTCGAAGTGGGCGATGCCCTGGGTCCAGAACTTCGACAAGAACGATGACTGGCAGGTCATCGAGCCTTGGAACGTGACCATCGACGAAGAAAAGCGCCCGTCATAAGGCACTGACTCCGGGCGGGCCGTGGCGTTTCACTGCCCGCCCTTTTTTGCTCCGAATCCGTGGGAGGTACTCATGGGGCGCTATATACTCAATAGACTTGTCAGGTGGATACCATCTGTCTTCATCCTTCTCCTGCTCGTCTATGCACTGGTGTTCTTCGGTGCGGGCGACCCCATCAAGCTGATCTTCCTGCAAGCGCCGGGCGACGTCGCCTACGATCCGGCCCGCATTGACGCCATCCGGGAGGCCGCTGGTCTCAACCGACCGTTCCTGCTGCAGTTCTGGGACTATGTCCTGAATGTGGCCCAGGGAAATTTCGGTAATTCGCTGGTGTCGGGCCGGTCGGTCAACGCCATGATCTCCGCGGCGGTGCCGGTGACGCTGAAGATCGGCCTCACGGCGATCGTCCTCGTGTCGGTGGTCGGCATCCTCCTCGGCGTGATCGCCGCCCTCAACCAGAACAAGTGGCTCGACAACCTCATCGTCGGCTTTGCTCTGGTCATCTGGGGTATCCCGGTCTTTGTCGCCGGTCCGCTGATCACTGTCTTCCTTGTCCTGGTCCTCGATTTCGACGTCCCCTACGGCTGGGGCGGTCTGTTCAGTACCAAGGTGATCGTGCCGCTTCTGGTGATCGGTCTCAATCCCATGGCGTTGATCATCCGCCAGGCACGCGCCGGTGTGCTCGAAGTGCTGAGCGAGGATTACGTGCGCACCGCCCGTGCCAAGGGCATTCCCAATTACCAGGTGGTGATGCGCCACATCATGCGGCCGGTGTTGACCCCGGTGGTCAGCCAGATCGGCCTCCTGGTGATCGCCACGCTCAACAACTCGATCCTCATCGAGAAGGTGTTTGGCCTGCCGGGGCTCGGCCGGATGACGGAAACCGCGATCAAGTCGTCGGACTATCCGGTCATCATGGCCATCGTGCTGATCTTTTCCATCGTGGTCATGGCTTCGAACCTTCTCGTGGACATCTCCTACCCGCTGCTCGACCCCCGCGCCGCCGCGAAAAAGACGGAGGATGAATGAATGACTGACCAAGCCCTCCTTTTGCCGCAGGAAGAAAAGCAATTCAGCCTGGCCAAGGATGCCTTCATCCGCCTGGTTGCCAACCGTCTGGCTATCGTCGGCATGGTGCTGGTCGTCTTCCTGTTCTTCGTCGCCATATTTGGCCCGTATCTCACGCCATATGATTTCCTCAGTCAGGATCTCATGTCGCGCAACCAGGCGCCGTCGTGGCTCCACTGGTTCGGCACCGATGATCTCGGGCGCGACATCATGAGCCGCGTCATCTACGGCTCGCGGACCGCCGTCATCGTCGGCTTCTCGACGGTGTCGTTCAGCCTGGTGATCGGTATTTTTCTCGGCGCTCTCGGCGGCTACTTCGGCGGCAAGATCGATGCCTTCATCGTCTGGCTGATCGACATCACCATGTCGATCCCCTCGCTGCTGCTGGTCATCGTGATCAACGTGTCGTTGAAGCCACCGCTGGTCAACTGGATGGACGCCCAATACGTGGCCACCGGTAACCAGATCTATCGCAACACCATCTGGGTCGACTTCGTGCTGGTGTTCGGCTCGCTGGCGCTGATCAAGTGGCCCAAGGCGGCCCGCATCATCCGCGGCCAGATCCTGTCGATCCGCAACAAGAACTATGTGGTGGCGGCCGAGGCGCTCGGCGTGCCGACGTCCAGGATCGTTCGCCGCTACGTCATCCCCAACGCGATCGGCCCGATCATCGTCTACATCAGCGCCGCGCTGGGCGAGGCCATGGTGCTTGAATCCTCCTTCAGCTTCCTCGGTGTCGGTGTGCGCCCGCCCATTCCGAGCTGGGGCAACATGATCAGCGACGGCCTGCGTATCTGGCAGATGTACCCGCACGTCCTCGCCGCACCGGCGGCAGTGCTGGCCATCGTCACCATCGCCTTCAGCTTCCTCGGCGACGGCCTGAACGATGCCCTCAATCCGCGGCAGTGGAAATGAGACCGCAACAACAAGAAGAAAGGGAGGGCGCTGTGACCAAGCTTCTGGAAGTCAACAACCTGCACACGCGCTTCAAGGTCCGGAACGGTTATCTCCATGCCGTCAACGGCGTCTCGTTCAGCCTCGACAAGGGTGAGATGCTGGGCGTGGTCGGTGAATCGGGCTGCGGCAAGAGCGTGTCGATGATGAGCCTCATCCGCCTGCTGCCGCCTGCCGCCCAGATCACCGAAGGCGAGGTGTTCATCGACGGCGAGGATATCACCAACGCCAGTGTCAGCCGGGTCAATGCCATCCGCGGATCCAAGGTCGGCATGATCTTTCAGGATCCGATGACCTCGCTCAATCCGTTCATGAAGATCGGCGACCAGATCATCGAGGGCATCGTCTATCACAAGAAGATTGCGAGGGCCGACGCGCTGAGCCAGGCCGCCAAATATCTGAAGATGGTCGGCATCTCCAATGCTGAGCATCGGCTCGGCGAGTATCCCCACCAACTCTCGGGCGGCATGCGGCAGCGTGTGATGATCGCCATGGCACTGCTCAACGAGCCGTCGCTGGTGATCGCTGACGAACCGACCACGGCGCTCGACGTGACGATCCAGGCGCAAATCGTCGAGCTGGTGAAGGGGCTGCGCGAAAAGCTGAACATGTCGATCATCTGGATCACCCATGACCTCAGCCTGCTGGCCGGCATGGTGGACCGGATCATGGTCATGTACGGCGGTTACATCGTGGAGGAGGCGGTGATCGACGACATCTACAAGTCGCCGCTGCATCCCTACACGATCGGCCTCCTGAAATCGATCCCGAGCCTGAAGACCGAGGCCGGCAGCCGCCTGCCATCGATCCCGGGAGCCCCGCCGAATCTCTTCACTCCACCCACCGGATGCCCCTTCTCGCCTCGGTGCACCTACAAGGTCGACCGTTGCCAGAGCGAAGTGCCCGCGCTGGCCGCGGTGCCTGGAGCAGGAGGCGACAGGCCGCACCGTGTCGCCTGCTGGGTCGACATGCGCGGGAGAGGGGTGGAGCAATGAACACGCACGCACAGCAGAAGCCACTCGTCGTGGTGGAGAATCTGGTCAAGCATTTTCCGATCAAGATCGGAGCCTTTGGTACGGAATCGGCGGTGGTCCACGCCATCGACGGCGTCAGCTTCGAGATCTACCAGGGCGAGACGCTGGGCCTGGTTGGCGAATCGGGGTGCGGCAAGTCGACCACTGGCTTCGCCCTGCTGCAGCTGCACAAGGCGACGTCGGGTAGTGTGAAGTTCGATGGCGTTGATCTGTCCAAGCTGCCCGCCAAGGACCTTCGGGCCATGCGCAAGCGGGTCCAGATCGTCTTCCAGGATCCCTATTCGACGCTCAATCCGCGCATGACGATCGGCGAGGCGCTGTCCGAACCGATGCGCGTGCACAAGATCTGCCCGGAGAAGGAAACCCAGCAGCGCGTCGCGCAACTCATCCGCGATGTCGGGCTCAATCCCAACGTTGCCAACCGCTATCCGCACGAGTTCTCGGGTGGGCAGAGGCAGCGCATCTGCATCGCCAGGGCGCTGGCCAGCAATCCTGAATTCATCGTCTGCGATGAGCCGATCTCGGCGCTCGACGTGTCGATCCAGGCACAGATCATCAACCTGCTGATGGACATACAGGAAAAGTACAATCTGACTTACCTGTTCATCGCTCACGACCTGGCGGTGGTCCGGCATATCTCCGACCGGGTCGCCGTGATGTATCTCGGCAAGATCATGGAGATCGCCACCAAGGACGAGTTGTTCGGGCGGCCGCTGCATCCCTACACCAAGGCGTTGCTATCGGCTGTTCCCGAGGCCGACCCGGACCTGGAACGGACGCGCAAGCGCATCATCTTGCAGGGCGACGTGTCGAACGCCATCGATCCTCCTGCTGGCTGCCGGTTCCACCCGCGTTGCGTTTACGCGGCGGAGATCTGCTCCCAGTCTATCCCTGAGCTCGAAGATCATGGGAAGGGGCATCGGGTCGCCTGTCATCGCCTGGCCGAGATTGAAAAAGAGACCGCCTAGTCCAGGACAGAAAGACCAATCGAACGCGTGACCCGACCGCCGAGCCAGCGGCGGCCGGGGAGGGGTGAGCTTGTCCCGAAAAGGGGCGCCCCCCGTGACGGTCGGCTGAAAAGCCAGCCGGTTTTTCAGCCGACCTCGGAAATACGAGACGACAGAATAGTGGGAGCGGATCCATGAGGGTGCTTCAGGAGAGGAAAATTCCGACACCATGCGTGAGCAATCACGCCTCCAACCTCCTGGAGATCGGTGGTGGCGACCTCCTGTGCGTCTGGTTCGGCGGCTCCATGGAGGGATCGTCCGACATCAGCATCTATATGTCGCGTTATGACGGCGACCGTGACGCCTGGCTCGATCCGGTCAGGATGTCGGGCGATGCCACGCGCTCGGAGCAAAATCCGGCGCTGTTCCGGCATCCGTCCGGCGAAGTGTGGCTTCTCTACACCGCCCAGGACAAGGCCGATCAGGGAACCGCTGTCGTGCGCCTTCGCCGATCCGCCGATGACGGCCGGACATGGAGCGAGACGACCGACCTCATCACCCGGCCGGGCACCTTCATCCGCCACGCCCCGGTCGTCAATCCGTCCGGACTGCTGCTGCTGCCGATCTGGCACAGCGACATGCACAACGCTTTCGGCGACGACTCCAGCCTCGTGCAGGTGTCGGCCGACGGGGGCCACAACTGGGATATGGTGGCAGTGCCGGACAGCCGGGGCTGCGTCCATATGGACATCCTCGAGAACTGCCGGGTGGCCTTCTTCCGGCGGCGTCAATCCGACTTCATCTTCCGCAGCGTGTCAGGGGATGGCGGCCTTACCTGGTCGGTGCCGGAGCCGACAACACTGCCCAACAACAACTCCTCAATCCAGGCTCGCGCGCTCCGCGACGGGCGTCTTGCCATCGTCTACAACGAGATCGCTGCCGCCGGGCGCCCCAGCGAGAGCCCGGTTCCGCCCTGGATCAAGGACCGCGAGGCATTCCTCGCTGCCTGCGGACCAATCGAGAAGGGCGCCATCTGGGGCGTGCCGCGCAATCCTCTTGTTCTTTCCACCTCGACCGATCTTGGGTTGAGCTGGCGCACGGAACTGGTGCTGGAAGCCGATGCCACCCTCCGCTCAGCCCATGACGAGCGTGGTGCCTTCGTCGGCGACTACTCCTATCCGTCGATCATCCAGACAAACGATGGCCTGGTACAGATCGGCTACTCCTACCTTCGCGATTACATCAAGCATGTGACGCTCGCCACCTAGGCGTCCTCGCTTGAACTTAGGCCGATCCGAGCAGGAGCTCGCCATGGTTCAAACTGAAAAGACCGCAATCATTGCCGACGACTATACTGGCGCCGGGGATGCAGGCATTCACTTTGCCCGCTTCGGTCGGAAGATCGAGCTCTTGCTACACATGGACGCCTTAAGTCGGCAGCGGCGCGACAATACCGACATTGCGCTTACCAGCGAAACGCGGTTCATGGAGCCAGCGGAGGCGGCAGCAGTGGTGCTCGACATGGTCCGGCAGTGTCGAGCCGCCGGCTATGGCCGCATCTTCAAGAAGATCGATTCCACCATGCGCGGCAATCCCGGTAGCGAGATTGAAGCCGTCCTCAAGGGAACGGGCCTCGCCGCCGCGCTGATCTGCACGGCGATGCCGAAGACAGGCAGAACCTGCGTCGACGGTGTGATCTATCTCGACGGCGTGCCGCTGCACAGGAGCGAAATCGGCAACGATCCCTTCCATCCTCTCGCAAGCTCGAGCGTGGCCGATCTTTTGCGCCTGCAGACAGACCTGCCGATCGGCTTCCTTACGCTCAAGGAGATCGAGGTCGACGAGGCGGCGCTCAGGCTGACGATTCTTGCCATGCTGGAGCGCGGCGTCCGGCTGATCGTCGCCGACGCTGTCGAAGAGCGTCATCTCACGGCATTGGCACGGCAGCTTTCGGCCGGCGATCTTCTGCCAGTCGGCGCCGGTGGTTTTGCCGAAGCACTGGCTCGCCTTGGCGCGGCCGAAGGACAGTCGGCCGGCGAGAAGCGCAAGGTGGCACTCCACCGGCCCATCGTTTCAGTCGTGGGCAGCCTGACGGAGGTGTCGCGCCGCCAAGTGGCCCATGCCGACAAGAGCGGTTTGTTCCAGACTATCGATATCCGCGCGGACGCTGCTGTCGCCGACATCCGCAATGCCTGCGAGGCACGTCTTCGCGATCCCGGACGAACCCAGCCCAACATTCTCCTGCGCGTGGTGAATGGCGAGCGGCCGGAGAAGATCACCCGTGAAGGTGGTGAACGCGTGGCCGAGAAGCTCGGCTATGCCACCGCGAGTGTTTGCAGCATGGTGCCGTGCCGGACCATCGTGTCGACCGGCGGCAGCACATCAATGGCCGTCGCCGAGGCGCTCGGTATCGAATCGGTTGACCTCATCGACGAGATTTTGCCCGGCATCGTGGCCGGCGCCTGCCACCGGCCTGATGGTGGCGTCGAGTGGTTCATTTCCAAGGCTGGCGGCTTTGGCGATGATAGTCTGCTGACCGAGATCGACGCCCGCTGCGTCCAAACGTGATGGAAACTTGTCGGCCGGCGTCGCCGCTTGCACAAGTTTACAAATTGAGATTAGCTGCCTCTGGCCCTTCCGCTGCCACCCTTCGAGGCCAGAGACCGTGACGAACCAGAACGCCAGGCGCCGGACGACGCTGTCGGACAGTGTCTATCATTCGCTGTTCAGCCGGATCTCCAATGGCGATTATCAGGTGAACCAGAAATTGCCGCCGGAGGCGGTCCTGTCGCAGGAGTTCGGCGTGTCCCGGCCCGTATTGCGGGCGGCGCTGGAACGGTTGCGCGAAGAGGGGCTGATCCATTCGCGACAAGGGGCCGGCAGTTACGTGCGGGCGGCCACCTCGACGCCGGTTGGCTTTTCGCCCGTCGAGACGCTGGCGGATATCCAGCGGTGCTACGAATTTCGCCTGACGATCGAAACTCAGGCCGCGGCGCTGGCCGCCGATCGTCGCGATGAGACGGCGCTTGAGGGCATCGCGCAGTCGCTCGACCTGATGCGGGCGGCGACGGGCACCCACCAGCATCGCGATGATGCCGACTTTGCTTTCCACCTGGCGATCGCGCAGGCGTCCAACAACCAGTATTTCGAGGCGACCTTCCGGGCATTGCGCGAGCACATCAACATTGGCATGCGCCTGCACGGCATGTCGCTGATGACAGGCGGCGGTCTCGAGGAAACGCTGGCCGAACACGCTGGGCTGTTTGAAGCCATTTCGGCGGGTGATCGGGTCCGAGCCTCTGGGCTGATGCGGGGACATCTTGAGCATTCGCGCGATCGCCTTTTCGGCGGCGGCCTGCTCGACCTTCGGATGTCGCGACACTCCCCGGCGGCGCCGACGTGATAGCGAGAGCTCGAACGAAAAAGCTTTGGCGGCGGGGCGGCCGTTTCCGTGGCTCTTCCCAGACGAGTTGACAAGTTTTACGCCCCCTATAGCGCTGCTCGGTGGGCGCGTCCGTCACGTCTCCCTGGCGACCGGTCGGTTCGCTCAGCCATGGCAGGAGGTTTTGAAGTGCCACAGGATATCGGGTCCACCACCTCTCTCACCGACCTCCTGACCGAGGCGCGCCGCAAGGGGCAGAAGCTTACGGCGGCGGAGATCAGCGATCTCGCTCCACTCGATGCCGCGGCGGCCGATGCGACGCAATTGGCCGTTGCCGCCCGCCTCGGCCCGATTGGCGGCTACAAAGTGCTGCAGGTTGGCGATGGTCCCGGCGGCTGGGGCGCCATTCTCGCCGCCCGTATCTTCGATGCGCCCGCCGCCGTCGCTTATTCTGTTTCGCCGATCAAGGTGGAAGCCGAGATCGCTTTTGTCTTTGGTCGCGACCTGCCCGGCCGGCCGGGCGGCGCGATCTATTCGCCCGACGAGGTCGCTGAGGCGGTCAGCGGCGCCTTCGCCGCCTTCGAGATACTTGAGAGCCGCCTTGCCGCCGAGCCCCGGCCGTCGCCGCTGATGGCACGCGCCGATTTCATGGGCAATTGGGGCCTGGTGCGCGGACCGCTCGTCACTGACTGGCGCCACCGCGTCCGCGCCGACGTGGCGGTGCGGCTGGAAGTCGGCGGCCGTATTGCCGTCGACCAGAGGGGTGGGCATCCCTCCGGCGATCCCGCTCATCCGCTGACTTGGCTTGCCAATGCACTCGCCGCAACCGGCCGCCCTCTCAGGGCAGGCGATGTGGTCACCACCGGCGCCTTTGGCGGCGGCCACGCCATCGCGCCGGGCGAGACGGCGGTGGCAAATGTCGAGGGCTTCGCCCCCATCCGCTTCACGCTGAAGGCAGTGTGAAGCGGCGCACCGAAAAAGGTGAACAAGACCCTAACGCGCTTTGCAGATTTTCTTTGGTGAGTCTTCACTTAATGCGACTTTGGTATATGCGGACAAGGGCCTATATGAGGGGCGTCGGATGTGGCCATTGAGGTCGTCCGGCGCCACGAAAAGGAAACCAAGATGTTCGCACAGGCCCCCCTCACCAGGACGTTCCGCGCCCCCCGCGCCGTCGAGCGGGATACGACCTATGTCCGCGGCTTCGGTTCGGATTTCCGTGAGCGTCATTGTGTCCGCGCCGCCGGCAGCGGCCGGATCGACGGTCTCTGACAAAAGAATGGCCAGTAATGGCCATGGCTGAGCACCCGGGTCCCTGACCGGCCGGGTGCTTTTTCGCATCTGGAGGCCGGCAATCGGTCTGGTCGATTCCGCCGGGCAGTTGGCCCGGGTCATCCAGCGAGACGTCAGTTTCCCGATACCGAGGCAAGCTGCGAAAACTCGCTTGGTCGGGGAAGATGCCTCTCTCGGATCGCGCCAACGTCGGCAATCTGATCGTGTTCCCCGGTCGTGGTTTAGCTGCCTGTTGGCCAGCTGGGCGCGCCGATATGGGCGGCGAACTCAGGCCACCATGTTCGGCAGCCCAGGGACAATGGGATCATCGCCGCATGGCCGGAGTGCGTCTCCGCCGTCGTCGACGGCGTTCCGTCGTTCCCTGTTCTGATCCAGGTGCAGAAGAACGATGTCCGAAGTCAGTCCAGCCAAGCCCCCTTTCCTGTTCTCAAGCGTTCGGGCGCGCTCGTCCCGTTCGATGCGGACAAGATTCGTTCGGCCGGCGCTGCCTCCGGCGAAGTCACAGGCGGCGAGGCCGAATTTCTGGCGCAGCAGGCCGTCAAGGTCCTCGCCCATCGGTTCGCCGGGCGCACGCCCTCGATCGAGGGGATCCAGGACGTGGTCAAGCAAGTGCTGATCTCGGCCGACCACTTCGTCACTGCACGCGCTGACCCTGCAGAAAACCCTGCTGGAAGCGGTCGCCGCCGTTCGGGCGCTTGGCTTCCGCGTTGGGTTACACACCGCCGGCCCCTATCCGGAACGGCTCGCTCGGTTGCTGCCGTTCGCCGACTGGGTCGGCTTTGACGTCAAGGCGCCGTTTGCCGACTACGCGGCGATCACCGGCGTGCCGGGAAGCGGCGAGCGGGCGCGCGCGAGCCTCATCGCTCTCGCCAACAGCGGTATCGCCTTCGAGGTGCGCACCACCGTGCATCCGCTGCTGCTCTCTGAGCCCGATCTCATCCGCCTCGATGCCGATCTTGCCGCCCTCGGTATCGGTTCGACGCGGCGACAGCTGTTCCGAGCCAGCGGCTGCCGTGACGCGGACCTGCTGTTGGCCGGTTGATTTGATTGAGGCGGCCTATTTCCGACCGGGCTCGGCACGGTGGCGGGGCCGGCTCGCGACCGGCCGTCGCGCCGGGCGCTCCCCGCCGCGCCCACCGGCGACGGTATGGCCGATAAAGTCGCCGTAAAGGGTGGAGACTGCGCTGAGGCGCGCTTCCACCTCCGGTCCCAGCTCGGCGAACACGGTGTTGACGAGCAAGCCGATCAGGCTCGCCATGGCCGAGGTGGCGTCCCAGAACTGGTCGAAGTCGGTGAGAACGGCAAACACCTCGTCGGCCGCCTCGCGCCCCCAGGTACAGTAGGGATCGGTGATCAGCGTCACGTGGGCGCCGGCAGCGCGGGCGGCTATGCCGAGGTGGCGGGCGAGGCGCGAATAGCGGCGGCCGTCAATGAGCACCAGGGCTGCCTCTGCCGGCACGTCAAGCAAGAGGTCAGCGAAGGTGCCGTCGGCAGCGTCCATGAGGTGCACGCCCGGCCGAAGATAGGACAGGCCGTGGGCGAGGTATTGGGCGTGGCCACGCTCGGTCTGAAAACCAGCGACGAACACCTCTCTGGCATGGGCAAGGCGCGCGGCCGCGGCGCGAAAGGCCGGCGTTGCTGCGAGCTCATGGTTGGCGACGATCGCCGCGATCTCCTTTTCGAGGGCGCGACTTTCACCCGCCCGGCTGCGCTCTGCGAAATCGCGCAACCGATCGCCAATCAGGAAGGCGCGGTCGCCGAGATCGTCCTTGAGCGACGCCTTGAGGTCCTTGAAGTGGCGGAAACCGATGGCCCGGCAATAGCGCCCCACCGACGCCTCGGACACGCCAATGCGGCGTGCAACCGAACCGGCGGTTTCGAAGGGCAGGCTGGAAAGGTCGCTCAGGAAAAAGCCGGCAATGGCCGCCTCGGTCCGCGTGGCGGCGGCCAGGCTACCCTCGATCCGACGCCGGAGGTCGGCGCCCACTCCCGCCAATTCCGGTCCACCGCGCCGCTCCTTCACATCCTGCCTCCATCAATCTGAGAAGAAGGCTGACAGGGAAATTGCTGACTGTCAATCTTGCAAAGAAACTTGCAGAAGTCTACCGTCCGTCCGCTTTCTCGGAGGTCCACCGATGTCTCATTGCCTTCCGCCCATCGAACGCGCCGAGTTGCGGCTCGTCCGGTTGCCGCTGCTCACTCCGTTCACCATCTCCACCGGCACCATGACCGAGCGCGTCTTTCCGCTGGTGACACTTTCCGCCGGTGGGCTGGAGGGGTATGCCGAGGGCGTCATGGATCCGCTGCCCGACTTCCTCGAGGAGACGACCGCCGGCGCCATGGACCTGATCGGCGAGACGATCCTGCCGGCGATGATGGGGCGAGTGTTCGACAATCCGGCGGCGGTCGAGACACTGCTTTGCCCCTGGCGTGGCAACCGCATGGCGCTTGCCACCATCGAGATGGCCTTCTGGGACCTGTGGGCCAAGTGGCTCGACTTGCCGCTCAAGACATTGATCGGCGGTGCGGGCGAGGCGGTCGATGTCGGCGTGTCACTCGGCATCGGCCCAATCGACGGCACGCTCGCCCGGGTGGAGAGCCACGTGGCGCAGGGTTACAAGCGAATCAAGCTGAAGATCATGCCGGGCCATGACATCGAGCTTTTGGAGGCGGTACGCCGGGCTTTTCCCAACATCCGGCTGTCCGTCGACGCCAACAGCGCCTACCGCCTGTCCGACTGGGCCGTGCTTGGCCGGCTCGATGACTTCCACCTCGAGTATGTCGAGCAACCGCTGGCCTACGACGACATTGCCGACCACGCCGTGCTGCAGAGCCGGCTCTGGACGCCCATCTGCCTCGACGAGAGCATCCGCAGCGCCGGCCACGCCCGGCGGGCGCTCCAGGCCGATGCGACGCGCGTCATCAACATCAAGGTCGCCCGCGTCGGCGGCATCGCCGAGGCGATCCGCGTTCATGACGTTGCTGCCGCCTTCGACGTTCCCGTCTGGTGCGGCGGCATGCTGGAGTCGGGTATCGGCCGCGCCCACAACATTCATCTGTCGACGCTGCCCAACTTCAGGAAGCCCGGCGATACCTCATCGGCAAGCCGCTACTTCCACCGCGATATCATTGTCGAGAAGCTGGAGACGGCGGATGGACGCATGCCGGTGCCGGAGGGGCCGGGCATCGGCGTCCATCTTGACCGCGATGTTCTCGATGATGTCACCCGGTCGGTCCGGAGCTTCTCCGCATGAGCACCGTCGATGCTCGACCGGTCATCCGCGACCTCCTGGGTATGGCCGAATTCCACGCCGCCGAGGATCTGCAGCGCGACGTTTGGGGGCCGGACGACAAGACCGATCCCGGCGACCTGATGATGGTGATCCAGGCCGAGGGTGGGCTCGCGGCTGGTGCCTTCCTTGGGGATCGGCTGATCGGGTACGTTTTCGCCTTCCCAACGGCGTCGGCCGGCGTACAGCATTCGCATCGACTCGCGGTCCGTGCCGAAGCGCGTGGCCTGGGGCTCGGTCTCAAGCTGAAGCTCTACCAGGCTGCTTGGTGCCTTCAGCGCGGCATCCATCACGTTCGCTGGACTTACGATCCCCTGCGCTTTCCCAATGCCGCCCTCAACATCGGTCGCCTTGGCGCGACGGCCGTTACCTATCATCGCGATTACTATGGCGAAATGGGCGGCATCAACGCCGGTACCGCCTCCGATCGCCTCCTTGTCGATTGGAGGCTCGACGGCGATCGCTACGCCCGCTGCCAGGCTGGCCTGCCCATGCTGACGCCGGATGAGACGGCCGCTGCCCACCGGGTCGCCCTGCCGGCCGATTTCGCCAAATTGCTCAAAACGGATCCCGGTGTGGCGAGTACCGAGCGCCTCAGGGTGCGAGACGAGATTGAGGCCGCTTTTTCAGCGGGCTTTACTATCGTCGGCGTCGATGCCACGGAACCGGCCTATCTTCTGCTGCGTTTCTTCACAATGTAAGCGGTGCCGTCGGCAAGCGGCGGAGATTGCACCTGTCGATGTGCAAGACTACATACGAGTGGCACGGCTTTTTTGTTCTTTCGATACATTCCAACGACTTCCGCCAGTCGTCCCTCTTGATTGCGAGATGCCATGTCCGTCAGTTTCGGAACGTCGGGCCTTCGCGGCCCAGCCGTTGACTTCACCGGCTCCACCACGGCCGCCTATGTGCGGGCCTTCCTGGAGGTGATCTGCGCTGGCGCCGTGTCGCGGACCGTCTACCTTGGTGCCGACCTCAGGGCGTCCAGTCCGGAGATCGCCGGCTCTGCTACCGCTGCCATCGCCGCTGCCGGCTGGACGCCGGTCTATGCCGGCAACGTGCCGACACCGGCGCTGGCCGCCTACGCGCTGGCTCGCCAGTCGCCGGCCGTCATGGTAACCGGCAGCCACATTCCCGAAGACTATAACGGCATCAAGTTCTACCGCCCCGATGGCGAATTCCTGAAAGAAGACGAGGCACCGGTGCGCGCTCGCGCCGAGGCCCTGCTCGCCGAAGGCTCTCCTGGTGGTGATGGCGATTTGCCGCCGATCGATCCGACAATCGCCGAAGCCTATGTCGTCCGCTACATCGATGTTTTCACCGGGCGGCCGCTCAAGGGCATGAAGATCGGCCTTGACCTTCATTCCGCCGTCGGCCGCGACCTTACGGCCCGTATCCTCGAAGGGTTGGGCGCTGACGTGTTCCCCTTCCGCCGGTCCGACCGCTTCATCGCCGTCGATACCGAGGCACTCGACCCGGCCGATCTTTCCCGCGCCAAGGACGAAATCGCCGCCCACCGGCTCGATGCCGTGGTCTCCACCGACGGCGACGGCGATCGTCCCTTGGTCATCGATGAGGCTGGCCGCCAGGTGAACGGCGACGTGCTCGGCATCCTCACCGCCCGCCGCCTCGGCGCCAAGACGGTGGTAACGCCGATTTCCTCGACATCGGCCCTCGAGATGACCGGCTGGTTCGAGACGGTGGTTCGCACCCGCATCGGCTCGCCTTATGTGGTGGCTGGCATGGCCGCCGCGACGGCGGTGCCGGTGGTCGGCTTCGAGGCCAATGGTGGCTTCCTGACGGAAAGCGACATTGCACTCTCCGGAGGCTCGCTGGCGCGCCTGCCGACCCGCGACGCCATTCTGCCGATGGTCGCGGCTTTGGTTGCCGCCGCCGAGGCAAAGAGACCGTTGTCGGCGCTGGTGGCGGATCTGCCGCCGCGCGTCATGAAGGCCGATCGGCTCAAGAAGATCTCACCCGCCGATGGTGCCAACCTGATCGCTGCCATCGACAGCTCGCGCGAGGCGCGGGTTGCGCTCGATCCGCGTCTCGCCGCGCCGGTCGCGATCGACCATACCGACGGCCTTCGCTTGGTGCTGTCGAACGGTGACATCGTCCACTTCCGCCAGTCCGGCAATGCGCCGGAGCTGCGTTGCTACGTCGAGACCGACAGTGTCGCGGCGACCGACGCGTTGCTCGCCGATATGCTGGCTGCCCTCAACCGTCATTTCGCAGCCTGAAAGAGGCCAAGATGCCGCAAGGATCCCCGAAGATCGTTCCCGTCATCCTGGCCGGCGGCTCCGGCACTCGCCTGTGGCCGGCCTCGCGCGATGCCTTCCCCAAACAGTTCCAGCCGCTGACCGGCGACCTGTCCACCTACCAGGAGACGTTGCGACGCGTCGCTGACCGGGAGTTGTTCGACAATCCCGTGGTGATCACCTCCGATGCCTTCCGCTTCTTCGCTCGCCGCCAGGCGGCCGACGTTGGCGTGGAGGCGACGGTGGTGCTGGAGCCGTCGCGCCGCGACAGCGCTGCCGCCGTCGCTGCCGCCGCTGCCTTCGTCGAGAAGACGCGGCCGGGCAGCGTGGTGCTGGCGCTCGCCGCCGATCACGTGGTGCTCGACGACGAGGTGTTCCGCGATGCCGTTCGGCTCGGCCTCAAAGCAGCCGAGACCGGCAAGATCGTGGTGTTCGGGCTGGTGCCGACTGAGCCAAAGACCGCCTACGGGTACATCCGTCCCGGCGCACCACTTGGAGACGATGATCTCTGCCTCGTTGACGCCTTCGTCGAGAAGCCCGACGCCGCAACGGCGCTTGATTATCTCCGGCAGGGCTATCTTTGGAATTCGGGGAATTTTCTGTTCAAGGCCAGCCAGATGCTGGCCGAATTCGGCAAGTACGCCCCCGATATCGGCGTTGCCGCCTCGGAGGCCGTCGACAAGGCCTCCGAAGACCTCGGCTTCATCCGGCTCGATCCGGACTCCTTCCTGGCGGCACGCAAGACGTCGATTGACTACGCGGTGATCGAGAAGACGGCCGAGATGGCCGTGGTCAAGGGCCGCTTTCGCTGGTCTGACGTCGGTGCCTGGGACGCTATCTGGCAAGTGAGTGACCACGATGGAGACGGCAACGCCATCCATGGCGACGGGGTGATCCTCGCTTCGCACGACTGCCTCGTCCATAGCCAGGGTATCCTGACGACGGTGGTCGGTGCCGAGGGGTTGGTGGTGGTGGCCACGCCGGATGCGGTGATGGTCGCGCCGCGCGAACAGGCGCAGGCCGTCAAGGGATTGGTCGACGCGCTGAAGGAGCGCGGGCGCGACGAGGCGACGCTGCACCGCCGCGATTATCGCCCGTGGGGCTATATCGAGGCGTTGGTGTCCGGGCCGCGTTTTGCTGTCAAGTATATCGTCGTCGATCCCGGTGGCGTGCTGTCGCTGCAGCGCCACCAACACCGGGCCGAGCACTGGGTGGTGGTAAACGGTACGGCGACCATCGAGATCGAGGGCGAGGCGCCGCGCCTGCTCACCATTAACCAGTCGGCCTACGTGCCGCTCGGCGCCCGCCATCGCCTCTCCAACCTGGGCAAGATCCCTCTGGAGCTGATCGAGGTGCAGTCCGGCGCTTATCTCGGCAACGACGATATCGAACGCATCGAGGACATCTACCAGCGAGTCTGACGTAAGGCTGATCAAGGTACCTGTGATCGGTCAGACAGGCGCTTTTCAATTCACGGGCAAGCAGCACTCTCGGGTTGCTTGCCCATCGTCTTTCAGCCCTTCCAGGTCCTGTACCATTCGACGAACTTGGTCACCCCGTGCGGTACGTCGGTGTCGGGTACGTATCCGGTGAGTTCCCTGAGAAGATCCGGGGCGGCGAAGGTCTGGGGGACGTCGCCCTTTTGCATGGGCAGCAGGTTGCGGACAGCCGGCTTGCCAAGCGCCTGTTCGATCGCCGCGATGAAATCGAGAAGGCCGACCGGCTGGCCGCCGCCGATGTTG